>NZ_JBVIIT010000045.1:9436-46360 GCF_055569615.1 Streptomyces sp. NPDC031379 | reverse complement strand
CCCCCCCCCCCCCCCCCCCCCCCCCCCCCCCCCCCCCCCCCCCCCCCCCCCCCCCCCCCCCCCCCCCCCCCCCCCCCCCCCCCCCCCCCCGCGACCGTAGCTCCCCGAAGGCGCGGGGGAGAGACCGTCAGGACGCGTTGGACGGGCCGAAGAACTCGATCTCGGCGATGGCCACCTGCTTGGTCGGGGACGGCTGGTAGGCCGACTGCAGGGTGAAGCGGACCGCGGTGACCTTGCCGACGCGGAACGAGATGCGCTGGGCGCCCGCGCCCTGGTCCAGGTTGAGGCCCCGGGTCGTCGTCCTGCCGTCCGCGCCGGTGACGCGCACCTCCACGCGGTGCGGGAGCGCGGACCGGGAGAGCTGGTCCGGGCGGATCGACTCGCCCGGGGTGATCAGCAGGTCCAGCAGCCGGGTCGGTTCGGTGAACCGGGCCTCGATCCACTGGCCCTGCCCGGAGTCCGCCACCCCCGGCCCCCACCAGGTGTTGTTGAGCTTGTCGAACGCCAACTGGGGCTTGTGGCCCGGGAAGGAACGAGAGGCGCTGTAGCTGTCCGGGGCGACCGGGGCGCGCTTGGCGAAGTGGTCGCGGGTCGCCTGCGCGCCCTTGGGAATGTTGACGACCAGGACGACGAGCAGAGCCAGCACCAGCGCGGCGCCCAGCCAGCTCAGGACACGGTCGAAGGCGCGGCGCAGTCGCGGCCGGTCGCCGGCCCACGGGGTCTCCCGGTCGCCGGACCACCGCAGCCGCCGCCACCACGGCAGCCGCCCGGCCACCACCGGCCGCCCTTCGCCCGCCATGGGCATCGCACAACGCGCGCAGAAGTGCCGTTCGGGACGGTTGGGCGTCGCGCACCAGGGGCAGGGCGTGCCCCCGTGCGCGCCGACTTCTTCCCCGGGAGCCCGTACGGTCTGCGGGCGCCGGTGCTCCGGGCGTCCGGGCAGCACCGGGTCGACGGAGGGAGGAGCGTCGGGACGGGCCTCGGGGTCGGTGACCGGGACGAGGAGACGGCGGGCCCGGTCGGTCAGGCCGTCGTCGGCAGCGCCGCCGGAGCCGGGCGTGGGGGGTGCCGCCGAGGGCAGCGGTGCGGTGGGCGCGGTCCCGGATCGAGGCGCCCGCTGTGGGGCGGCCGGTGCGGACGCGGGGGCTCCGGGACGGCCGGTGTGCGGCGTGTGCGCCGGGTCCCGTGCCGTGTCCGGGGAAG
Source organism: Streptomyces sp. NPDC031379 (assembly GCF_055569615.1). NCBI lineage: Bacteria > Bacillati > Actinomycetota > Actinomycetes > Kitasatosporales > Streptomycetaceae > Streptomyces > Streptomyces sp. NPDC031379. The sequence continues at coordinate 45,157 of NZ_JBVIIT010000045.1, read as the reverse complement.
CCGCCGCCCGGGCGCCGTGCCTGCCGGTGTCGGCCGAGGCGTCCGAGGTGTGCCAGGAGGTCCGTGCAGCGTCCGAGGTGTGCGAGGCGTCGCCGGTCGCGGCGGGCGCCGCGCGGTGGGCGTTCCCGTCATGCCGACGGTCGGTGGCCGCCGGCTCTCCCGGGTCGCCGGTGCGCGGTGAGTGCCCGGTCCCCGCGGCGGGCGCCGCCGCGTCGGCGGGGCGCCCCTCCGGCCTGGTCCCCGGCGCCCCGGCAGGGGCGTCCGCTCCCGCGCGGGCCGTCGTCCCGGCAGCCGGAGAACCGGCCGAGGCCCGCGCCGCCGCCCGGTCCGTCCAGCCGAGCACCGCCCCGCAGGCGTCGCAGAACGACTGGCCCGGTTCCGCGCGGGTGCCGCATTCGGCGCAGTTCTGGGGGGTCGTCATCGCTCGGAGGTCCTTTCGGTGGGTACGGCGCCCTCGGCACCGTCGGCATCGGCGCGGTCCACGGCGGTCACCCGCACCGCGTACGGCATGTGGGCGGGGCGGGCGGCGGCCACCAGGGTGTCGAGACGGTGCCGGTCCGCGGGGGTCGGGTCGGGCAGGCGCAGATGCACATGGAGCGCGGGCCGGGCCTCGCCGGGGAACCCGCCCAGCGGACTGGCGCTCCAGGACGCCCCGCCGCTCTCGGTGATCTCCGGGCGCACCCCGAAGGCGAGGCGCACCGCCTCCACCAGGCCGCTCCGCGTGCCCCGGATGCGGTGGAGGTGGGCGGCGGCGGCCACGGCGGCCCGCAGCAGCGGCTCCCGCTCCGTGCCCTCGGTCTCGGCCCCCACCCAGTCGCCCAGCCACCGGGCGAAGTCGAGCGGGGCCAGCGAGGGCCGGAAATACGTGTCCAGGCAGTCGAGGACGCTGTGTACGGGGGCCAGCACGTCGTCGAGCCCGGCGACGAACCGCTGCGCGAGGTCGTCGTCGGCGAACACGGCGGGCAGCATCATGCCGATCGGCGCGGACGAGCCCAGGCCGTCGATGGAGCCTCTCATCAGGAGCCGTCCCCGATCACCCGGACACGGTGGTCGTAGGAGAACACCAGGGACGGCGCCGACAGGTCGATGCGGTCGGTCGCGTCGCCGCGCTTGCCGGTCAGCGGATCCGCCGGGTGCAGCCGCACCTCGTCGACGAGTTCCACGCCCGGCACCCGCTGGAGCACCGCGAACACCTCGCCGCTCTGGACCGGACGTCCGAACGGCCAGCCGGCGCCCTCCGCACCGCCGGTGAGGGGATCCAGATGCCGGTAGAGGGCGTCGTGCGCCTCCCGGCGGACCCGGTCGGTGTCCACCCCGCGAAACGCGTGCACCGTGGCCACGACCGTCACCCCCTGGTAGTACGGCGGGCCGACCGCCAACCGGGTGCCGATCAAACGGCGTTCGTCCAGGTGCCGGGTGATGCGCTCCAGCAGGCCGTCCCCGGGCACCAGTTGCTCGAAGCGGAGCCGGCCGCCCGGATCGGCCACCGCCTGCGGCACCACCAGCACCCGGACCGCGTAGGCCCCGTGCTCGCTCTCCTCGCCCTCCAGGCAGGCGATCCGGGCGGTCTCGGGAGCGGCGCGGCGCGCCAGTTCCTCGTAGTCGCGCAGGGTCACCGCCCGTTCCTGGGCGCGCAGCGTGATCGGCGCCCGGACCTTCGCCTCCTCCACCGTCTCGCCGTCCACCCCGCCCCGCGCGGCCTCCCGGTTGGCCACCTCCGAGACGTACGGGATGGAGGTGCGCAGGATCTGTACGGCGCCCCGGGCCACGTTGCCGGCCCGGCCGCCGCCCGTGCGGTAGCGGCGGGCCCTGATCGGCGTGCCCTTCGCGGCGACCGCCCCGTACTGGCGCAGCGAGCCGTCCGGTTCGCGCACCGCCGGCCCGAAGGCGATCTCACCGGTCGCGGCGTCCAGCGTGACGTGCCGGTCCGACGGCCCGGAGGCCGCGAAGTCGCGCACCACCCGCCAGTCCGCCCACCCTTCGTGCTCCGCGGTCTGGAGCAGCACCGGCGGCTCGTCACCGACCACCGGCGCGTGCGCGAGGCGCAGCCGCTGTCCCGGCAGCCCGGTCGACTCGCCCAGCGCCTCGTCGCGCACGGTCTCCGCGTGCACGGCGGTCGTCGTGCCGCCGACGGTGAACGCCTCGGCCGAGCGGACCGTCGGTGAGGTCGTGTAGAAGGGCTGCCCGGCCAGCGGCTCGGTGACCCGGCAGCGCAGCCAGCCCGCCTCCCGGCCGGCGTTGCGGGACAGCACATGCCCGCCGGGAACGTGCAGGACCACCTCGCCCGGCCGGTTCAGGCCGCCGGTGCCGTCCCGGTCGACCTCGCAGGGCTGCCAGCCGTCCGCCGTCCACGCCTCCCACACCAGCGGGGGCTGCCGCGGGTCGACGCCGACACCGTCCACCCTGCTGTCCAGGTCGAGGGCGAGCGCGCAGTGCGGCACGGCGGCGGTCAGGCCGAGGAGCACGCTGTCGCCGACGCCGGGCGACTCGGCGAAGCACGGCACGTCCTTGTCCTCGTCGGCGAGGTCGTGCGTGCGGTCGACGGCCGCCTCGCCGCGGTGCTGCACCAGCAGGTGCCGCAGCGCGCACGGGACGATCGTGAGATCGCGCTCGGTGGCGAAGACGACCGCCTCCTCGCTCTCGGTGCGCACGGTGGCCGTCTCGGTGCCGGGCGGCACCCGCACCGGCTCCTCCTGCGGGGCCGACAGCCAGAACGTCACGTGCGTGCGCGCGGCCGTGGGCGGGAACAGGGTGATCCCCACCAGGTCCAGGAAGGCCAGGTGGTTCTTCTCCGGCACCCGGTTGAGCCGGTACACGATCTGGTCGGCCATGTGCGCGACCGTCTCGATGAGGGTGACGCCCGGGTCGGAGACGTTGTGGTCGGTCCACTCCGGGGCGCGCTGCTGTATGTAGCGCTTGGCGTCGTCGACGAACTGCTGGAAACGGCGGTCGTCGAGATTCGGGGAGGGCAGGGCCATCAGCGATCGCTTTCCGGAGCCGGGGAGTCGCTTCCCGGCTCGTCGTGGGACGGAATGACGTAGAAGGGGAAGACCAGGCTGCGCGGATTGTTGGTGCCGCGGATCGAGTAGCGGACGTCGATGTAGAGGACGCTCCGGTCCGTGCCCGCCGTGACCTCGACGTCCTCGACCTCGATGCGCGGCTCCCACCGGTCCAGGCTGAGGTGGACCTCGTGCTGGATGCGGCCCGCGGTCTGCTCGTTGACCGGCGCGAAGACCAGGTCGTGGATCGCGCAGCCGAAGTCCGGCCGCATCGGCCGCTCGCCCGGCGCGGTCGACAGCACCAGCCGGATCGCCTCCTCGACCTCCCGCTCGCCGCTGACCAGGGCGATACCGCCGGTCGGGCCGATCCGCAGCGGGAACGACCAGCCGGAGCCGACGAACTGTTCGGCCATCAGCGACCCACCCGCCTCTCCGGGCGGCCCGTGCGCCCGCTCATACCGGCACCACCATCACTTCCAGTCCGTTGGAGGTCAGCGCGCCCACGATCGGGACGGAGAGGGCACGGATGCCCACGTTGGCGATGGAGGTGATCTGCACGCTGCCGCTCGCGGTGATCGACGCCGCGCCCAGCGCCTTCAGGGTCAGGGCGCCCAACGCGTCCACGGTGACCGCCCCGGTGAGGGATTTGACGTTGACCAGGCCGCGCCCCTCGATGTCGAGCATGCCGCCGCTCTTGATGCTCAGATTCCGCCGCGCGCTCAGCGACAGGTCGGTCCCCGCCTCCACGGACACCGACCGGCCGCCCTTGATGCTCACGGCGCCCTTGCTGTCCACGGTGATCTCCGTCTTCGTCCGGTCCAGGTTGATCACCAGCTTGTCGTTGCCGGTGGCGAGCCGGACGCCCTGCTTACGGCCGCCGGTCCGCTGGCTCAGCAGGTCCAGCCGGTTGCCGGTCCGGTCGGCGACGGTGTGCCGGGCCGCCTGCTTCTTCAGCCCGTCGTGCAGCGGCACGTCCTTGACGGTGGTCGGTTTGTCCCGCCCGTTGTAGAGCCCGCCGATCACGAACGGGTGGTCCAGCGCGCCCCGGTCGAAGGCGACCAGCACCTCGTCGCCGACGTCCATCGGGAACACCCCGCCGCCGCCCTTGCCGCCGAGCTGCACGGTCCGCGTCCAGTCGCTGACGTACGCGTCGTCCAGCCAGGGGAAGTGGAGCTTCACCCGTCCCTGCTTCAGCGGGTCCTGCACGTCCGTGACGAGGGCGTTGGCCACGCTGGGCAGCCGGGGGCCGGTGTCCGCGCCGCCCGAGGCCAGCCCGTACAGCGACCGCCACTGCCGCCCGCTGACCGTCACCCACGCCTCGTAGTGCGTGCCGTCGCCGAACACGTGCCGTACCGACGTCGCCGTGTACTTGCCCTCGAACGGAGCGCCCACGTCCGCCAGCGCCACCGGAACTCCCGGCCGCAGCTTGGGGTTTCCGCGGACCGCGACCTCCAGTTCCGCGAAGGACGCGGTGACGTCGTCGGCGAGGGCGTCGGCCGCGAACCGCACCTCGCTCTGCTTGTCGTAGGGCGTGTCCGTGCCGACCAGCCGGGCCGGTTTGAAGCTGCGCGCGGCGGCGGCCGGCGTGGTGCCGATCCCGATGCCCGGATTGAGGCTCGCCCGCGAGCTGGCCGTCAGCTTCTTCTTGGTCGTCACGTCCCAGCCGCGTGCCTCGACCCGGCTCACCTGGTCGGCCGCGGTCACCGCGGACCGCAGCCGCAGGATGTCGTGGCCCGCCTGGAGCACGAACGGGCTCCGGTCGCCGCCGATGTCGGGGGAGGGCGCCCCCGCCGCCTCGCGCGGGCGCACGAACTGGAACCTCCCCTCCGCGTCGACGGACATGACCATCTCGTTCTCGTCGGCCAGCCGCGCCAGGAAGTCCCAGTCGGTCACGTTGGACTGGCTGATGAACTCGTAGACGGTCCGGGTCGGCTGGATCCGGCCGATCGGCAGCCCGTCCTGCGTGGCCAGTTTCCGGGCGATGTCGGAGGCGCTCTGGTTGCGGTAGGCCGCGACCCGGCGCTGGCGCAGCAGGCGGTGACCGGCGTCGTAGCCGCGGATCACGGTGAACGTGCCGGTGCCGTCGTAGTCCGCCTCCAGACCGGTGACCTCGCCGGTCAGCAGCGGATCGGCGGCCCCCTGCCCGTCGGCGACCGGCGTGATGACCACCTTCGTGCCGAAGGTGACGCCCAGTTTGCCCAGCAGCAGCCGGTAGGGGTCACGGAAGGTCAGCCGGAACGCGGCCGGCACCCCGACGCCCTGGTCGACGTAGCAGTCCACGAGGGCGCGGGCGAACTCCGGCGGCAGCTTGGCGCCGCCGATCCGCACGTCGACGACATTGGAGAAAGCGGACTTCGGCATCAGGAACGCACCTCCTCGACGGCGGGCAGCACCAGTTCCGTGCCCGTCGGCAGACGGGAGGGGTCGTCGATGCCGTTGGCCTCGGCGATGGCCCGCCACACGGTCGCGTCGCCGTACTCACGCCAGGCCAGGGACTGCAGCGAGTCGCCCGCCACCACCCGGTGGACCCGCTGCGCCTTCAGCGCCCCGGAGGTCGGGTTCTGCCCCAGGGTCTGCCCGGGGATCTCGTGGAGCCGCATCCGGCAGGTGGCCCGGATCGGAGCGCCCGTCGTGCCGAACAGGGTGTAACTCGCCTCCACCTCACTCACGTACGCCGTGAAACGCGCCGTGGAGAACGAGCCCCACTGGAGCACCACCCAGGGTGGGGACGGCTGCTTGGCGTCGACGCTCCGCGCCGTCGTCTCACAGCAGTCGAGCAGCGACTCGACCTTCTTCAGCACGGTGTTACCGGCCGGCTCGTCGGACGAGTCGAGGAAGATCTCCACGCTCATCTCGCGCGGCAGTGCCCCCATGAACTCGGGGAGCGAGCCGTCCCGTTCGACCTGCGCGGGCGTGGACTTCCACTCCGCGCGGCGGGTCAGCGCGAGCTGCGCCGGGTTGAAGTCGAACCGGAAGGTCCTGATGATGCCGCCCGGCGTGGTGCTCGTGCCGACGGGCGGCTCGTGGATCGCGAGCGTGGCCCGTACGAGGCTCTTGCCGGCCCCGCCCCTGCTGCCCTTCGCCATGTCGTGCCGTCCCCTCAGTCCGTGAATCCGTGGTGGGCGATCTCCAGCACCTCGGTCGCCACGGCGGGGCTCGCGGGGTCCAGGGTGGGTCCCGTCCAGCTCACCGGCAGTACGTCGATCAGGCCCCAGCGGGCCACCTCCGAGCCGTCCGCGCGCAGCGCCGCGATCTGGGCGGTGGGGCGCTTGATCCCGGTCTGCACCGACGAGATCCACTTGGCCACCTTGGTGGTGTCCGGGGTGAGCGGACGGGTCAGCCGGATCGTGGAGAACGTGACCCGGGTGGGCAGGTGCCAGACGAAGCCGTTGTTGCCGCCCTCCTGGCGCTGCTCGACCTCCACCTGCGACGAGAGTCCCTGGCAGCCGTTGAAGTAGCCGAGGCTCTCGCCGTCGATGCTGAGGGTGAACCAGATGGTGGAGCCCGGGTCCTGGCGGGACATCGCGGCGGACCTTTCTGTCAGTGGTGTCACTGGTCTGTCAGTGGCGGGGATCGCGGAGCCGGCCGACGCGTTCGCGGTCCATGCGCAGTTCGGTGCGGATCAGCCGGGTGACGCGGCCGATGATGCGGTGCACGAGTTCGTCGAGCTGGAAGTCGGTCAGCTCCCTCGGGTCGAAGGCGCCGGCGGGGACCCCCGTGTACGCGGGGGGCGAGCCGCCGTCCGTGTACGGGGGCGGCGGGACCGGGGGAGGCCCGTGCGGCGCCGTCCCGTGGGAGGACGGACCGCCGGGCGGTGCTCCGTACGGGGGCGGCGGCGTCGCGGGCCGAGCGGTGTACGGCGGCGGCGTCGCGGGTCGGGCGGTGTACGGCGGCGGGGCCTCGGCGCGGTGGCCACCGGCCGGTCCGGAGTTCCGGCTCAGGTCGGTGGCGACGGTCGCGGCGGCCGACGAGGCCAGTGCGCCGACGGCGGAGTGACCGGTCGCCCGGGTGCCGCGACGACCGGACGAGGACGCCTGCTTCCGCCAGAACCGCTGGACGGGCAACGGCTCCGCGGACGCGCCGGTCGCCGGGGGCCCGGCAGGCGGCGCGGTACCGGCACCGGTATCGGCCGTGGTGCCGGCCCCGGCGGTCGGTGGCGCAGGAGGCGGGGCGGTCCCCGGGCCCGGTGCCCCCGCCGGTCCGACCGTGGTCGCCGTCGGGGCGAGCCGGGGGACGGGTGCGGCAGCGCGAGCGGTTCGCTGGACGGGTGGCGGACCCGCCTGACCGGGCTCCCCGGCGGTCCTGCCGGGGCGCCCGGCGGGGACCGGGGCCACCGGTCCGGTGCCCGGCGCGCCCGGGGGAACGGCGGCGAACGGGGGCGCCGGCGGTGCCGGGAGCGGGGGCGCCGACCTGGCCGAGGGAGCAGCCGGAGGAGCAGCCGGCCGAACGGGAGCCGCCGGGGCGGCCAACGGGGTGGCACCGGCGGGTACGGCCGGCACCGGCGCGCCCAACGGGCTCCGGCGGGCGGACACGGCTCGTTGCACAGTGCTGGTGCCGGCGGGTACCGGTGCGGAGGAGGGGGACGTGCGGTGCTGGACGTGAGGCTCTCCCGGTACCGGGGCCGGCGTGGCCGGCTGGACCGGGAGCCGGGCCGGGGCGTTCGACGAGTCCGGGGCGGGACCCGCGGGCTGCGTCGGCGCGGTGTCCGTGCCGGTCGACGGGGTCGGTCCGGGTGTTCGGGTCGTTCGCGTCGGCCGGGTGGCTCCGGTCGGTTCGTTCGGGCGGTCCGATGAGCGGCGCTGGACCGGTGTCGCGGGCCGGGATCCGTCGTCCGTCCCGGCCCTGAGGGAGGGCGGCTGTCCGTGCGGCGGCGAACCGGGCCCGGGCCGGCTCCGGCTCTCGCGATCCCGCTCGCCGCCGTCAGCGGTGGGGCGCGTCGCCCGGCTGCCGTCGGGGTGCGGGCGCTCCGCGGGCTGGTGCCGGGTGGAGGGTGCGGGCCGTGGCGGCCTCGGATCGGTGGCGCCGTCCTCGGCCGCTCCGCCCACGGCGCGCTGAACCGGAGCCTGAGCGGCGGGGTTTGCTGCCGAAGCCGGCTTCTCAGGTGCGGTGCCGGCGTGCGGAGGACGCGGCGGCGGGGTCGTCGGCGGGGCCGGGCGGGACGGGAGCGGGGCGCCGAGACCCGCGCGGGGTGCCCCGTGGGCGGAGGTGCCGCGCAGCACGCGGGGTGAGCCGGCCAAGGCGCCCGTGGCCGGTGGGCGAGCCGGGGTGGCGGGACGGGAAGGGGTGCCCGTCAGCGGGAGTCCGGGGCCCGGTGGGGCGGAGGGGGCGTCGGCGGATCCCTTCGGGCGGGCGTCGGGTCGTGCCGCCGAGGCGGGCGTGTCCGTCGTACGGCCGCTCGTCGCGGGGGTGGGCGCGGTGGGCCCGCCGGTGTCCGTGGACGCCTCGACGGCGGCCCGCGCCGGAGGAGTTGAGGTCTTGTTCCCGCCGCCCAGGACCGGGGGGTTCGCCTCGGACCTGCCGGCGGACCGCTGGACGGGGTCGGGCGTGGAAGCGGGTGCCTGTGCGGCCGGGGCCGGAGCCTTGGCGGTAGCGGCCGAAGGGCCGGGAGGCGCGGCACCGCCGTCCCGGTGACCCGCTCGCCCCGCCGCCCCGCTCGTGTCCTCGGCGGCTACCGGCTGGCGCGCGCCGGAGTCCGGAGGCGCGGACAGCCGATGTGCCACCGGCAGGGTGCGGCGCTGCACCGGGGGAGTCCCGGTCCGGGCGCTGGTGAAGGAGTGTGACGACGGCACCGGGGCCGTACCGGCGGTCCGTGCCCGCAGGCCGGACGCGGGTGGCACCGCCGTGATCGCCGACGACGCGGACGGGCGGGGCCGTACGACGGCCGGGCCCTCCGCGGTTCCGGGCATGTTCGGCGTGCCCGGGGAGCCCGGCACGGCCGGCGCTGCCGGCCCCTCGGGCACGGCCGCCGACCGCCGCACGCCGGGCGCCGGACCGGCCGCGGCGGGGGCCGAGAGGGGGACGGTGGGGGAGGGGGTGCGGGAGACCGGGCCACCGTGCCCGGTTGCCGTCCCGGCACCATGCCCGGTTGCCGTCCCGGGACCGGAACCGGCGGGTGTCGTGGCACCGGAACCGGCGGGTGTCGCGGCAGCTGCGCTGGTACGGGCACTGGTTCGGCTTCCGGCCTTGCCACCGGCACCGGCATCGGTCCTGGATTCGGTACCGGCACCGGCACCGACACGCGTACGGCTTCCGGCACCGGCACCGGCACCCGTTCCGCTTCCGGCACCCGCACTGGGGCCGCTTCCGGTCCTGGTACCGCCTCCGCTCCCGGTTCCGGTCCTGGCCTCGTCCGGGCGTGCGGCCCACTGCGATGCCGGGACCGCCGCGGAACTCATGGGTCCGGCGGCAGCCACCGTCCCGGAGGCCGGGTCCGGCCCGAGGCGCTTCCTCTGGACCCGAGCCGGACTCGGTGCCGGAGCCGTTCCGGCGCGCCCCTCCGAGGGGGCACCCGCACCTCCGTCCGTGCCCATGTCCGTGTCCGTACCCGCATCGACAGCCCCACCGGGCCCCGCGCTCGTACCCGCCGCCGGGGCGGGGCGCGCCTGTGGCACGCGTGTGGTGACGCGGCGCGGAGCCGTCGGTGCGGCCGGAACGGGGCCACCCGGCACCGTCGGCGGCAACAGCCGTAGCGGCACGGCCGGAGCCCGCTGAACCGCCGGGGCCGGTCCCGCGAGGGGGAGTCCCCCGGCCGGGAGTTCCAGGCCCGCCACCGGACGCGCCGGGGCGGGCCGGGGCGTGCCGCCGGTCAGCCCGGCGGCGGCACGGCCGTCGAGCACCGAGGGCGAGGCCGTGGCCGTGAACGACGGGTTCTGCCATGTGGGCAGCCGACCGCCGAAGGCCGCGTCCGACACACCGGACGCGCCCGCGGCCAGGCTGCGCCGGATAGGCGCCAGCCCTGGCCAGGCCGGAGCCGGCACGGACACCCCCGCCCCGCCACCGCGCGGCCGGGCAGCCGGCATACCCGCACCGGACCCTTGGGCACCGGGCCGCCCGGCGCCCGGCATACCCGCACCGGATCCTCCGGCGCCCGTGATTCCGGACGGCGGGCCGGCCGGGGCGTCGGCCGGATGCGGCCGTGCCGACGCGGAGGTCGGCGCCTCCGCCGCGTCTGCCGTCCGGCGCTTCGCCGCGCCTGCGCGCAGCCGGTCCAGAAGCCCCACCCGTCAGCCCTCCGACGCCGCGCGCGTCACCAGGGACGCGATCTCGCCCGTCCACCGGCGGCGGTCGCGGTGTTCCAGGTCCAGGATGTCCCTCATGCTCCAGTGGAAGTGGTAGGCGATGTACGCGATCTCCTCGTGCAGCCGGTCGGTCGCGTACGTCACGATTCCCCCAGGCGGCTCCCGCCGAGTTCCACCTCGAAGGACTCGGCGCAGTGCGGGCACTCGACCGCCGCGCGGGTGTGGCCCTCCGCGTTGATCTGGCGGTAGAAGTCCTGGAGGAACGCCAGGTCGGAGGCGAACATGTTCTCCACGATCCCGTCGTGCACCATCGGGAGCGTGCCGAGCCGGGTGATGACCCTGCCGAGCAGGACGACCGAGAGGAACGCCGGGTTCTCCTGGACCCGCATGTCCCGTAGCGGTACGAGTTCGTCGCGCGCCGTCGACAGCCGCATGACGCCGTCCCGGTGGACGGTGCCCGCCTCGTCGACGTAGCCGCGCGGCAGCTGGAACGGGAACTCGGTGCGCAACTCGTCCTGCTGGTACGGCGCCTGCCGCGCGGCAGGCGGCGCAGCGGCCGGTACCGGAGCCGGGGCGTCCGTCTCCGTGCCGCCCTGGTCCGCGGGGTCGCCGTCGGAGTGGGCGACCGCGCCGGCCGCCCTGGTGGCCGTGCGGCGCATTACTCGATGACCAGTTCTTCGAACGCGATGGTCACCGTCTCGGTGAGGGCGGAGGCCTCACCGGCCTTGACCGTGCTCGCGTCGATCTTGTTGCACCAGGCGTTGCGCAGGTGGTAGCGCTTCACCGGGTTGTTCTCGAAGTCCATCATGATGATGGAGGCGTTCTTCCGGGCCGTGGTCATGTGGCCGGCGATGGACTCGTTGATCCACTGGGTGAACGACGCCGACTGGGTCATGCCCCGCACCACCGTGCAGGTGCCGTTCTTCTTCACACCCGGCAGGTTCTTGACCACGTTCTGGCCGTTGGGGGTGTTCTGCTGGTAGGTGATGACGTCCTGCTCGATGCTGAGACCGCTGACCTCGGCCAGGTACTCGACCATCACGCCGTCGATCTGGAGGCCGAAGTTGTGTGACGTGAGGGCGTCACCCGGCTGGAGACTCATGTGTTCGCTGTCCTTCAGGGATCAGAAGTGGAAGGGGCGGGGGCGGGGCGGAGCACGGGGCGGCGGTGCGCCTACTCCTCCAGCTCACCGCTGCCGCTGGAGAACTGGGCCAGCCGGAAGATCACGAACTCGGCCGGCTTGACCGGGGCGATGCCGATCTCGCACACCACCCGGCCCACGTCGACCGACTCCGGCGGGTTGGTCTCCTCGTCGCACTTGACGTAGTACGCCTCCTCCGGCCGCTGCCCGAACAGGGCGCCGGCGCGCCACTCGTTGACCAGGAACGCCGAGATGTTCCGCCGGATCCGGGCCCACAGGGCGTGGTCGTTCGGCTCGAACACCACCCACTGGGTGCCGATCAGGATCGACTCCTCCAGGTAGTTGAAGTACCGGCGGATGTTCAGGTAGCGCCAGGCCGGGTCGGAGGAGAGGGTGCGGGCGCCCCACACGCGGATGCCGCGGCCCGGGAAGGCGCGGATGCAGTTCACGCCGATCGGGTTGAGCAGGTCCTGCTCGCCCCGGGTGATCTGGATCTCCAGGTCCACGGCACCGCGCACCACTTCGTTCGCGGGCGCCTTGTGCACGCCGCGCTCGGAGTCGTTGCGGGCCCAGATGCCCGCCACGTGTCCGCTGGGCGGCACCAGCCGGCTCTGGCCGGTGCTCGGGTCGAACGTCTTGATCCACGGGTAGTACAGGGCCGCGTACTTGGAGTCGTAGCCGGCCGTCTCCTGCCGCCACACCCGGATCTGACGGGCGTTCATGCCGGGCGGCGGGTCGATGACGGCGACCCGGTCGCCCATCAGCTCGCAGTGCGCGATCAGGCCGAGCTGGACGGCCTTGACCGACTCCAGATCGATCGCCCCGCGCTGGTAGGCGGCCATCAGGTCGGGCACCGCGACCATGGAGATCTCGTCGACGGCCTCCAGACCGCCGAAGCCGGTGCGGTCGGCGGAGTCGCCGAGATAACGGGCCGGGCCCGGGTGCGCGTCCTCCGACGTGCCCGACGGCGCGCCCGGGGCCGGGGCCGGAGCGGCCGGAGGGGCGGGCAGGGCGAGCGTCTGGTTGTCCGGCCGGACCAGCTGCGCGGCCGGCGCGGCCTCGGTCACCGTGATGAGCCTGGAGCGTTCCTTGACCTGCGTGACGACGTAGTTGCGGCCGCCCTTCTTCGCCGTGACGTCGAAGGTCTCCACCGCCTTGTCGCCGTCCTTGACGACGAGCCGGAAACGCTCCGGCGGGCCCTCGCCCTCCGGGTCGGCGACCTCGACGCTCAGCGGGCCCTCGGCGCCGGAGGCGACGGCCGTCACGGCGAACGTGCCCAGCTGCCGCGGTTCCGCGGCCGGCAGCTGGGCCTGGGCCGCGGACTCGACCGGCACGGCGGGGGTCCGGCCGGTCGAGCCGTTCTGGGAGGCGGCGCCTTCGGCCGAGCCGCCCACCCGGACGACGTAGGCCGCGGTGCCGCCGTTCTGGAAGAAGCCGTAGACGGAGTGCGCGAGGTAGTACCCGTCGGTGAACTCACCGAAGCTCGCGACGTACTGGCTCCAGTTGGTGACCAGCGTCGGCTCGTTCAGCGGGCCGGTCGGCGCGAGCCCCACGAAGGCCGCGACCGACGTGCCCACCCCCTCGATGGGGCGCGAGCCGCTGGCCACCTCCTCGACGTAGACGCCGGGCGACAGGTAGGACGGCATGCTCTGCTCTCCTCAGGGGTACGAGACAGGACTGCCTTCAGCCTCACGCGCGTGAACCGGCGGCGGTACGTCCTGCGGGGCCGGACCGGGGGCAGGCCCGTTGCCCCGAAGGGCAACCGGCCGCGCTGCCCCCGGGACTGCCCGCGCGTACCTTCCCCGCCCGCCCCGCCCCCTGGTAGGACCGGGACGGTGCCGCCGAACTCCCGCCCTCCGGGCGGAGAACCGGGAGCGTGGCGGCAGGACACAGAGGACTCGGGTGAAGCCGCCGTCGAGGGGAGCGCGGGTGCGCGCACAGCACAAGGGAAGCGAGCGGGCCGCAGACAGGGCGGAGGGCGCCCGCACGGCTCGGCCGCCGCTCCTGCCGGGGCGCGCCGCGGGGATTCTCGCGCTCCAGCGCGCCGCCGGCAACGCCGCCGTCACGGCGGCCGTCGAGGCCGAGCGGCACGAGCACGACGCGAACTGCGGGCACGGTCCGGCCGTGCAGCGTTCCCTCGTGCACCAGGTTCTGCGCAGCTCCGGCACGCCGATGCAAGCGTCGCTGCGCTCCGAGATGGAGGGCAGGTTCGGCGGCGCCGACTTCGGCGGGGTGCGCCTGCACACGGACGTCGTGGCCCAGCGGTCCGCGGCGGAGATCGGGGCGTCGGCGTACACCTCGGGCAGTCACGTCGTCTGGAACGGCCGGGACAAGCACACCCTCGCGCACGAACTCACCCACGTTCTCCAGCAGCGCCGGGGACCGGTCGCCGGCACCGACACCGGCGGCGGGCTCAGCGTCAGCGACCCGGGCGACCGGTTCGAGCGGGCCGCGGAGGCCAACGCCGACCGTGTCATGTCCGGCCCGGCACCCGTGCAGCGCGCGGTGGAGACCGGCGCGGACGCACCCGTGGAAGGCGTGGCCGAGGTGCCGGCGGCACCCGTGGCGGGCGACGGCGCGGCGGTGCAGCGCCGGGTGGCGACGGACGCGCGGGTCGGCTTCGAGTTCCAGCAGATGCGCAGCGAGGTCACCGTCAGGTCGACCACGGCGTCCGACTCCGGTTCCGACTCGCTCTTCGAGCGCACGGAGGGACAGTCGGGATCGGAGCCGGAGGTGGTGGAGGTGCCGGTCACGCTGTACGGGGAGACCTGGAAGCTGGTCAGCGACGGAGGCAACCTGGAGTTCGTCACCGAGCCGTTCTCGGACGCCGACCTGCTCGCGCGGACCATCAAGGAGATACGCAAGGTCGCCGCCGCCATGTTCCTCATGAGCGACGAGCGGGAGTTCGAGGTCGGTGACGTGTACGTGACCGTCTACCAGCGGGACGACAGCGCGCAGCCACAGGTCAATCCCGACATCCCGTTGGACGCGCTGCCCGGCCTCTTCCAGCACGCCGACGCCGACGAGGAGCATCGCGACGACTTCTACAGCGTCGGGAAGCCGCACTGGGACAAGGACGACACCAGGGAGGAGATCGCGGCGCTCGCGGCGGTCGGCCGCAAGGTCGAGGCGCTCTCCCCGGACAAGCTGGCCAAGCGCCTGCACATGCCCGAGACGACCGGCGCGGCGCTGGGCAGCGCCAGGGGGGCGCTCCAGGCGATCGCTTCTGCCGTGTTGCACTTCGTGGCCTTCTCCACCGTCCTGGACAAGGACCAGCCCGTCCTCGTCAAGACGGACCTGGGAGCACTGTGGGAGGCCCTGGTCGCCGACGGGGTCGTCGGTGCCGGGACGACGGTGCAGGACGTGCTCGCTCTCCTCGTCGAACTGGACCCGTCGATAGCGGAGTTCGCCGCCAGGGCGGCGGAGATCATCGGTGAGGTCCTCGCGGGCCGGGACCCGGTGTGGCCGCGGGAGAACGAGTTCCTCCCGCGTGACATCCCGGCCCCGGCGCAGCAGGACGGCGATCCGGCCGCCGCCGCGCACCGCAAGCAGATCCTCGTCGAACTGCGCCGGGCTCCCGTCCTGCACTACAACGAATGGCCGGCCTTCACCGAGAAGGCGTTCGGGTACTTCGTCGCCGACGAGGAGAACCGCTTCCACCGCGACGTGTGAACCGCCCGCCCGGAAGACCTGCCGCAGACGCCGCGCCGGGGACGTTCCGCCCGGGACCCCCCGGCAACTCTGCCCCTGAGGACACCCACACTGCCCCGCGGTCCGCTGACCCGGCGCCGTGCCCCGCTTTAGCGTCGACGGGTGAGCCTGTGGACTTCTCTCGAACCCGCCTCAGCGACCGTGGACGCGGGGAGCAGTACGACGGTGCGATTGCGGGTGCGCAACACCGGTGACGTGGTGGACGAGTACCGCTTCGAGCCGGTGGGGCCGCTCGCACCGTGGACGACGGTCGAGCCGGCGACGCTGCGCCTGTATCCCGGCACGACCGGAGCGGTGGAGCTGCGCTTCGCGCCGCCGCGCTCCCCGGACGCGACGGCGGGACCCAATCCGTACGCGGTGCGGATCACGCCGACGGAGCATCCCGAGGCGGTGACGGTACCCGAGGGCAACCTCACCATCACCCCGTTCACCGAGGTGCGGGCGGAGCTGGTGCCGCCCACGGTGAAGGGGCGCTTCCGGGGGCGCCCTCAACTGGCCGTGGACAACATCGGCAACACCCGCCTGACGGCGTCGATCGCCGGCAGTGACAACGGCGACCAGCTGTCGTACGACATCCGTCCGGGCAGTGTGCAGATCGACCCGGGCCGCGCCGCGTTCGTGAAGGCGACGCTGAAGCCCCGGCGGATCATCTGGTTCGGCGCGAAGGAGCAGCGCCCCTTCACGCTGTCGGTGATGCGCTCGGGCGTCGAACCGCTCCCCGTGGACGGCACCTACGTCCAGCGCGGGTTCCTGCCCCGCTGGCTGGCGACGTTCTTCGGGGTGCTGACCGCGCTGGCGGTGACGTTCGTGATGCTGTGGATCGCCTACAAGCCGGGCGTGGGCAGCGGCGCTACCGAGAAGGTCGCCGCCGGAGCGACCCTCGCGCCCAGCGCGTCCCCGTCGGTGACCCCGCCGCCACCGCCCACGGCCGCCGCCACCACGCCCCCGGCGGCGCCGGACACGGGCGACGACGGCGACGGCGGGGACGGGGACGGGGGCGGGGGTGGCGGGGCCACCGTCACCCAGAAGCCGCCGCAGGAGACCGCCGCGACGGCCGTACGGCGCCTCGCCAAGGACGACCCGGCCGGTCGGCACGTCTGCTATCGCGCCTTCGTCACCGGACAGGGCTGGCAGAAACCGGTGTGCGACGGCACCATGGCGGGCACCGTCGACCGTGACCTCCCGATCAGGGCACTGAACATCGCGGTGGCCGGGACCGGCGGCTCCGCCGCCAACGCCTTCCTCCACAAGGACGGTTCGACCGACGGCAAGGGGCAGTGGTCGCCGAGCTGGACGGCCGTCATCGCCGACGGCGAGGACAACTACGTCGGCAGCACGAAGCAGGATTCCCCGGACATGCTGGGCTTCGCCATCAACGTCGGCACCGGGCAGGTGTGCCAGACCTCCCGCGTGCACGACTTCGACTGGGGCGCGCAGGGCTGCGCGAAGCAGCGCCCCGAGTTCATCTTCGGCGGCGCGCTCGAGAACGACCGGTACCTGGAAGCCGTCAAGCTCACGGTGTGACAGGCCGGGCCGGCCGCTACCAGGTGCCCTCTCCCGGCAGCAGCCGGCCCGACTTGCGGTACTCGCGCCGGGCCCCCTCCAGCAGGTCGGCCGCCGTGACCACGTCGCCGCGGCCCGCCGCCAGATAGGCCGCGGTCACCACGGCGCTGCGGATGGACCCGCCGGCCAGCTCGAACCCTTCGGCCACCGGCCCGTGGTCGATGCCGTCCGCGCAGGGCACATGGGACAGGCTGTGCCGCCACAGGGCCCGGCGCTGCTCCGCGTCCGGGAACGGGAAGTCGACCACCAGGTCCAGGCGGCGGGTGAACGCCTCGTCGATGTTGGCGCGCAGATTGGTGGTCAGCAGGGCGATGCCGTCGAAGGACTCCAGCCGCTGCAGCAGATAGGCGCTCTCCATGTTGGCGTACCGGTCGTGCGCGTCCTTCACCTCGGAGCGCTTGCCGAAGACGGCGTCTGCCTCGTCGAAGAGGAGGACGGCGTCGGTGCGGTCGGCCTCGGTGAAGATGCGCTCCAGGTTCTTCTCGGTCTCGCCGACGTACTTGTCCACCACGGACGACAGCTGCACCACGTAGAGGTCCAGGCCGAGTTCGGCGGCGACCACCTCGGCCGAGAGGGTCTTGCCGGTGCCCGACTCGCCGGCGAAGAGACCGAGCACACCCCGGCCCCGCCCGCCGCCCGCGCTGAGCCGCCAGTCGCCGAGGACCCGGCCGCGATGCCGTGCGCGCAGGGCGAGTTCGTGCAGCTGCGCCAGAGGCCGGCCGGGCAGCACGAGGTCCCGCCAGTCGACGGCCGGCCGGATGCGGCGGGCGTGCCGTTCCAGGCCGGAGGCCGACTGCTGCCGGGCCGCCAGACGCAGGTGGGCGGGGGAGAGCCGGACGCCCTCGAACCCGGCCAGGGCCTCGGCCGACCGCACCGCGCGGGCGACACGTTCGCCGGGCAGGTGGTACGGGGCGACGGTGACGGCGAGATCGAAGCCGGGATCCTCGGCCAGAGCGGCGGACCAGTCCCCGACGGCGCCCGCCCGGCGCCGGGGCACGTCCAGGACGAGCGGGTCGTGGAGGCACCAGTGGGGGTCGTACGGCACCCGGGCCATGATCAGCACGGGCACGTCGACGGCTTCCGTCAGCTCCCGCACCAGCGCACCGGGTTCGTCGGGCAGACCGGTGACGACGACGGTCCGTCCGGTCAGCCGGGCCTCGCGCAGCAGGGCGGGCAGCAGGTCGCGGGGCCCGGAGAAGGGCAGCGCGGGAAGGCCGGCCGTGCGCAGCGCCGCGCAGACCGAGGCGGAAGCGTCGCCCTCGTGGGACTCGCGCAGGTACACGGTGGGCGGCGGGCCGGCCGTGAGGCGCTTCGCCAGCCGCTCGGTGAAACGCCGGAACCCGGTCTCGTCCCGGTCCGCTCGCGGCGGTTCGGGGAGATCGCGCAGATGCCCCGTCAGCGCCGGGTCGGGCGTGTCGTCACCGAGCAGATGAGCCACCAGCCGGTCCGGCACCCGCAGGGGGCGGCTGAGGAAGGGACGTTCGGGCTCCTCCACCTCCAGCAGCCCCAGCGCGCACAGCGGTGCCCCCGGGTGCAGCCGTGCCCGGGCCGGCGCCGAACCGGCCGGCACCGCGCACAGGTCCAGCGCGAGTCCCGTGGTCGCCCGGCGCCGGCTGACATCGTCGTTGAGGTAGCCGTACAGCGGCTCGAAGGTGCGGTCCAGATCGGGCGCCAGCGCGATCAGCAGCAGCATGACGTCGAGGTCGGCGAGTCCGACGCGCGCCGCCAGCGCGGTCAGCCGGTCCGCGGGCGGCTGAGGCAGTCCGGGCAGCGCGGCCGGCGGTGCGGGCGGGCGCAGCAGATGCCGCACCGCCTCCTCCGACAGATACAGTCCGCGCAGCGGATCGCCGGCCGTCGGATCGTCCTGGCCGCGGTGCTCGACCAGCAGCGACACCCGCTCCCGCAGGGCGGCGAGACGGGCCAGAAGGGCTGCGGCGGCACGGGGCGGGACCCCCTCGGCCCCTCGGTCGGCCGCGGTGGTCCGTTCGGCCGCCCCCTCTGGGGGCGCGGTGGGTTCGGTCACGACGGGCCGCCCGTGCTCCGGCGGCGCAGGGCTGCCTTCCGGGCGTCCCGGGCCGCAGCCACCTGCCGCGGCCGGTGCGCGCGTTCCCCGGCCGGCCGGTCGGAGCCGTCCATGTCGCGGACCCGGACCACCGCGCCCTCGGTGACCGGGGGACCGGCGTCGTACTCCGGGTAGGCCGGGAACGGGGCGGTGACCACGAGGTCGAGGGACGGCTTGAGTTCACCGCCCAGCGCCGACCAGATCTCCGCGAGCGAGCGCGACTCCGTCTGGATCCCGGCCACCGACACCGGCACCGCCATACCCAACTCGCCCAGCGCTCCCGGTAGTTCCGAGGGCGGCAGCAGCTCGCGGGGGATCAGCGTCGCCAGTACGGCGGACAGCAGACGGTGCTCGTCCTGCGGCTGCTTGGTCCAGGCGGTCAGCAGGTACGACAGCCGGAACCACCGGGGCGGCTGACGGCGCTTGACCACCACGTCCCGTTCGTCGAGCACGGGCAGGTGACCGCGCTGGCGCCGGTGCACGTCCTCCCGGATGTCGTACAGATAGGCGTTCACGACGGGCCCGTTGCGACGCGCCGCCCAGTCGCGGGTGGGGGCCTCGAAGGCGACGTCGATACCGGAACCGGCCAGGGCGCCACCGCTGAGAAGGGTCTTGAGGACCTCGTCCACCTCGTGGATCACCGTCGTGCTCCCGCCCCGCCGTGCCTGCTGCCGATCCCGTCCGATCCTGCCGCGCCCCGGCCCGTCCCCGCGAGCGCGCCGGGGGACGGCGGGCGGGCAGGAACGGTTGCCCCGAGGGGCGACCCGGACTGCCCCTCCGGTCAGATGTAGCCTTCCTGAAGGGCGTACGCCACGGCGTGGGCCCGGTTACGCAGGTGCAGTCGGGTGGTCAGCCCGTGGATGACGTTCTTGACGGTGCGTTCGGAGTACGACAGTTTTCTCGCGATCTCCCCGGTGTCGAACCCCTCGGCGATCAGCCGCAGTACGTCCACCTCACGGGACGTCAGGCCCGAGGACCCGGTTCCGGCCCGGCCCGACGCACTGCGGTGCAGCGTGCTCACCTGGTTGATGAGCCGCCCCAGCAGATCGGCGGGCAGGTCGCCGTCCCCGCGGGCCGCCGCCAGGACGGCCTGCACCAGGCGGTGCGCGGTGGCCTCGTGGCGCCAGACGATGGCCCCCACACCGCACTCGATCACGTCCAGCAGCTCGGCCTCCCGCAGCGAGCGCACCACGAGCACCGCCCGCGCGCCCTCGCCGCGCACCAGGCGGCGCAGCCGGGCCAGCGCTTCCTCCTCCAGCACGTCGTCGACGATCAGCGCCACCGCGCCGGGACCGCCCTCCTCACGCAGCTCGACCTCGGGGAACCGGCGCAGTTGCCCGTGCACGCCCTCGCGCAGGATCGGATCGGAGGCGTACACGGTCACACGTGTGCGCGCCACGGGTTCGGTGCCGGTCCGGGTGGTCCTCGATGAGCTGGGCAAGCCTCTCCCCCATGTCCACGTGCCTGCCGCCTCCGCCGACCGGCGGCGGGCGGGTGCTCCCCACCCTCCGGCCCCGGCCCGGACCCGCGCAATCGTGGATCACCACGAGCACCACCACGAGAACACCCGTACGACGACCACGAACAGAGCGGCCACGGCGGTAGCCCTGGAACCGGAATTCGCCGGTATGGGAAAAGTCACGACATCCCTTGCCACGCTCCGATCGTCCTCGACGATGCGGGAACCACGTCCGAACCGAGGAGGCAGGACATGTCCGGACCGCAGGACGACAGGCCGAGCGCGCACCGCGAGGCGGTCGCGACCCTGGCCGCCGGCGTGGCGCGCGCCTGCTCGTACGCCGGCGGCCTCGTGTTGCTACGCGGTGCCACCGGCACCGGCCGCACCACCGTGCTGGAGTCGGCGATCGAGGACGCGACGAGGCACGGCATGCGCGTCCTTCGCGCCCGCTGCGCACCCGGTGACGGCGGAGCCCCCTTCGCGACCGCGCGGCAACTGCTGTGCCCCGCCACGGGGATCGAGCGGGCCGGTACGGAGCGCGAACAGGCCGGACTGCTCTGGCGGGCGCTGCTGCGGGAGGCCGAACGGACACCGCTGCTGATCGCCGTGGACGACGTCCACCTCGCCGACCCACCCTCCCACCGCTGGCTGGTGGAGTCGGCCCGGCACGTGGACCGGCTCCGGCTCCCCGTCCTGCTGGCCGTCACCGAGCGCAGCCAGTACGACGTCGATCCGGCCGCCCCGGGATTCGCGCACACCCTGTCGCCCGCCCTGGTCCGCACGCACACCCTGGCCCCGCTCACCCCCGTCGGCGCCGCCGCCCTGGTGCGCGAACGCTTCCCCGGCGCGCCCGGAACCTGGGTCGACGACTGTGCCCGGTCCGGCGCGGGCAGCCCGCTCCTGCTGCGCGCCCTCCTCGACGACCTCGACGGACCCGGGCCGCACGGCGTCCTCCCGCACACCGTCGCGGCGCTCTACGCCGGCAACTACGCGGCGGCCACGGCCTGGTGGCTGGACAGTGCCGGCTCCGGCACCGCCGAGGTCGCCCGGGCGCTCGCCGCCCTGGACGCCGAGCGGCCCGGAGGCGGCCCGGCCGGACCGCCCGGCGGCAGCCTCCCTGACCTCGCGGCCCTGCTCGCCGAACTGACCGGGACCGACCGGGCCCGGGTGACCGGCTGGCTCACCGCGATGACCGGCCTCGGCCTGCTCCGGGCCGGCCCGGACGGCCGCCCCCGCTACGCCCACCCGCTGCTGCGCGACGCGGTGCTCGCCGGGGTGCCCGAGTCCCGGCGCCGCGCCACCCACCGGGGCGCCGCCGAACTCATGCTGCGCCGCGGCGCGTCCACCGAGGCGATGGCAGGTCAGTTGCTGAACTCCGGCCCGGTGGGCGCGCCCTGGGCGTCGGGCGTGCTGCACGACGCCGCCACCCACGCCGTCCGGGAGGGCAGGGCCGCCGAGGCCCTACCCCTGCTGCGCAGGGCGTTAGACGAGCCGCTGTCCGACCACCGCAGACAGCGGCTGCTGACCGAACTGGGGTCCCTGGAGGCCGCCGACCGGGGCGCCGCGGCCGCCGTCCCCAGGCTCACCGAGGCCGTGGGCCTGCCGGCCGCCCCGAGGGAACGGGTGCGGGCCGCCGTCGCCCTCGGCACCGCGCTGGCCGCACGCGGCAAGATCGGCACGGCCGTGGAGGTGCTGACCGCCGTCGACGAGCAGCTCGCCGGTGACCGTCCGGATCTGTCCGGCGTGCTGCGCAGCGCCTCCGCGCTGCTGGCCGAACGGGACCAGACGGTCCGCCGGGACGTGTACCGGCGGCTGTGGGGCACCGCGGAGCACTCGCCCGAGCTGATCGGTCCGGCCACCCGCGCCGTCCTGGTCCGGTACGCGGCGACCGCCGGACTCACCTCGGCCCAGGAGGCCATGCGGCGGATGCGCGTGCTGCTGGCCGAACCGTCCGACCCGCTCACGGAGCCGTTCCTGCTGGGGACGGCCGCCGCGGTCGCCCAGTGGGCCGACGAACTGGACGAGGCGGAACGGCTGGTGGACCGGGGGCTCGCCGGCCAGCGCTCCGACCTGCTGCACCCGATGCACGACGCGCTGGTCAACACCCGCGCCGACATCGCCGCCGCCCGGGGGATCCACGGCTGGCTGCCCGCCGAACCCCCGCTCCGGCCGGACGCGGGACCCGGCAACATACAGGCCCACGTGCTGCTCGGGCTGGTCGCCCAGGACCGGACGACCGAGGCGCGGCGGCTGGCCGGCGCCTTCGACCTGCACGCGGCGGCGGACTCCTGGGAACTCAACCGGTACCTCTACGCGCGGGGAGTGCAGCGGGCCGCCGACGGCGACACCGCCGGGGCCCTGCACGACTTCCTGGAGTGCGGGCGCCGCCAGCTGGCCCGCGAGGTCCGCAGTCCGGTCGTCACCCCGTGGCGGTCGGCCGCCGCGGAGTGCTGGCTCGTCCTGGGCGCGCCCCGCGAGGCGATCACCCTGGCCGAGGAGGAACTGCGCCTCGCCCGCGTCTGGGGCACCCCTCGCACGGTCGGCCGGGCCCTGCGGGCGCTCGGCACCGTCACCGGCGGCCGTCGTGGCCTCGAACTCGCCGAGCGGGCCGTACGGCTGTTACGGGACGCGCCCGAGGGCACCGGTCCGGAACTGGCGCACGCGCTGCTGGCGCAGGGCCGGGCGCTGATCGCGGCCGGTGAGCGCGCTCAGGCCCGGGACCGTCTCAGGGAGGCCGCAGAACTGGCCGAACGCCTGGGCGCACTGCGCCTTCGCGGGCTCGCCGAGAAGGCCCTGCGGGCCGGCGGCGCCCGGCGGACGGCCGCCGTCCGGACCGGGGCGGGGTCCCTCACCGGCAGTGAACTGCGCATCGCCCAACTGGCCGCCGACGGGCGCACCAACGCGGAGATCGCGGCGCTGCTGCACCTCGCACGGCGCACCGTGGAGACACATCTCACCAGCACCTACAAGAAGCTGGGCATCCGGCGGCGCGGCGAACTGCGGCGCGCCCTGACCCTGGCCGAAGGAGATCCGCCCGCCCTGCCGGCGACGCCCCCGGACCCGCTCTCCCGCCACGACCGGACGCCGGCTGATCGGGGGCCCTGCCCCTCCGACGTCTGAGGGCCCGGCACGGCGGGGCCGCTCCGGGGCGGCTGCCCGGTCTGCCGGCGGGGGGAGTTCCCGGTGGCCGACGCGGACGGTCCGCGTGCGGTCCGTCTCCCTTGCGCGGACCGGGATCGTGCCGTCCCGGAGTTCGTGCCAGCCCTTGGCCGCTCAGTAGTCCGGGGCCTTCGCCAGCTTCTCGCGGTGTGCGGCGATCTCCGGCTGGTAGACCTGGGCGTCCCAGTCCTCGGGGGCCACGGGTGTCAGGGCGATGGAGACGACCCGCTCCTCGACCTCGAACGCCTCCCGGACGGCCGCCGTCACCTGCTCCACCAGACGGGCTCGCTGCTCGGGGGTGAGGGACTTCGGGAAGTGCTGGATGGTCACGTGAGGCATGTGAGCTTCCTTGTCTGTCGCGTTGCCGGGCTTTCCGCCGGCCCGGACGTGGCACGCCGCAGCGCCTTGGCCAGCTCGTCGACGCCCGGGTCGCGCAGCGCCCCGTAGTGGTCGGTCTCCAGCTGGACGACGGTGGGCGGGGCCGCCGTGCGGCCGGGGGTGCGTTCGATGAAGGAGGGTTCGTCGCCGCGGGCCCGGAACACCGTCACGGGTGCCGAGACCCGGCGGGCGGCCGGATCGACGTGGTCGTAGGTGAAACCGTAGGTACGGCGGACCACGGCCACCACCCGGCGGATCAGTTCGGCATCCAGCTGCGGGTACCGGCGGTCGATGAACCGCGCGAAGCTCTCCGCGTCGGTGGCCTCGCGCAGGCACTCCTCCAGGCCCGGGCCGCTGACCGTGCCGGCGAAGACGGAGAAGAGGATGGCCGTGAAGACGGGATCGGCGAAGTCGGCCACCGCCGCCGCCGGTGCCGCCCGCGGGGCACCGGCCACCCGGGGTGAGCCCGGCGCCAGCAGGAAGAGCTGCTCCACCCGCTCGCCCGACCGCTCCAGCTGCCACGCCGTCTCGAAGGCGACCCGCGCGCCGAAGGAGTAGCCCCACAGCGTGTAGGGACCCTCCGGCTGGACGCGCCGCAGCGCCTCGACGTCGGCGGCGGCCATCTCCTCGATCGACGGGAACGGTGTCTCGCCCTCGTTGATGCCGTACGACTGCACACCGTAGACCGGCCGCCGGCCGGGCACCCGGGCCGCGAGCGGCCGCAGGTTCATGGTGAAGCCGCCGAGCCCCGGCCAGCAGAACACCGGCGCTCCGCTGCCCTCGGCCCGCAGCGGAGCGAGCCGGGAGGCGGACACCGCGGCCCGGGCGGTCACCGCCTCCGCCAGCTTCGCCACCGTGGGCGCCTGGAAAAGCATCTGCAACGGCATGCTGCAGGCGAACGCCTCGTTGATCTGCTTCACCAGCGCGACCGCGATCAGCGAGTTCCCGCCGAGCCGGAAGAAGTCGTCGTGCACGGAGACGGACTCCCGCTTCAGCGCCGCCTTCCACAGACCGCACAGCCCCGCCTCGACCCGGTTGCGGGGCTCCACCACCGGATGGGCGCGGGCCGTCGCCTCGTCGACGTAGCCCTCGAGGGCCTTGGTGTCGAGCTTGCCGTTGGGCGTGTGCGGCAGCTCGGGCAGCACCAGGATCTGGCTGGGCAGCATGAACTCGGGGAGGCTGGAGAGCAGATCCTCCTTGATCAGCTCCTCCGGGCCCTTCATATGGACCTGGTCCTCGTGCATGCCCTCGTGGCGGAGCTGCTCCGCGCTGACCGGGCCGCCGACGAAGAAGTACGAGGGCCCGGTGCGCTGCCCCGTCTCCCGCAGGATCGCCGTGATGCGCCGGGCGGCGGGCAGGTCGTCTCCGGCGCGCGAGCTGTAACCGGCGGACATGAAGCCCAGGTTGCCGGTGTTCATCATCAGGTGCTGCAGCCCACGGCCCAGATCCACATAGCTCTGCCGCTCCCTGCCCTGCTCGGCGGCGCGGCTGACGAGCGTGACGCCGAAGCCGGAACGCTCGTACACGGCCTGGTTGATGGCGATCACATGCCGCTTGAGGATCAGCTCGTCGCTGATCCGGTGCAGCCGGCCCCCGTGGTACCGGTACTGGCCGCTGGGCAGGCCGGCCCCGCTGCCCGGATGGAACTGCACATAGACGTCCAGGGAGTTCAGCGCGGGAGCCGGCCCGTGTGCCTCGGTCCGGGGCACCAGCGCGAAGGAGCCCAGGTGGTGGTCGTCCCGCGCGCAGCCCAGGAGCCGGGTCAGACCGCGCTCGTGCGCCGCCTCTTCGAGGGCGAGGCCGTGGGCGGGCAGCACCTCGTCGAACAGGCCGGCCATGTGCCCGGCCTCGATCTCCAGGACCTCCTGGATGTTCTTCTTGTACACCGGCTCGATCGCCGATCTGCGGCCGATGAGGTGCACCCGTGCCCCGGGGCGCGCCGCTGCCCCGGTGCAGTGGACCAGAACCAGCTCGTGGTGGACCGGGTGGTAGTAGTAACAGCCCGCGGCCAGCCCCTCGATCCCGGCCAGCTCCAGGTACAGCTGCGTCGCGTAGAGGGACCCGGGGGAGGCGTACGCGTACTTCGGCAGCAAGCGTTCCTCGCTGAGGAACTGCCCGAAGTTCCGCAGGACGCCGCCCAGTTCGGGCAGGGTCAGCTCTTCGGGGCGGCGGGATCCGGCGCCCTCGGTGCGCCGCCCGAGCGCGGCCAGCACGTCCGCCACCTCCAGCCGGTCGCCCTCGTAGAACCGGTACGACTTGCGGGCGAAGGCCCGGCGTCGCTGCTCGGGAGTGGCGCCGGCGCCGGGCAGCGGCACGGTGGGCCGCCCGGACAGATCGGCCGCGTCCCGCACGCCCGGGTTCGACAGCTGAGCCTTGACCTGGAGCTTGGAGGCCTTCGACACATGGTGTTCGCTGTGCTCGCCCTGGTCCATCAACGCCGCCTCGCGCGGACTCAGTTCGATGCACGCGACCAGGTTCTGGGCGCTGGTGCGCGGGTCCGTGCGCAGCAGCACGGCGGCATTCCTCACCCAGTCGTGGGCCTCGATGGCCAGGCGTATCTCGTCCAGTTCGATGCGGAAGCCGCGCAGCTTGACCTGGTTGTCGGCCCGGCCGGCGAACTGGGCGGTGCCGTCGGGGTTCCAGTGGGCCAGATCGCCGGTGCGGTACAGCCGGTCGTGGCCGGGCCCGTCCGTTCCCCCGGACGAAGCCGTGCCTTCGGCCGGAGCGGCATCCGGGTTCGGCAGGAAGCGGTCGGCGGTCAGCTCGGGCCGGCCCAGATAGCCGCGCGCCACCTGGATGCCGCTGATGTGCAGCTCACCGGTCTCGCCGGCCGCCACGGGACGGCCCCCGGCGTCCAGGATGTGATAGCGCAGGCCGGTCACGGGCGTGCCGATCGGAAGGGCGTCGGGACTCTCGTCGAGGACGGCCGGGTCGACCGTGTACGCCGAGGTGTTGATGGTGCACTCGGTCGGGCCGTAGAGATTGACCAGCGTGGTTCCGGGCAGCGCCCGGGTCAGCTCCCCGGCGAGCGCCCGGGACAGCGCCTCGCCGCCGCTGAAGAGGTGGGTGAGCGATGCGCAGCGGTCGAGTTCGTCGGTGTCGACGAGGGCCCGCAGCAGGGTCGGCACACACTGCAGGGTCGTGACGGCATGGGCGGTGACGGTCTCGATGAGGAGCGAGGGATTGCGGTGGATACCGCCGGACCCGACGACGACCCGGCTGCCGCACGCGGGGGCCAGGATCTCCCACTGGGCGGCGTCGAAACTGATCGGGGTCTTCTGCAGGACGGTCTTGCCCGCGTCGAGTGCGAAGGAATCGGCGAGCCAGCGCATCTGGTGCACGATGGAGCGGTGCTCGATCGTCACCCCCTTGGGCCTGCCGGTACTGCCCGAGGTGTAGATGATGTACGCAAGATCCCCCGGGCGCGGGCCGTCGGGCGGCTCGGCCGGATCCGTGTCGGGCCGGTCCTTCGTGAACGCCACGACGTCGTCGAGGGTGATGACGACCGTGTCCGCGGAGAGGAACTCCGCCAGCCGGTCCCGCAGGACGTCCTGGGTGAGAACGACGCCCAGGCGGGCGTCCTCGGCGATATAGCGAATGCGCTCTTCCGGATAGTCGGGAGAGAGCGGCAGATAGGCACCGCCGGAGCGCAGGATGCCCCAGGCGCCGATCATCAGATCCAGTGAGGGCTCCACGAAGAGTCCCACGCCGACGTCCGCGCCGACACCGAGGTGGCGCAGATGACGTGCCACGTCCTCGGCCTTGTCGGCCAGCTCACGAAAGGTGAGCGATTCCCCCTCGTGGACGACGGCGATGTCGCTGGGGCGGGCGAGAGCCTGCGAGTCCAGCAGGTCGGGCAGACATGTCTCGGTGGCGTCCCGGGTCTTCATCTCCATACCCCCGTAGTCGATGGGTCCTACGACCTCGGGCTCGAACGTACGGATTTGAGCCACGTCCGGCGTCGCGGGGGACCCCCGCAATCAGTGCAGTGCGGCAACCCGAACCATGGCCGCCATGGCCATGTGGGACCGGGCGCGGCAGATTTTGGTAGAGCACATGCCAAGTGCGGGAACGCCCGCGAACCCGTGGCAGGTGTCGAGCCGAACTGATCCGGAGGGGCCCGTGACCGAACCAACCACCGGCAGTGTCGTCGGCTCGCTCGAGGAACTCGTGGGCAACACCCCGATGCTGCGGCTGAGCCTCCCCGGGCTGCCCGCCGACGCGCATGTGCTGGCCAAACTGGAGGCGGCCAACCCGCTGTCCAGCATCAAGGACCGGGCCGCCCTGTTCATGCTGCGCGCCGCCGAGGAGTCCGGGGCGCTGCGGCCCGGTGACACGATCATCGAGTCCACCTCGGGCAACACCGGCATCGCGCTGGCCGCGCTGGCCGCGGCCCGCGGGTACGCCTGCCGGATCGTGCTCCCCGACAACGCCTCGCGGGAGCGCCTGCTGACCCTGCGCATGCTGGGCGCCGAGGTCGAGTTCACCGACCACACCCTCGGCTTCGCCGGATGTGTGGAGCGCGCCGAGAAGCTGCACGCGGAGATTCCCGGCTCCTGGTACGCGGCCCAGCACCTGAACGCCGCCAACGTACGGGCCCATTACGAGACTACGGGCCCGGAGATCTGGCGGGACACCGGCGGCCACGTCGACTATCTGGTGTGCGGGGTCGGCACCGGCGGCACCCTGACCGGTATCGCCCACTGTCTGCGCGAGCGCAATCCGGAGCTGAGGGTCGTGGCGGTCGAGCCCGCCGGATCGCCCCTGCTGTCCGGCGGCGAGCCGGGACCGCACCGGATCCCCGGCCTGAACGGAGGGTTCACCAGCCCGGTCACCGATGTCGCGGTCATCGACGAGGTGATCGTGGTCGGGGACGAGGACGCCGCGGCCACCACCCGGACCATCGCCGCCTCCACCGGACTGCTGGTCGGCGTCTCCTCGGGCGCCGCCGCGTACGGCTGCGTGGAACTGGCGCGCCGGCACGACCTGTCCGGTGCCACGGTCGTCACCGTCTTCCCCGACACCGGAGAGCGCTACCTCAGCTGGTGGCCCGAGGCCCAGGACGCCCCCGAGGCCCAGGACACCCCCGGGAGCCAGGACACCCCCGAGGCCCAGGACACCCCCGGTACCCGGGACGTCCCGCAGGCGCCGGCCGGCACCTCGGTGCGGCCGGCCGGATGAGCGCCGTGCGCGCCCGGCCCTCGCTGCGCCAGCGGATCCGGGAGACCCTCGACGTCGTCGTCACCCGCGACCCCTCGGTCCGGTCCCGCACCGAGGCGCTGCTGCATCCGACCGTGCTGACCCTGCTCGGCCACCGTACGGGCAACTACCTCTACCGCCACGGCCGTTACGTCAGCGCCCGCCTGGTGTGCACCGCCACCAAGGTGCTCACCGGAGGCATCGAGATCCATCCGGGCGCACAGATCGGCCGGCGGTTCTTCGTCGACCACGGCAGCGGAGTCGTGATCGGTGAGACCGCCGTCATCGGTGACGACGTGTCGCTCTTCCACCAGGTCACACTCGGCTCCTTCGGCTGGTGGCACGAGCAGGAGCACGCCCGGCCCGGCTCCCGCCGCCACCCCCGTCTCGGCAACGGCGTGACGGTCGGCGCGGGAGCCACCCTGCTCGGGCCCATCACCATCAGCGACGACGCCCTGATCGGCGCGATGTCCCTGGTGCTCAGCGACGTGCCCAAGGGCGTGCACGTACGCGCCCCCCAGGCGGTCGTCGAGCGAGCGCGCAAGACCCAGGACACACAGCCCCCACACCGGAACGGATCGGAACGGACCCATGAATCCTGAGCGTTCACTGCTCCTCGTCGGCGCCACCGACGAAACGGTGGCCAAGGCCAAGCAGCTGGGCCTGTACGTCCTGCTGCTGCAGCACCCCACCAAGATCAACGAAGAGCAGGAGCGCCTCGCCGACCATGTGGAGGTCGTCGACTACACCCGCTGGGACCTGGTGGAGCCGATAGCCGAGCGGCTCTGGGAATCCCCGGGCTTCGCCGCCGCCACCTCGATCACCGAGCCGGGCCTGGAGAACGCGGCCCGCGTCAACGACCTGTTCGCCCTGGGCGGCACCGGCTACGAGGTGACCCGGCGCTTCCGCGACAAGGTCGTCATGCGCGAGCACCTGGCCGGGCTCGACCCCGACGCCGTCCGCGCCCAGCCGCTGCGCCGGCGCGAGGACCTGGACGCCTTCGGGGAGCGGCACGGCTACCCCTTCATCGTGAAGCCGACCGACGCCACCGCAAGCATCGGCGTGCACCGCCTCGACGGGCCCGCCGACGCCGACCGGGTCTGGGCCGCGGTGCAGCGGCTGTCGGGCACCAGGACGGACCGGGTCTCCACCCTGATGCTGCTGCAGGACTTCCTGATGGAGGAGTACCTCGACGGCCCCGAGTACAGCGTGGAGACCTTCAGTTCCGCCGGACGCCATGTGGTCATCACCGTCACCGAGAAGTTCACCGACCCCGCGCACTTCGCCGAACTGGGGCACGCCGTCCCCGCCCGGCTCGGCGCGGCGGTCGAGGAGCGGACCCGCGCGGCCGTCATCGAGTTCCTGGACCGGATCGGCGTCGAGGACGGCGTCTGCCACACCGAGATCCGGATCGGCACCCGCGGCCCCCGCGTCATCGAGAGCCACAACCGGATCGCCGGTGACGCCATCACCGACCTGGTGCACAGCGTGTACGGCATCGACACCGTCAAGCTCGCCCTCGGCGCGCCCTTCGGCCTGAACGAGGAACTCCCCGACCGGCCCGAGGCGCACGGCGGGGCGGCCGTACGGTCGGTGGTGGGCCGGCCGGGCGACATCGTGGAGTCGGTGGACGGCGTGGCCGAGGCGCAGGCCCTCGCCGATGTGCTCGCGGTGCGCATCAGCGCCAAGCCCGGGGAGACCGTACGTCCCCTGCGGGACAACTGGGACCGTCTCGGCCTGGTCGTCGTGACCGGAGAGGACACCACGGCGGCGATCCGGCGCGGCGCCGAACTCGTCGGCGACGTGGTGAAGGTCCGGGTGAAGGATCCCGACGGCCGGCCGGGTCTGGCCGAAGCGGCCCCGGTCAGCGACCGGACGGTGATCCCGGCATGAGCGTCCTCATCCTGCACCGCAACCCCTTCGCCGCCTTTCCCTACCGCCGGTGGCTGGACGGCGGCGCCCCCGGCCTCGACGACCGGACGCCCTACGCCGGCGACATCGTCGTACTCGCCGCCCGCGACAAGATCGAGCTGGCCGGCGAGGAGATCCCGGGCGACGCCGACCACGACTTCACCCACCTCGAACTCTTCGACACCCTCGACGACGAAGCGGTGCCCGCCCGCGCGCTCGCCCTCGCCGAGGAGTACCGGGTCACGCACGTCATCGCCCACCACGAGGCGGACGTGGTCCTGGCCGCCCGGCTGCGCGAGCGCCTCGGCCTCGACGGGGCCTGGAGCGCCGACATCACACCGTTCCGCGACAAGGCCCTGATGAAGCGGCTGGCCCAGCGGGCCGGCATCGAGGTCGCCCCGCACACCGTGCCGAGCACCGCCCGGCAGGCCCGCGACTTCGCCGCACGGCACGGCTTCCCCGTGGTGCTCAAGGACCGGGCGGGCTACAACTCCATCGGGCTGAGCATCCTCGCCGACCAGGACGAACTGGAGCGGCGGCTCGCGCGGGCCTACCGGGACGGCTCACGGGACGACCTGCTCGTCGAGGCCTACGTCCCCGGCCGGATGTGCCACGTCGACGGGCTGGTGGTGGACGGCCGCACCGTGGCCGCCTGGCCCTCCCAGTACCAGTACGAACTGGCCTCGTTCGGCGCCGATCCCGGTCCGCGGGTCGATCTGACCCTGGACGTGGACGACCCGCTCACCCCGCGGCTGCTCGCGCTCGTCGAGCGGACCCTGGCGGCCCTGAAGCCCGAGGGCGGCCGGCTGCGCACCCACGCCTTCCACGCGGAGGTCTTCCACACGCCCGACGACCGCCTGGTGCTGTGCGAGATCGCCGGCCGGTCGGGCGGCGCGAAGATCCGCGAGGTCTTCGAGACCCTCTTCGGCATCCAGCTCGCCGTGCACGTGACCCGCGCGGAGGCCGGCCTCCCGCTGCCCGCGCTCGAGGGTGCCACCGACGACGGGGCGCCGCTGCGGCCGCGCTGCATGTCGGGGCAGGTGCTCACGATGAAGCGGCCCGGACTGGTGCGCTCGCTGCCCGCCGTCCCCGACGAGGAGTGGGTGAAGGGCTTCTGGCTCTTCGCCGAGGAGGGCCAGGTGATCGCCCCGGCCTCCGGCTCCGCCGACTTCCTCACGGCGGCGGTGGGGTCGGCCCCGACCCGCGTCGAGTGCGAGCGCAGACTGCGCGACCTCGGCGCCCGGATCATCGCCGAGACGAAGATCGTGGCAGCCCCCGGGGACGTCCAGGCCCAGCAGACCCAGCAGGCCCAGGGCACCGAGCCGGCGGAGGCGTCATGACGGGGAAGCTGTCGTCCGTCCGCTTCAAGTACATGCTGGGCATGGTCGTCGACGCGACCGGCAGCGGCATGTACCTGCCGTTGTCGCTCCTGTACTTCCACCACGTCACCGGGCTGCCGCTCACCCAGGTCGGCGCCATCGTGACGGCCGCCTCGGTGATCGGCCTGGTGAGCAACCCGATCGCCGGCGTCCTCATCGATCGCTTCAGCGCCCGCGCCGTCCTGGTGGGCGGGTACGTGCTGCGCGCCGCGGCGTTCTGCACCTACCCCCTGGTCGACAACGGCGTGGCCATGTTCGCGGTGGTGCTGCCGGTCGCCCTCGGCGACACCTCCTACCCGCCGGCCATCCAGTCGTTCGTCGCGGAGATCGTGCGGGGCACCGAGCGGGACAAGCTGCTGGCCCTGCAGCGCAGCCTGCGCAACGCCGGGCTGGGCGTGGGCGGCCTGCTCGCCGGCGCGGCCCTCGCCCTCGACGAGTCCGGGTTCTACTACATCGTGCTCGGGGCGGCCGCCGGCTATCTGCTCTCGGGCGCGCTGCTCGGCACGATCCGCCCCGGCACCTCGGAGCAGCCGGCGGGCGGCCGGGTCTCCCGCAAGGGCGGCTACCGGATGGTGGCGCGCAACCGTCCGTTCCTGGGCCTGACGCTCCTGAACATCCCGACGGCCTTCGCCTACATGGTGCTGTCCGTGGCCCTCCCGGTGTACGTCACCCGGGAACTGGACGCGCCGGTCTCGCTGGTGGGCATCCTGTACGCCGTCAACACGGTCGGCATCGCGCTGCTGCAGATCCCCGTCACCCGGGTCCTGGTCCGGTACCGCAGAACGCGTGCGGTGGCGCTCGGCGCGAGCGTGTTCGCGCTGTCCTTCGTCACCTTCGCGGTGCTCGGCAGCCTGTCGACCGGGGCGGCGCTGATCGCCGGCGTGTTCGCCGCGACCGCCGCGTTCACCGCCGGCGAGCTGCTGCACGGCGCCACGGCCTCCGCGCTGGTGGCCCAGGCCGCGCCGGAGGAGACCCGCGGCCGGCACCTCGCGGTCTACCAGCTGTCCTGGGCGGTGCCCATCGCACTCGCGCCGACCGTGCTCACGGCCCTGCTGTCGCTGTCGGCCACCGGGATGTGGCTGCTCCTCGCGGTGGCCACGACGGGCTCCGCGCTGGGCGTGCTGCGCCTGGAGCACAAGCTGCCCCCGGCCGCGGTGCACCCGGTGCCGCCCGAGGCCGAACCGGCCGTCTCCCCGACCAGCTCCACCAGAAAGGTTGCGTGACCCCCATGGGGATTTCCAGTTGGCGTGTGCTCGGCGCGGAGGACCCGGAGTTCGCCCAGGAGGCGGCCGCCGGACAGAGCGGTCTGGTCAGCCAGTTGCGGCCGCTGATCACCGAGTTGACCAAGCCCGGCGACCTGGTGTTCGACCCGTTCGCCGGATGGGGCACCACTCTCGTGGCCTGCGCGGCCGAGGGTCGGCTCGGGGTCGGCATCGAGATCAACCCGGCTCGCGCGGAGCAGGCACGGCAGCGTGTCGCCCGCTACCCGGAGCAGCGCATGCTCTGCGGCGACGCCCGCAGGCCTCCGCTCGACCCCGGCACCGTGGACCTGGTCCTGTGCGACCTGCCGTACTTCGGCACCAACCTCGACCTCGAAGCGCCCGACCCGGGCCAGATGTACGCGCTGCGCGACTACGACGCCTATCTGGCGGCGCTCGACGAGGCCTTCGAGGCCGTCGCTCGGGTGATGCGACCGGGCGCCTACGCGGTCATCGCCGTCCAGAACCGGCGGATCGCGGACCGGTTCGTCCCGCTGGCCTGGGACGCCGCCCGCGTGCTGGGCCGCCATCTGACCCTGGGCGACGAGCGCGTCCACCTCTACGACTGGCCGGTCAAGGACGACGACGACCCGATGCGGACGAACCGGTCGCACGAGTATCTCCTGACGGCCCAGAAGTGAGCTGAAGCTCGATCACGGCAAGGAACCCCCCCTTTTTCTCGAGGACGCCCGGAGTATCGGTACAGAACGCCTTGAGGAGCCGTCACTGTTATTGCGGCCGCCCGAGCGTTCACGAATGATGCCCAGGGGCGAGACCCACTGCTACGGCACGGACCGTACGTGGCTGCTGCACGGCAGTCGGCCACAGGGTGCCGGGGTTTCGAGAAAAAGGGGGAATCACATGTTAGACGCGACGCGGTTCCGGGGAGCGGGTGGGGCGTCCGCCCGTCGCCTCCCGGGCACGCGAGGAACCAGGCGCGCTTGAACAACCGGTGCGGGCCACCGTGACCGTCCGCACCGCATCCGCCGCCCCGCAGGCCCTGCTCGCCGGAGTGTTCGTCGAGCGGCCCGGCGGCGTGCTCACTTTCTTCCCGGTGTCTGTCCGGCCTCGCCCGGCCATGCGTCCGCGTGAGCCACCCTCCCCTGTGGCGCTCGCGGTGCGGGCCCGTGCCCGGTGTGCCCGGCGGCTCGCCGCCCACCCGGCTCGGCACCCACTTCGAGTACAGGGAAAGGATGATGTGATGAGTCCAGCCGCCAGGCCCACAGGGGAGACCTTGTCCCCCGCCGACTCACCGCTGGAGTCCCTGCTGCGGATCGCCGACACCCTCAGCAGCCTCGAGCGGTACGCCACCGAGACCGCCGGCCGGCTGGTCCCCGCCGAAGGCGCCGGCGCCCAGGACGCCGAGGCGCCCGGCAGCATCCGGCACATCGAGGACCCGGAAGCCGTCCAGGACGCGATCGACGAGGCGCTGTGGGGCGCGAAGCGCGAGATCCTCACGGCCCAGCCGGACGGTCCGGGCCCCGGAGCCACACTGGTGGAGGCCTACGCGGTGGTCCGCGACCCGCTGATGCGCGGAGTCACCATGCGCACGCTCTTCCAGCACAGTGCCCGCTTCTCCGAGCCCACGAAGAACTACGTGCAGCAGGTCATGCAGTACGGCGTGGAGGTGCGTACGCTCCCGGAGTTCTTCGACCGCCTGATCGTCGTCGACGGCGAGGTCGCCTTCATCCCCGGCGGCGAACGCCGGCACAGCACGGCGCTGATCCGGGACCGGGCCGTCGTCGCGTTCCTCAGCGACGTGTTCGACAAGGCCTGGGTACGGGCCGAGCGGTTCCCGTTCCGCCCGGTGCGGGCGGCCGACGCGGCCGGCGAAGTCGTCCCCGACATGCGCCGGGCCATCAAGGCGCTGCTGATCGAAGGCCGCTCCGACAAGGCGATCGCACGCCGCCTCGGCATGAGCCTGCGGTCCGTGCAGGGGCACATCGCCCGGCTGCGCGAGCAGTACGGCGCCCAGCACCGTTTTCAGCTCGGCTACCGGATGGCACGCAACGAGTACGCCGCCGTGCGCACCGGGCCGGCCGAGTCCGCCCCGGAGTCCGCCCCGGCGGCCATGACCGTCTCCACGTGTGGCGAGGTCTCCGGCTGAACGACCGTCACGCAGCGGGGGGGGGGGGGGGGGGCGGGGGTGGGGGGGGGGGGGGGGGGGGGGGGGGGGGGGTTTGGGGGGGGGGGGGGGGGGGGAGGGGGGGAGGAGGGGGGGGGGGTGGGGGGGGGGGGGTGGGGGGGGGGGGGTGGGGAGGGA
>NZ_JBVIIT010000045.1:0-9426 GCF_055569615.1 Streptomyces sp. NPDC031379 | reverse complement strand
CCCACCCCACCCCCCTCGCCCGCCGGTCTGCCGGTGCTCCCCCTCCTCCCCCCCCCCCCCCCCCCCCCCCCCCCCCCCCCCCCCCCCCCCCCCCCCCCCCCCCCCCCCCCCCCCCCGCTCAGCGGGCGGCCGCGGCCGTGTCCTCGAGTGCGGCGGCGAGGGCGGGCAGCCGGCCCAGCGAGCGGGCGACACCGAGCCCGTCCATGTAGTCCCGGACATGCGTGATCAGCCCGTCGCGGACGCGGACCACCAGCACGCTCGGGAAGGCGAACGCCGCGCCGCTTCCCGTCACCGTGCCGACGACCGTCTGCTCGGCGATGACGACCTCGGGATCGGCGGTGTCGTGCACCGTCACGTCACGCAAGGCGGTCGGCCGGGCCGGGCTGCGCTCCCAGGCCGCGCGGTAGCCGCTGCGGACCTGCTCGCGGCCGTGATGGCGGTCGGGCATCCCCGGGAAGAGGAAGGGGAGTTCGTGCACCGCGTCCACGGCGTACAGATCGGCCAGACCGTCGGCTGACATGGTGAGCATGGCCTGGTGATAGCGCTCCAGCACCTCACGAGGCGAACGACCGGCGGGCTGCGCGGTGGACATGGCGGTCACTACTCCGTTCATGGGATCCCAGGATCGCTCCTGGGGACGGAGTCTGCCGGGCCCTCCCGGCCGCGAGGGGGGACGGAGCCCGGCCCGCGCGGGGTTCACCCCCACGAGTGGCCGGACGGGCCCGGAACGCTCGAGCGACCGTGGTCGGCTCGTACTGTTGTCCGGCAGTGGGGTCGGATCACCGGCTCGCCGGCAGCGGACCGGGACGGAAGGTGCCGTAGCGGCCGCGGTGGAAGAGCAGAGGGGAGTCCGGCTCGCCGACCGACAGGTGATGCACCCCGCACAGGGCGATCACATGGTCACCCGCCCAGTACTCGTCCCTCAGGGAGCACTCCAGCCAGCCGATCGCGCCCGTGACCAGCGGTGCCCCGCCGGGCGAGAGATGCCACTCGGTGCCGTGGAACTTGTCGGGGCCGCTGGCGGCGAGCCGGTCGCACACGGGCCGTTGGCGATCGGCGAGGATGCTCACCCCGATCCGGCCCGCCTGCCGGATCCGCGGCCAGCTGCTGCTGGTCTCCGCCACGCAGAAGGAGACCAGCGGCGGCCGCAAGGACACCGAGGCGAAGGAGTTGACCGCCAGACCGACCGGCAGGCCGGTGCCGTCCAGGCCGGCGACGGCGACCACCCCGGTGGCGAACGTGCCGAGAACCCGGCGGAACCGGTCGGCGGCGACGGCGTCGACGTCGGACGACACCGGTACGGATTCGGTCAACTCTGGCGCCTCGCTTCCCGATCGGACCCGGGTGCCCGAGCGGGGCCCACGCCCCTGCTCGGACATCCGGCTGGCGCTCATCGTCAGAGGGTGACTTCGAGGAGCAGACGACGGCGGGCGCTGCTGCTCTTGGTGATCTGGTGACGGTTCACCAGCTCCCGCTGACCGGCCAGCTTCAGACCCTCGGCCGCCAGCTCCTTCTCCAGGGCGGCGAGCGGCGCCAGGTGCGTCCAGGCGGTGTACAGGGCGGTGTCGACGACCTCGCCGTCCTGGACCCGGTTGGCAAGGATGCTGGTGGAGCGCAGGCCGTCCGGTTCGATCCGGTCGATGAAGGTGCACAGCACCGGCGAACGGTCGTCCTTCGTCGGGAAGACCGAGGTGTACTCGAAGGCGGCGGCGGCGCTCTCGAACCCGGCGATGTCCAGCGCGGTCAGCAGGAAGCGGCCGTCCTCGGTGAGGTGCTCGCGCACACAGCGGAACAGCTCCGCGCGCTGCTCCTGGGTGAGGTTCCACACGGCCGTCGCGCCGAGCACGATCAGGCCGAACTTGCGGCCCAGCGAGAAGTCCGTCATGTCGCCCTCGACGGTGCTCAGCCGGTCCGCGTACTCCTGGTGCTCGGGCTCACGGATCCGCTCGGCGAGGATCTCCAGCATCGACGGCGAGTTGTCGAGCCCGACCACCTCGAAGCCGTTCTGCAGATACGGCAGGGTCAGCCGGCCCGTGCCGCAGCACAGCTCCAGCACCGGGCCCGGCCGCCCCTCGGAGGCGTTCAGCAGCTCCTCCACCTCGGCGTTGTCCCGCAGGGTGAACGAGTGGTAGAAAGCAGCACCCTCCGAGTCGTACATGCCGTGCTGGTGGATCTTCCCGGCGAACAGCTCCACGAGAGCCGCCGCGGTGCCCTTGAGCTGGTATTCGGTCATGCTTTCCTCCGATTGCCCATCGTTGATCGAGACCCTAGGCCGGGGCTCTTACAGGCGGCTTGGGCCTCGCTTAAGCCGCCCCGGCCGGCGGATCAGAGCCGGGAACGGGCCGGCAGCAGGCGCGGATCCATGCTCAGCAGGACGCCCCGGCTGCCCCCGTCGACGGGGAGCGAGACACCGGTGGTCGAGCCGGCGGCCGGACCGGCGAGGTAACAGATCGCGGTGGCCACCTCGTCCGCCGTGACCAGCCGTCCGTTCGGCTGGCGCCCGCTGACCGCGGCGAAGGCCGCCTCCGGGTCGGGCGCGGCATCGACCAGCCGGCGCACCCACGGCGTGTCGACCGGCGCCGGGGTCACGCAGTTGACCCTGATGCCCTCGTGCAGATGGTCGGCGGCCATGGCGGTGGTCAGGGCGAGCACCGCCCCCTTCGAGGAGCAGTACACGGCCGCGTTGGGCAGCCCGACCGTGGCACCCAGCGAGCACATGTTCACGATGGACGCCTGCTGGGAGCGCCGCAGATACGGCAGCGCGGCACGGGCGACCCGCACCATCCCGAACACGTTGACGTCGAAGACCCGCTTCCACTCGTCGAGATCACCCGACTCCACGGTTCCCCGGCCGAGAATGCCCGCGTTGTTCACCAGGATGTCCAGGCCGCCCAGCCGTTCGGCGGCCTCCGCAACGGCCGCCTCCACCGAGGCGTCGTCCGCGACATCGCCGTGCACCCCGATCAGCGGTTCGGGAACGGCCGACTTGCCGTCCGCGTCCAGCGCGTGGAGGTCGAGGCAGGCCACCGCCGCGCCCCGGGCCGCCAGCATGCGGGCGGTCGCCAGCCCGATGCCGGAGGCGCCACCGGTCACCAGAGCGGTCAGTCCGGTCAGTTCAGCGCTGCTCATCACGGTCCTCCCCAGCGTCGTCGGCACACTGCTCGCGCAGCGCGTCCAGGTAGTGCATGCCTTCGAGCACCCGGTCCTCGGGAACCCCGAAGTCGATCAGGCAGGCGACCTCGTCGACGCCCGCCGCACGCAGCCGCCCGACGGTCTCCACGCCGTCCTCGACCGTGCCGAACAGCCCGCCGGTGTCGAAGTAGCGGTCGAACGAACGCGCCACGAGGAACTCGCGGTCCTGCGGGGACAGCCGTTCCAGGTCGATGCCGCCGGGCAGCGCAGCCGCGGCGGTCTTCATGATCAGTCCGATCGAGCTGCGCAGATAGTCGCTGAACGGCTCGCGGACCTCCTCCCGGACCTTGTCGCGGTCCGTACCCAGCAGGGTGTGCAGCATCAGCGCCACGTGACCGCGTGCCTCAGGGCCGTGCGCGGCGGCCAGTTCCTCGCGGTAGGCCGCGATGTTGCGCTCCAGGTCCGTGATCTCCTGGCCGATCAGATGGGTCAGCACGCCCGTGCCGAGCCGGCCGGCCGTACGGAACGTCTCGGCGGAGCCGGCGCTCGTCAGCCACAGCGGCAGCTCGGGCTGGACCGGCGGAGGGAAGATCTGCACCTTCGACTCCTGGCCCGCCCCGTCCGGGAACGCCACCTCCTCCCGTCCCCACAGCTGGCGCAGCGTCTCCACGGACCGCATGAGGATCTCTTTGCGGTCCTGGTAGTTCTCCGGCCGCAGGACGAAGTCCACCGCGTGCCAGCCCGACGCCAGGGACAGGCCCACCCGGCCCCGCGAGAGGTTGTCCACCACGGACCACTCCTCCGCGATCCGCGCCGGATGATGCAGCGGAGCGACGACGCTGCCCGCCCGGATGGCTATGCGCTCGGTCGCCACCGCCAGTGCCGCGCCGACGACGGCCGGGTTGGGGTATTGGCCGCCGAATTCATGGAAATGGCGTTCCGGAGTCCACACCGCGGTGAATCCGTGGGTGTCCGCGAATTTCGCGCTGTCCAGCAGAAGACGGTAGCGGTCATCGGCCGCGGCCCCGTAGTCCGCGAAATAGAAGAGACTGAAGTCCACGAAACTCCTCCTACCTGGCGCGCCTGGTCCAGCAGGACCGTAGCCGCGGCCCCGGCACGCAGGGAACTCGCCTTTAGAGCGCGCCAAGAAGGCCTTTGGCGGGGGCGGTGACACTGACCCGACGATCGTTGATCGGCACCAGAGGGAGCAGTGAGCCACCGTGGCGAAGAAGAACTTTTCCGGCGGTTCTCCGACGGATCCGGTGGGTCCGGCCGAGCAGGACGCGATCGCGGTGGTCGGCCT
Organism: Streptomyces sp. NPDC031379; assembly: GCF_055569615.1. NCBI lineage: Bacteria > Bacillati > Actinomycetota > Actinomycetes > Kitasatosporales > Streptomycetaceae > Streptomyces > Streptomyces sp. NPDC031379. The sequence continues at coordinate 4,991 of NZ_JBVIIT010000045.1, read as the reverse complement.
CTCCTGCCGCCTTCCGCAGGCGCCCGATCCGGCCGCGTTCTGGGACCTGCTGCGGACCGGCCGCGACGCCGTCACCCCTGTGCCGGAGGGCCGTTGGGAGGCCGACGCTCCCGGGGACCTCTCCCCGGACGCCGTCGCCGGTGCCGCCCGGGGCGGCTTCCTCGAGCAGGTCGACGCCTTCGACGCCGAGTTCTTCGGCATGTCCCCGCGCGAGGCCGCCTCCGTCGACCCCCAGCAGCGTCTGGTCCTCGAACTCGCCTGGGAGGCACTGGAGGACGCCGGCGTCCTGCCGGCCACCCTGTCCGGCAGCCGCACCGGCGTCTTCGTCGGGGCCATGCACGACGACTACGCCGCACTGCTCCAGCGCCGGGGCAGCGCAGCCGTCACCCCCCACTCCGCGACCGGCCTGAACCGGGGCGTCCTCGCCAACCGGGTCTCGTACACGCTCGGCCTGCACGGGCCCAGCCTGGCCGTCGACACGGCACAGTCCTCCGCCCTGGTCGCCGTCCACCTGGCCTGCGAGAGTCTGCGGCGCGGCGAGTGCGACCTGGCGCTCGCGGGCGGCGTCAACCTCAACCTCACGCTGGCCGGCACGGTCGAGGCGTCCCGGTTCGGCGGTCTCTCCCCGAACGGACGCTGCGCGACCTTCGACGCCGACGCCGACGGCTACGTACGCGGCGAAGGCGGCGGCCTGGTCCTGCTCAAGCCGCTGTCCCGTGCCCTGGCCGACGGCGACGAGATCCACGGCGTCCTGCTGGGCAGCGCCATGAACAACGACGGCGCCACCTCCGGTCTGACCGTGCCCGACCAGGCGGCTCAGCAGCGTGTCGTGGAGGCGGCCCACCGGAGGGCCGGAACCCGCCCCGAACAGGTCCAGTACGTCGAACTGCACGGCACCGGCACCAAGGTCGGCGACCCGATCGAGGCTGCGGCCCTCGGCGCGGCCCTCGGCGCGGACCGTACGGTTCCGCTGGCGGTGGGCTCGGCGAAGACCAACGTCGGCCACCTGGAGGGCGCCGCCGGCATCGTCGGCCTGCTGAAGACGCTCCTCAGCGTCCGGCACCGCCAACTGCCGCCCAGCCTCCACTTCCGGACCCCCAACCCGCGCATCCCGCTCACCGAACTCGGCCTCACCGTCCAGCGCGAACTGAGCGACTGGCCGCGTCCGGACACGCCGCTCGTCGCCGGCGTCAGCTCCTTCGGCATGGGCGGCACCAACTGCCACGTGGTGGTGTCGCAGGCACCCGCGCGGACGTCCGAGGCGGAGGACACCCGGACGGACCCGGCGCCGTCCGGCATCGGCGGACCGCACCCGGCGCCGCCGGCCATCGGCGGCCCGGACCTGACGCACGACGACCGGGCCTCCGGTACGCACCACGACCCGGCCGGCCGGACCCGCGAGACGGATCGGGCGGCCGGCGCCGGGCGGCCGGTCGTATGGCCGTTGGCCGGGCAGGGTCCCGAGGCGCTGCGCGCGCAGGCGGCCAGGCTGCACGCCCGTCTGACCGCCGACGGCGGCACGCCCGACCCGGCGTCCATCGGGTACTCCCTGGCCACCACCCGCACCCAGTTCGACCACCGCGCGGCCGTCGTCGGCTCGGACCCCGAGCGACTGCTCGCCGGCCTCACGGCTCTCGCCCGGGGCGAGGCGGCGCCCGGGATCGTCACCGGCACCACCGCGCAGACCGGCGGCCTCGCCTTCCTCTTCTCCGGTCAGGGCAGCCAGCGGGCGGGCGCGGGCGCCGGGCTGTACCGCGCCCACCCCGCCTTCGCCGAAGCACTCGACCAGGTCTGCGCCGAACTCGACCGGCACCTGGACCGTCCTCTCCAGGAGGTGCTGTTCGCGCCCGACGGCACACCCGAGGCCACCCTCCTGGACCGCACCGGCTACACCCAGCCCGCCCTGTTCGCCGTGGAAGTGGCGCTGTTCCGCCTCCTGGAGACCTGGGGCGTCACCCCCGCCCACCTGTTCGGCCACTCGATCGGCGAACTGGCCGCCGCCCACGTCTCCGGCGTCCTGGACCTCGCCGACGCGGCGACCCTGGTGACCGCGCGCGGACGGCTGATGGAGGCGCTGCCCGGCGGCGCCATGGCCGCGCTGGAAGCCTCCGAGCAGGAGGTGCTGCCGCTGCTGGAGGGCCGCACCGGGCAGATCGGCATCGCCGCCGTCAACGGGCCGCGCGCCGTCGTCGTCTCGGGCGACGAGACCGCCGTCGAGGAGGCCGCCGCGGCCGTGGCCCGACTCGGCCGCCGGACGCGCCGGCTGCGCGTCAGCCACGCGTTCCACTCCCCGCACATGGACGCCATGCTGGAGGACTTCCGCGCCGTCGCCGCCGGCCTGACCTACGGTCCGCCGCGCATCCCCATCGTCTCCGACGTCACCGGCCTGCCCGCGACCGAGGAGCAGCTCGGCTCACCCGACTACTGGGTACGGCACGTGCGCTCCGCGGTCCGCTTCGAGGCCGGCCTGACCACCCTCGTCCAGGCGGGCACCACGGCCTTCCTGGAGATCGGCCCCGACGGTGTGCTCACCGCCATGGGCCGGGAGTGCCTGCGGGATCGCCAGGCCGTCCTGGTACCGACCATGCGCCGGTCGGCATCCGAGTCGGAGGCGCTGCTCACCGCCGTCGCGCGACTCCACGTCCACGGTCACACGCCGGACTGGGAGAACCTCTTCGACGGCACGCAGGCACGGCGCGTCCCGCTGCCGGGCTACGCGTTCCAGCGTCGGCGGCACTGGTACGGCGAGGACGGGGCGCGCCCGCTCGGCGCGCCGGCCCGGGCCGCCACGGGCACGGACGGCGATCCTTCCGCGCCTCTGACGGACCCCGCCTCCGCACGGGCCGAATCCGCACCGGCCGCCTCCGCACCGGGCGACTCCGCCTCCCGGTCCGCTTCCCGGCCGACGCCAGGAGCGCGCGCCGACGCGGCGGACCGGGAGCGGGCCATGCTCGACCTGGTACGCACCGCTGCCGCCATCGTCCTCGGCCACGGCACGGCCGCGTCCGTCGACCCCGACCGGCCCTTCCGGGACCTCGGTTTCGACTCGATCCTCGCCGTGGAACTCCGGGACCAGCTCTGCGAAACCACCGGCCTCCCCCTGGAAACCGGGCTGCTGTTCAACCATCCCACCCCCGCCGACCTCGCCCACCGGCTGGCCCAGGACCTGGCCGGCCCCGCCGAGCGGACGGACGGCCACGGTGGCGAGCCGCACACGGCCACCACCGGCACGACGGACGACCCCGTGGTCGTCGTCGGCATCGGCTGCCGTCTCCCCGGCGGCGTACACGGCCCTGACGACCTGTGGCGGCTGGTCGCCGACGGCCGGGACGCCATCGGCGAGTTCCCCGCCGACCGCGGCTGGGACCTGGACGCCCTCCACGACCCGGACCCCGAGCGGCCCGGCACCACCTACGCCAGGGAAGGCGGTTTCCTGGCCGAGGCCGGCCACTTCGACGCCTCGTTCTTCGGTATCTCGCCGCGCGAGGCCGCGGCCATGGACCCGCAGCAGCGGCTGCTGCTGGAAACCGCCTGGGAGTCGCTCGAACGTGCGGGCATCCTCCCCGAGCAGCTGCGCGGCAGCCGCACCGGCGTGTTCGTCGGCGGCACCGCCCTGGACTACGGCCCCCGCCTGCACGAGGCGGACGAGGAGGCAGGCGGCTACCTGCTCACCGGCAGCACGACGAGCGTGATGTCCGGCCGCATCGCCTACACCCTCGGTCTGGAGGGTCCGGCGGTGACGGTGGACACGGCGTGCTCGTCGTCCCTCGTCGCGATCCACCTGGCCGCCCAGGCGCTGCGGCGCGGGGAGTGCAGTCTCGCCCTCGCCGGCGGTGTGACGGTGATGGCCACGCCCGGCATGTTCGTGGAGTTCAGCCGCCAGCGCGGCCTGGCGGCGGACGGCCGCTGCAAGGCGTTCGCGGCGGGTGCGGACGGCACGGCATGGGCGGAGGGCGCCGGGCTGCTGGTGCTGGAGCGGTTGTCGGACGCGCGGCGCAACGGGCACCGGGTGCTGGCGGTGATCCGGGGCAGTGCGGTCAATCAGGACGGTGCGTCGAACGGGTTGACGGCGCCGAACGGTCCGTCGCAGCAGCGGGTGATCCGGCAGGCGCTGGCGGACGCCGGCTTGTCGGCGGCGGACGTGGACCTGGTGGAGGCGCACGGCACCGGCACCTCGCTGGGTGATCCGATCGAGGCGGAGGCGCTGATCGCCACGTATGGCGCGGCTCGTTCCGCGGAGCAGCCGTTGTGGTTGGGGTCGTTGAAGTCGAACATCGGGCATGCGCAGGCGGCAGCGGGTGTCGGTGGTGTGATCAAGATGGTGGAGGCCATCCGGCACGCCGAGATGCCGCGCACCCTGCATGTGGACGAGCCGTCCCCGCACGTGGACTGGTCCGCCGGTACGGTCCAGTTGCTGACCGAGTCCCGGGAGTGGCCGTCGGCCGGTCCCCGCCGGGCGGCGGTGTCCTCCTTCGGCATCAGCGGCACCAACGCCCACCTGATCCTGGAGCAGGCCCCCGAGGAGGCCCCGTCCGCCGCTGTCGACGCGGCCGCTCCGCTGGTGTTGTCGGCCCGGTCGCCGGAGGCGCTGCGGGAACAGGCGGCCCGGCTGCACGCGCACCTGACGGCACGGCCCGGGATCGGGGCCGGGGACGCGGCGTACACGCTGGCCACCGCACGTACGGCGTTCAGGCACCGTGCGGTGGTTCTGGGCGGGGGTCGTGAGGGTGTGCTGGCTGGTCTTGAGGCTGTGGCCGAGGGGCGGGATGTGCCGGGTGTGGTGACGGGTGGTGTGGTGGGTGCTGCTCGTCCGGCGTTCGTGTTCACGGGTCAGGGTGCTCAGCGGGTGGGGATGGGCCGGGAGTTGTACGGGGTCTTCCCGGTGTTCGCGGCTGCGTTGGACGAGGTGTGTGGGTTTGTCGATCCGTTGTTGGGTCGGTCGTTGCGTGAGGTGATGTTCGAGGGTCCGGTGGAGGTGTTGGATCGGACGG
>NZ_JBVIIT010000044.1:32571-47785 GCF_055569615.1 Streptomyces sp. NPDC031379 | reverse complement strand
AGCAACGGCTCGATCACCGACCACGCGGCATCAGATATCTCCCCATCCCTCACGACCAGTCCAACGATCGGATGATCGGAAAGACACTCCCTAGGGCCTGTGTGATGTTGTGATCAATCAGTTGGTTGCAGGAGATCTTCGAGCCAGAACATCGGGGCGCGGAGTTCGAGGCCGGCGAGTCAGCCGGAGCCTGTGTCGGCGGCGAACGCGTCGGCGTTCGGCACACTCAGGCTCGTTTCCTCCGTCCCGCCCGTTCTGTTCCGCCTCGGCACCCTTTTTCCCGGGCCTGTTCCTGCTCGGCGGCTTCCTCGAGAGCCTCCATGAATCCTTGCCCTGGCAGGCCGCTTCGGAGATCAGGCCCTCCAGCAGGGCGGTGAAGACACCGGCGTCCCGCCAGACCCTAAAGCGCCCGTAGACGGTCGACCAGGGCCCGAACTCGCCCGACATCTCACGCCGCTGCGCGCCTGTCCTGAACCGCCAGATCACCCCCTCGAACTGATCCGGCAGCCGCTCGGGGTACGGGCCGTACTCACCTATCGGCAGGAACGGCTCGATCAACTTCCACTGCTCGCCGGTGAGTTGTCTGCGCGTCACGATCGTCTTCCTGCCGGATCCGCCTTCCAGGCGGCTCCGGATCTGCAAGATTGATCACGGCATCACACAGGCCCTAGATCGGTCCTCCGACGCCGCGAGAGGATTGAGGGTTCGATGTCGATCTGATCGGAGGTTCCATGAACATGGCGAACGAGATCCTCCCACTCGTCGGCGTCGCCGTCGGTGCTGCCACCTCCTTCCTCGTGACAAGTCTCAACGAGCGGACCAAGTGGCGGCGCGAGCAGTCCGTGCGGTGGGACGCACAACGCCTGACGGCCTACGCCGAATACGCTCACGCCGTCAAAGACCTCGCCTACCAGTACCGGCGCATCGCGGTCGCCCGAGGCTTGACCGTCGGCCCCCACCCACTGGAACCCACCCCCGAGGCACTCGACAGACTCGGCAGTGCGGAAGTCCACCGCACCGCCCTCTCCGAAGCACTGCTACTCCTGGGGGACGGGCACACGATCGCCGCAGTGAAACGCATGAATCAGTACCTTTGGCAACTGGAACAACTGGCACGAGCAACTCCCGACCAAGGCGACAGCGGCGGGAGCTGGGACCAGACCTATGAGGCCTATCGAACCGCGCGACAGGAATACATCGACCGCGCGCGCAGGAGCCTCGGCGTGACCGGGTCCGCACGGATCAGTCCGTAGCCAACCTGCCCCAGTCGGACCCGGCGTGCTCGGGTCTGGTTCAGGCGCTGCCAACAGCCCCAAGCCTCTCGTGACTGACGCCCTCACGGGCCGAGCCGCACGCCGATCACATGGGGTCTGTCGGGGCCGCGGTCAACTACGGGTCGGCATGGTCAGGCTGCCGCGATTGGTGGCCGGATCCGCGGATGTTCCGATCGACGGTTGCTGTCTTCGGCGAATCTGACGGTGACGGCGACCGTGTCATTTGCTCCCAGTGAGAATCACTCCTCGACCTGTTCACCCTTATCGGCGCGCCGGAGCCTGCTATCGACATGGCGCGTGAAGAATATTCTGCATCCAATTGACGCTGTATCCGGCTGTGTCGGAGCTGCTCGCTTGGTCTGGTCCCTGGTACCCGAAGGCAGGATATGGTGAGATTCGCACGCAGGGCTTGGCGTCGCGTGGCGGCCGATCCACCACTTTTCGCCGGTGGAACGCTGGTGCTGCTCAATGTCGTGGCCTTCTCCCCCGTTTGGCAGCCCACCGGCAGCGCCTTGGGGGCCGCCAACGCGCTGGCGGCAGCGGTTCTGACCTTCCTCGTCAAGCTTGCCGAGAACCGAAGAGTGGGGCGAGTGAGAAAGTGGTACACGTGGCAGATTCGCAATAATCCACTTGCGCTCATAGGCGGGGGAGAACCCTTCGGAGGTGAAGTCTTCGGGCGCGATGAACTGTGCGAAGAGCTGGCCCACGCATTGCATAATCGGCGAGACCGTACCCCGCAGCTCCTGCTGGGAGGCGCCGGGTCGGGGAAGACGTCCACCCTGGTGAGGCTTGCCGCGATGCTCGCGAGTCAGGGACTTGTGCCCGTGCCGGTTCGGTTCGATGGTGACGGCTCGGACCCAGACTTTCGTGAAACGGCGCGTCGCTATTTTTTCGGCGCGACGGAGGCGTTCCCGGAAGACGATCGAAGGCGGGCATGGGAAAGACTGTGCGAGGATGACGAGGTTGTTGTCCTTGTGGATGACGTGGAAGAGGCGTTCGCCGATGCCCGTCCGGACGACCGTGAATCTCTGATCCGTTCGGCACTACGGGCCGCCGAGTATCAGCGACTTCCCTTGGTTGTCACTGCGAGATCCCGTGGTTTCCTGCCCCGTGGCACCCGGATTTCCGTAAATGAATTGGGGCCTCTCGATGAGGAGGTGGCGCTGATCGGTCTACGCCGCTTCGTTAGGGATGGGATGGCTGCGCCGTGGGAATGGTTGGTGAAGTCCAGCGGAATGACCGAGGCTCCCTTCTATCTCCAGACCGCCCTACGGCTCGCCAGCTTGGACCTGTTGGAGGCGATGTGGGTGGAGTGCAAGCCAGTCGATCAAGCGACGGTGAGACTCGGACTGCAGCGGACTTGGGAGGATGCGTTGGTGCACCAGCTGCATATGGAAATTCCACTCACCGAGGTCGAGCGCATTGCCGCCCTGGAATGGTTGTCGGCGCTTGCCTGCGTGGGACTTCTGCGTGACAGTGCCGTTGTACCTCTCAACGCCTTGGAGGCTGATCCCCTCATCGGGATTCCGCTCGTTGACGAGCTGTCAAGAAGGTTCCAGCGCCGGGGAGCAGGCGGTGTTGATGTCCGTACGGCGGTCACCTTCGGCGAACAGCTTGCGCTGGTAGAGGTACGTGGCCCGAATGTCCACTTCCCCAACAGACTCCTGCAATCGTATCTCGGGTCACGTCTGATGAGCGCCGTTGCACAGGACCCTCGTCTGATGCATCGGTACATCAGTGATGCCGGGCGAGAACTGCTTATTGCGCTGGTGTTGTACTCAAGAACAATCGCCGTATCGACGGCCGATGAACGCTCGGCCGAGGCGCCCCGGACATCGGCCCTGTGTGCGTGGCTCTGCGAATCCGCTGAGGACCTCCTTGACGCACGCGCCGTGGACCTCTGGGCTGCGGCGGTGGAGATTGACATCGCCAGCGAGTGCTCGGAACTCGCCACCATCGCTGACAGCGTCGCTCGACGTTGGGAATATATCCATTCCGTTGCCCGAGAAGATCTCGAAAACCGCAAAATTCGCTTCACACGCAGAATCGGCGAGGCGCTGCGCATGGCAGAGTCAAAGGGCCAAGGCAGCACCCGCGGCCTCGTCCGGGGCTACCGCCTGCTATGGACCATCAGCTGCAACGACGCCTTCCCATCGGTGCGGCTGGCGGCGGCCGGCGAGATCGGCGACGGGGGTATCCGTGCGTGCGCCGAGCTGGAGGCCAGTTTGCGGACTCCTCACCAGAACGCCGGTCGCAGTCCGGTCCCGAGCGCTCAACAGTGGCCAGGCGACGACGAGCATCGTGCGAGAGTGACGAGTGCGTGGCTGGCGCCGCTCCTCGCCGGATCAGCCGTTGCGCGCGCAGGAGACGACGAAGCACAGTCCACGACGCTACAAGCACGCGAAGGACTGAAGCACTGGATCGATCACCTCCACGGCCTGCTGCTCACTGAAGAGATCTCACTCGCCCGAGGATTCAAGCACGCCGCAAACCGCACCACCCGTCACCCGTGCGCCGCGCCTGAGGCGACACGCTATCTGGTCGAGCAGGCCCTCCGGATGCTCTCCAGAGCCCGCCACTGGGTCGCACAGGTAACGCTGCTCCACGCCTTGACCCTTTGGTCTCTATCTAACGGCGCCGAGAGGCAGGTGAAGGATGGAGGGTGGGCGCAAGACACGGTGGATAAGTGGACGTCCGGCATCGACCTCGGATGTTCCGGCGGCCAACTCCATCCGTTCGTCAAGGAGGCGGCGGCCCTCGCGGTGCTGGCCCTGGAATCCGGCCATCCCGAGCGATTCCTCTGGCTTGACGAACGCGAAGTGCTCTCCCACGTAGGATCGTTGACGCACCCGAGGCGCTACTGGGGGGACCTCTGGCTCCCAGCCTCCACGGGCTGGAAGGCCCTGAGCCACCGGGCCCGACAACTTCTCGCCGATCTCACCATCTTGCTGAACCTGACAGAACGAGACGGCCGGCCCCGTGAAGTCGAAGAAAGGCTGGCTCGGACACTCGATCACCGTCTTCCGCCCTGCCTGACGTGTACGCGCTTTCCCCTTGACCCCGGTAGGACGGCCGCGAGTAGCCCTGTGTCGCCTGGAAACACATGTCCTTCTGAATGCAGCTCAATGCTGTGTCCCTACCCGGCACTGGGGACGTTGCTTCCTCGGACTGAATTGCCCTCGGCGTTCTGCCGGGCTCAATTGACCTCGCTCAGGCGATCAACCGCCCTACGACAGGCAGCGCCCTGGCAGAGAACAGGACGAGCGGGTTCGAGGCACTTCTGGGACACGATGATGAGGCGGGTACTGCGCGGGTGAAATCCCCTACCCGCTCGACCCGAAAAAGATCGATCTCGGAGTCACTCGATTCGTCGGTCAGCCCCTACTGCGCCGAGGCCGAAAACGCGCGCAGGATCCTCCAGCTCTTCATGCGGGCGAAGGCGTGCTCGATACGGGCGCGGATCTTGCGGTGGGAAATGTTGTGTTCTTTCCAGGCCGGGAGTTCGGCCTCGCCGCGTTCGCGGCGGTGCGGGATGACCAGGCCGGTTCCCCGGTAGCCGCCGTCCGCAACTACCACGGCCTTTCCGACGGCGGCCTTGGCGCCGGACAGCTCCCATGCCTTGCAGTCGTTGCGGTTGCCGGGCAATGGCCGGACGACAGCGACGACGAGCCGCGTGTCTGCCTCAATGACGACCTGGTGATTCGTGGACTACCGATAGTTCTTCGACTGCTCGGCGACGGTGGGGTCACGGGCGGGGACCAAGGTGCCGTCCACGATCAGCACAGTGTCCCTGCGGAACCGGTTGCGCGGCTGGAGTGCGAGCGACGGTGCAAGGTGGGCGATGATGCGGCCGACGGCCGACTTCGACACCCCGAACAGCGGCGCCAGCTGCCTCAGAGTCAAGTGCGTCCTCAAGATCATCCCAGGAGTGTGCTTCCCTCGGCAGATGCGAAATCCCTTTGTGAGGCTTCCTGGCGCAGCTCAAGACTAAGGTGATGCTTGGATTCGTCAGGACCGGCAACGAGGCCCTCGTTTCCTTTTTGGGCGACCCGTAGCGCACGGTGGCGGCTTACCACGAACTGCTGCGGCGTGGCGAGGGCGCTGTGAGCGCCGTCCGTACTGGACTGCACCACGAGAATCCGGCAGTCCGCGAAGGCTGCTGCCGCCTCCTCGACCACTTGGTCGACACCGATTCCATGGACGACCTCATCGCCATGGCCGACGACCCCGACTCCCGCGTCAGGATCTCCGCCTTCCACGCCCTGGCCTGCGACCGATGCAAGGGCGACGCCTGCGCACCTGGCGCGGACCGGGTCCTTCACCCCGCACTGAAGCACCTGGCCTCCGACCCCGACCCTCACGTCCGGAGCGCGGCCGTCGAACTCGTCGGCAAGTTCGCCCACACCGATGCCCGTGCCATGGTCGCCTTGCAGGCATCCCATGCCCAAGACGCAAGCCCGGCGGTCCGCAAGAAGGCGGGCTGGTACGTCCAGGCGGGACCATCTACGAACGAACCGCCCCACGCAGCCTCAGGTAAGCGGGACAGCCCTTAGATGATCAATTCCAAGGGTTGGCAGGGAAATGAGTCGCCTCGGCGTACAGAGACCCGTACCGTCGCGCGCATGAAGCTGCTCTCCGTCAATGTCGGCAAGCCTCGACCCAACCCTTGGAAGGGCCTGAGCGCGACAGGCATCGACAAGCGGCCTGTTGACGGTCCGGTCGCCGTCATCGCACCCGGTCCCAAGGGCACCGGCGAGGTCGGTCTCGTAGGCGACCGTGTCTACGACGTGAAGCACCATGGCGGTTCCGATCAGGCCGTCTACGCCTATGGCCGCGAGGATCTCGACGGGTGGGAGGCCGAGCTGGGCAGACCGCTTGCTAACGGCGTCTTCGGGGAGAACCTCACGACCCTCGGCCTCGATGTCAACGGCGCCCTGATCGGCGAGCGTTGGCGCATCGGGCCGGATGTGGTCCTGGAGGTGTCGTGCGCGAGGATCCCATGTGCGACGTTCCAGGGATGGCTGGAGCGAGAGGGCTGGATCAAGCGGTTTACCCAGGCCGCGGTTCCAGGCGCCTATCTGCGCGTGATCGAGCCGGGAGACATCCGAGTTTCCGACCCGGTCGAGATCGTGCACCGACCCGACCACGACGTGACCGTCGCACTCGTCTTCCGTGCGATGACACTCGAGCCGGACCTACTGCCGCGGCTGCTGGTCGCTGACGCGCTGCCCGAGGAGGAAAGGGAACTGGCCCACAGGCGCACGACCGCGTAAATGATCGATTTCCTCTGGAGATCGTCAGCACGCATGAGACGAGGGAGTCCAACGTCGGTGTGTGATGACAGAGCTGGACTCCCTCGCGACGGCACTTTGCGTCAAGACCGACGATCCACCGAAGGATTCGCCGCAGCTCGCCCCCTGGCGGCCAGCCGTGGGCATCACCCCACAGCTCAGCGATGCCGAGCTTGTCACGTTGGCGATGATGCAAGCAATGCTCGGCTCCACCTCCGAGGCCCGGTGGCTGCGACACGCCCGCGCTCACCTGCGGCATCGGTTCCCTTATCTGCCTCAGCACGCTACGACAAACAGCTACGCAAGGCCGCCGAGTTCATCCGGTGCGTCACGCGCACGCCGGCGGTCGACACCCCGCTGTGCAGCGACGACGTGTGGGTTGCGGACTCGACACCAGTGGAGTGCGGCCGCTCCCGTGAGACGGAATGATCTCCGTTCAGAGAACCTCACTGGCTGGCCCGTTCTTCCCAGGGCTCGGCGGACGAGCCGGCCAGCGCGCCACGCGGTAGCGGAGGTAGACGACTCTTGAGCTGAAGGTGCGGGTGTCGACGAGTTCGAGATCCACCCGGCGCTCGTGGTGGGGGAAGAACGGAATGCCACCGCCAACCAGCACCGGGTGGACTCTGACCCGGTACTCGTCGATCAGACCCAGCGCGGCCGCCTCGGCGGCCAGAGTCGCGCCACCAATCGCGATGTCACCCTCACCCGGCTCGGTTCGCAACCGCTCGATCTCCTCCGCCAGGCCGCCGGAGGCCAGGCGGGCATTGCCCTGGACCGCCGACAACGTGGTGGAGAACACCACCTTGGGGAGCGACTTCCAGATCGCGGCAAACTCGCGCGTTGAGAAGTCGAGCGATGGATTCTGGTCGGTGGCCTCCCAGTACAGCATCGTCTCGTACAGCCGTCGTCCCAACAGGTGGACGCCGACCTCTCGCACCTCGTCCGTGGCGAAGCGAAAGACCTCCTCGTCGGGCGCCGTCCAGTCGAAGCCGCCGTCCGGTCCGACGATGTAGCCGTCAAGTGAGACGCTCATCGAATAGGTCACGCTGCGCATCAGAAGTCCCCCTCGGTGACGGGTTCGACAGGACGACCGCCGGACGCCGCAGGACTCATCGCGACTCGCTGGATCCGCTGGGCCGAGTCACCTCACGAGATCATTTCGTTAAGATCGGCTTCGTCTGCCGGTCACCATCCTGTGGACCCACCCCTCGGCCGACGGTCCGGCCGGCCGTGTCGCCCCCCTGCTCGCCGGTACCGAGGAGACAGTGACCGCGGCTGAGGGAGCGACGGTCCCGGCGGCGGGCGCGGGTGCCCGGTGCCGCCGGAGCGGCGCCGTAGGAGCCGGGTCTCAGGGAACGGTGCAGACGACGACGGCCCGTAGTGACTGTTGCGTGCTGCCGATGTTCTTGCCGAGGACCGCCCAACCGGAGCCGGACGGGTAGGAGTCGGTGATGTAGATGTCGTAGCCGCTGGTCCGGGCGCCGCCTCCCGTGGGCACCTGCCCGGCTGGGCAGCTCACCCCCGCGCTGTTCTGTCCGCCCGCGGGGACGTTGGAGGGGGTGCCCTCGTACTGGCCGTGCGCGGCCCGCGGGGTGGGCTTCGGCTTGGCGGCCTCCTTGGTGCCGCCGTCGTGGACGGCGGCACCGGCCGTGGCCGTGCCGGCCGTGAGGACGGCGACGGTGATCAGGGTGAGAACTCGGGTGCGTGTCAACTGAGCCTCCGGGTGTACGGGGGGAAGACACGCAATACATTACGGAACGAACGCGTCCGTGTGCAGAGCGTGATGGGCTGCGTGTCTCAGGCGCACGAAGCCCGCCCTTGGCGGTGTGCTCGGGAGCGCGCCTCGTTCAGGACCCGTGTCTATGCGTCCGGTCGTTGGCCCACTGTCAGAACGCCCGGCTGGGCGCCTGACATCCGGACGCCGTGCTGGGCCTTGCCTGTACCGCTCGCAGTCTGATCTGCGTCGTCCGGATCGCGCCAGCCGACGGCGGTCCGGTGGCCACCCCCAGCGGAGTCAAGCTGATGGCCGACCTGACAGTGGACAATTCACCGTCTCGGAAGGTGAGGCCGAGCCGGCCGTAGACGGTTTTACGCCGTTGCCCGGATGGCTATCCGTGACCGTGAGCGCTATCGGATCGGCGATACGTCTCGTGCTTCACGGATTCGAGCACCGGCTCGACACCTTGGCCGTCCACCTGGATGACACCCGACACGAGCAAGGTGTCCACGTTGCCGTTCACTTCCGCCGAACGCAGGTGCTCTTGATGTGCACGCGCCATGGTCATCAGCCCGGCGAGGGCGTCCCGGGTGCGTACGAGGTCGGCGATGCGCTCGGACAGCCGGTCGTGCTCCTGCACCATCCGCTCCAGCGCGGCGTCGGAGTTCTCCTCACTGGGAGAATCGACGCACGGCAACAGTTCGGCGATGGTGCGGCTGGACAGTCCTGCGGCGAACAGCCGCTGGATGAAAACAACCCGCTCGACCTCGTGGTCCGTGTAGTGGCGCTGCCCGCTGGCACTGCGGGTGCTGGTGAGCAGCCCCTGCTCCTCGTGGTAGCGCAGGGACCGGACGCTGACTCCGGCCCGTGATGCCAGCTCCCCGATGCGCACACCGTCTCCCTGCCCAACCGGGTGGTGATGGCCCCGATGACACGTGTCCGCGCCGCCGCCGGGGGTCTGGCGACGCCGTCGATGGCGACCTACTACGCCCAGCGGGCCACGGCCGGACTGATCGTGAGCGAAGGGGTGCAGCCGAACGTGGTCGGGCAGTCCAATCCCGGCACGCCGGGACTGCACACCGACGAGCAGGTCTCCTCATGGCGCCCGGTCACTGATGCGGTGCACGCCAACGGCGGACGGACCTTCGCCCAGATCTGCACGGCGGACGGGTTTCACACCCCGACACCACCGGTATGCAGCCGGTCGGTCCCTCGGCAGTCGCGGCCGAAGGATGGAAGGTATTCACCCCGACCGGGCTCCAGCCGGTGCCGGTTCCGCGCGCTCTGGACACCGCCGAGGTGCCCGAGCATGCCGAGTCGTACGCGCAGGCCGCTCGCCGCGCCATCGCCGCCGGCTTCGACGGCGTGGAGCTGCACGGCGCCAATGGCTATCTCATCTCGCAGTTCCTCTCGTCCAGGTCGCCGTGCAGGGCCGCGTGGAGGGCGGGAGCGATTTCGCGGGCCCGGTCTTCGTCGTCCACGCCGTGCAGGACGAAGTAGACCGAGCCCGCGTATGCGTCCGAGCGGATCTTGCCGGTCTGGATCAGGCATGTCACGGCACCTCGGGTGGCTTCGTGTGTGTGAGGTATGAGGCCGAAGGCGGCTTGCGCCTGTCTCGTTCAAGGAACTTGTCGTCGCCGTGGCCCGCCCGACGCTGGCGATGGCGCAGTCCAGCAACCCCACGGGCCGTGGCACGGTCCCGGGCCCGTGCCACTCTCGTGTCAGAACAGTCGGGGACTCACGGGGAACCGGGGTTCAGAGGGGTAGTTCCGCCGGAAGCTAGTCAGGCTGGAGAATCCACAGGTCACGCCGACTCTCGCCCCACCTCGCTCGTCAAGCGGCGGTCGGCAGTGATCACCCTGGTCATGATGGCGTCGAGGCCGGGCAACACCGCTGGTGACTGGCGTGATACGACGACAGTGCACACCTCGGAGGCGGTCGGAGGAGGGGGGAAGGACGATGGCGGGTGAGATACGTGACTTGCTGTGCTGGCGAGGTCCGGTCTCGGTGAACGTGTTCGTCATCGGCTCTGGCAACACCCCATTGCCGGAGGAGGCTTTTCACCTCGCCAGGATGGTCCCTGACGCCTTCCTGCCGTTCCCTCTGCTTGGCCAACCCGAAGCCATCGAGCGGCTCGGTCTGGTGTCATACGACATCGACTTCGATGACGTCTCGCTCGATCTGCGCGAGTACACGCGAGCAGTACTTCAGCGTGTCTGTGCAGACACGCGAGCAGTGGCCTGGGCAGCTTTCGAGGGGACGTTCCACTACGACGAACTCCTCACCGACCAGGTGGCCCACCAGGTCTACGGCTACTGCATGACCGGCGCCGAACCGGTGGTCGAGTGGGACACCGCGGCCCTGCGAGGCGAAGAGTGGCGCCACCGAATTGCCGAGGCCCGAGCGGCTTTGGACGCCTTGCTGTCCGCTTCGGAGATACGAGGCAGGAAGAGCCGCACCGACTGAGTGTCCAACTGCGTGACAACGCCGACGAACACCGGCGAACGAGCACGGACGTCTCGTCGGCGTTGAAGAGGTCTCCGACAGCGCTGAAACCATCGACCGGCCCTGACACCCGAGTGAGCCTTGCACCCTCACGCCCCGGAGCCGGCTGAGCGCACCATGCCCTCGGCCGGGTGAACGTCTGCTGCGCGTCGGCAGGGACTCCGCGCGTCGACGGGCAGCACCTGGCTTTCCGTCGGCGCGGCAGCGCCGGAGCGGTACGACCGTCTCTCTCGACTGACCATGTCTGGGTCCCGCGGCTGCTCACGTTCAGTTCACGGTGGGGCTGCGGCGTTCGATGAGGACGACGTCGCGCCACGTGCCGTGGTGGCGGCCGATGCGTTCGCGGGTGCCGATGGCGCGGAACCCGGCCCGCTGGTGCAGGGCGAGGCTGGCTGTGTTCTCCGGGAAGATGCCGGCCTGCACCGTCCAGATCCCGGCGGTGTCGGTGGAGGCGAGCAGGGCGGTCAGCAGGGCCAGGCCCACTCGGCGGCCGCGGGCGTCGGGGTGGACGTAGACGGAGTGCTCGACGACGCCCGAGTACGCGCACCGGTCGGAGACCGGCACCACCGCGGCCCACCCCAGAACCCGGCTGCCGTCGAGGGCGACCAGACGGTGGTCGGGCAGCTTGGCGGCGTCGAACGCCTCCCAGGTCGGGGCGGTGGTCTCGAATGTGGCGTCGCCCTCGTCGATGCCCGTCTGGTAGATCTCCAGGACCTGCGCGGCGTGCTCGGCTCGCATTGGTGCGATCCGCACGCCGGTTGTGGCGGCACTCACGCCGCGGCCTCGATGCCGAGTTCGGCGAGCAGACCACGGATGCGCCGCTCGATCTCATCGCGGATCGGGCGGACCGCTGCGACGCCCTGTCCGGCCGGGTCGTCCAGTGTCCAGTCGAGGTAGCGCTTGCCGGGGAAGTACGGGCAGGCGTCGCCGCAGCCCATGGTGATCACCACGTCGGAGGACTGCACCGCCTCCACGGTGAGGACCTTGGGCGTCTCGGCGGAGATGTCGATACCGACCTCCCGCATGGCCTCCACCACGGCCGGGTTCACGGCGTCGGCCGGGGCGGACCCGGCCGAGCGGACCTGCACGCGGCCTGCGCCGAGGTGGGTGAGGAAGGCGGCGCCCATCTGGGAGCGGCCGGCGTTGTGCACGCAGACGAACAGCACGGACGGGGTGGCGGAGGTGCTCATCAGGTCAGGGCGCTTTCTTCGGTAGGACGGGGAGTGCCGGTGGGCTGCTGTCCGCCATGGGGGACAGCGATGTCGTCCTCGCTCACGCTGGCTGGGCGGCCGAAGCAGACGGCGGCCAGGCCCAGGCCGGCGGCGCCGCCGACGAGTTGGGCGGCGAGGAACGGTGCCACGGACGCGGGGGCGATGCCGGCGAAGGTGTCGGTGAACGCCCGGCCGATGGTGACGGCCGGGTTGGCGAAGGAGGTGGAGGAGGTGAACCAGTAGGCCGCCCCGATGTAGGAGGCGACCGCGGCCGGCGCCAGGTGCGCGCGGCCGGCGCGGGCGAGGCCGAAGATGAGCCAGACCAGCCCGGCGGTGGCCACCACCTCGCCGAGCCACAGGTGGCCGGCGGACCGGTCGTGGGTGGAGAAGTGCACCAGTGGCTTGCCGAACATGGCGTCGGCCAGCACCGCTCCCGCAATCGCCCCCGCGATCTGGGCGGGCACGTAGACCACGACGTCGCGCAGGGTGGGGGCATCTGCGGTGCGGCGGCCGGTGAACCAGGCGGCGAGGGTGACCACCGGGTTGAAGTGCGCCCCCGACACCGGGCCGAGCAGGGCGATGAGCACGCCGAGGCCGAAGACGGTGGCCAGGGAGTTGGCCAGCAGCTGCACGCCGACGTCGCGGGTCAGTTCGGTGGCCTGGATGCCGGAGCCGACCACCATGGCGACCAGCGCGGCCGTGCCGATCCCCTCGACGGCCGCCCGCCGGGCCAGCGGCGCCGCCGCGCTCACGCCGATGCCTTCGCGGACACGGCGGGGGGCTGGAGCAGGGCGGACAGCTTCGCGAGGGTCTCGGGCAGCACCCAGTAGTACACCCAGGTCCCGCGCCGCTCCGAGCCGACCAGCCCGGCCTCCCTCAGCACCTTCAGGTGGTGGGAGATGGTCGGCTGGGAGACGTCGAACGGGCCGATGAGGTCGCACACGCACGCCTCGCCGCCCTCGTGCGAGGCGATCAGCGACAGCAGCCGCAGCCGGATCGGGTCCGACAGCGCCTTGAACATCCGCGACATCTCGGCCGCGGCTTCCTCGCCCAGGGGCTCGCGGACCATCGGCGCACAGCACACGGTCTCGTCCTGGCCGAGCACCGGCAGACCAGCTTGTTTCGACATTTCTCTATATTGACAGCCGCCCAATCCAGTGGCAAGGTCGGCTATATCGACAGACGTCGAAACAAGCCGTTCCCGGATGGGAGACCGCCATGTCCCGAGTTCAGCTCGCCCTGCGCGTCACCGACCTCGAAGCCTCGATCGCCTTCTACTCCAAGCTGTTCGACACCGAGCCCGCCAAGCGCCGCGACGGCTACGCCAACTTCGCCATCACCGAGCCTCCGCTCAAGCTCGTCCTCATCGAGGGCGAGAGTGGCGAGGACACCCACCTGGACCACCTCGGCGTCGAGGTCGCCTCCACCGAGGATGTCACCGCCGCCACCGGACGGCTCAAGGACGCGGGCCTGGCGACCTTCGAGGAGAACGACACCTCCTGCTGCTACGCCCTGCAGGACAAGGTGTGGGTCCACGGCCCCGGCAAGGAGCCCTGGGAGGTCTACGTCGTCAAGGCCGACGCCGACACCCTGCAGAAGGCCGACACCACCCCGGACGCCTGCTGCGGCACCACCGCCTGCTGCACCCCTGACGAGCAGGCCGTCGATCCGGCCCAGACCCCGGCCGAGGCCAAGGCCGCCGCCGGGTGCGGTTGCGGCAGCTGACCCGGCGCAGCTCTGGCGCGCAGCTTCAGCAGGCGGCGCCTCGTCTGCTCGATCCGCACATCGGGGGAGGGGGCCAAGTGCACCTGCTCGGTGGTGGCCATCCGGTACTAGGTCGGCACGGCCGGCGTCAGGCGGTCACGGGCGCCAAGCCCCCGCGCGTCTGACCGGCAGGCCGCCCAGACATCACAGGCTTGAACCGGGTAACGGGAGCCGTAAACAACGGGAGGACCGATGACGGCTTCGCGTACCCGCTCACAGGCGGCCCGGCGCGCTGTGCAGGCGGCCGGACTGCACACGGGCCGGTCGTACGCGGACTTCCTGCGGTGGCCCTGCCCGAGCGCGAAGCGGCGACCGCAGACCGGCAGCGACGGGAGTTACTCGTCAGGGGTCTGGTTGACGGCTCCGCAGGACCAGCACGTCCACTCGGCCGGCAGCCCGTAGTGCGTGGTGGGCCCTCTCCAGGGGCGGCTGAAAGGCGAGTCGCCGGGCTTGGCCAGGATCGGCGGGGTGCGCTCGCCGCCCACCGTGGTCAGTGAGATGGCGGCGTGTCCGGCGGGGAGGTCGTTGGAGAGTGCGGAGGCGGACCAGCGTTGCCGTTCCTCGCGGCGTACGGTTACTGATTCTGTCGTGACCGGCTTGCCGGTCACGACACGGCGCAGGCCATGCAGCAGCCGGGTCAACGGCTCCTCGGCGCGCACCTGCCGGTGCGAATTGCGTGTGGTGGCGGCGCACCTTGTGCAGTGGCCGCACTGCATGGGTCTGCCTCAGGAGATCCGGGATGCTCTCAACGATGTCCTGCAGCGGGGGAAGTCTCCTCCCTTCCCGGCGTCCGACCCGCCTGCGGACGGCTCGATCCGGCGGTCTCACCCGGCCCTCCCTCGCGGCGGGCGGGCGAAGCCACCATCCTTCGGGCGGCCGGGCCTGGTGCTCACCGCTAGGAGACCTTTACCTGAGGGGCTGGCCGCCCAACCCGGCTCGCCCCCGTAAGGGGCAGCGGGGGTGAGGGCCCGGAGCCGGGCAGGCTGTGGGGTCCGGGCCCTCACGTGGGTTCGCGCCGTATGGGGAGACGCGCGATGCCCTGTCCAACCACCGCCCAGAGTCCGGGTCATGCCGCCCACTCCGTGCGTTTTGCCCTGGTGGGGAGTTGCTGTGTGTGCGACCGACGTCAGTTCGCCGGGGATCCGGCCGCTGACGAACGAGAGCCGTGGATGACCGTGATCTTCTGTATATCCGCAGGTCAAATCCGTCAGGGAGATGCCGGCGCCTGTCTCCACAATCTGGTGCGACGCTGTGTGTGAGCCGGCGGGTGAGGGAACTCAGGGCACGGTGGCATGGGTGAGGCCGCGGCGGCACGGCGACGACGACCGTGCCGCCGGGGGCTGGCACTTGTACCAAAGGCTGCGCGGGGGGGGGGGGGGGGGGGGGGGGGGGGGGGGGCCGGGGGGGGGGGGGGGGGGGGGGGGGGGGGGGGGGGGGGGGGGGGGGGGGGTA
>NZ_JBVIIT010000044.1:22582-32563 GCF_055569615.1 Streptomyces sp. NPDC031379 | reverse complement strand
CCCGGCAGCGCCGCACCCCCCCCCCCCCACCCCCTCCCTCCCCCCCCCCCTCCCACCCCCCCCCCCCCCCCCCCCCCCCCCCCCCCCCCCCCCCCCCCCCCCCCCCCCCCCCCCCGGTGCGCACGCGGCTGTCCGCCCACTGCGGCCGAGCGGGGCCTCACCGCGGTACCGGCACCTGCTTGCGCATCGTCGCCGGGCCGGGCACCTCGGGCGCCAGTCACCCGCCCGTCGATCCACACGCCGGGACTGCTCATCGCCTGATTGCCGGGCGGTCGGAAATGGGTATGTTTGCGTCTAAATGGGAACACGGAGGTGTGAACGTCACTACTCCACTGAGGAGCGTGCGCTCATGTCTACGGGAACGCTTCTGGCGATCATCATCCCGATCGTTGTGTTGATCGCTCTGGCCGCTGTGGCGGCCTCAATGCTGATGCGACGCCGTCACCTCCGTGAACGCTTCGGTCCCGAGTACGAGCGGACGGTAGAGGGATCTGACAGCCGGCTCGCCGCCGAGCGGGAGCTGAGGGAGCGCGAAAAGCGGCACGACTCGCTGGAGATCAAACCGCTGCCTCCCGTCTCACGCGACCGCTACGCAAGGGAGTGGAACAGCGTCCAGGAGGAGTTCGTGGACCGGCCGGACGACGCGGTGCACGACGCGGACCGGCTGGTGACCTCCCTGATGCACGAGCGCGGATATCCGACCGAGGGGTTCGAACAGCAGATGAGGGATCTCTCGGTGGAGCACGGGCGCACCCTGGAGCACTACCGCGCCGCACACGAGGTGGAGACGCTCACCACCCGCAGGCAGGCGACGACCGAACAGCTGCGCGGCGCCATGGTCCACTACCGCGCTCTCTTCGACGAGTTGCTCTCCGACGGCGGTCGGTCCCAGCCTGCCCGCCCCTGACACCCACTCGGCATGAGGAGTCCCATGCACAGCGACGACGACACTGCCCGCACCACCAGCGGCCCGTCCACCGAAGATCTCGCGCAGACCTCCGGCGACGCCTCCGGGGCGCCGGGTGAGAGGCGGGAACCCCCCTCGGGGACTCCGGTCTACCCGGGAGAGGCCACCGCGACGGGCGAGGCGCAAAGTGGGGCCGGCGAGCCCGCCGAAGAGCGCTCCGTCTCCGATGCCGAAGCCGAAACCCCCGGCGCGGCAGGCACTTCGAATGGCGCGGAGGACGAGACTCCACAGCTGCTGACGGAGAAAGAGGATCAGGACTTCCGTGATCGCTGGCAGGCCATCCAGAGCAAATTCGTGGACGACCCCCGCGAAGCCGTGCACGACGCCGACACCTTGGTCGCGAACGTCATGCAGACGCTGGCCTCCACATTCGCCCAGCACAAGCAGGACCTGGAAGGCCAGTGGAGCAAGGGCGAGCGGGTGAACACGGAGGAACTCCGCGGGGCACTGCGCCGCTATCGTTCTTTCTTCAACCGGCTGCTCAGCACCTAGTAGTGCTCCGTCAGGTTCTGGTTCTGCTGGTCGGCGCGGGTCAGCCGCCGGCGGTACAGATGCGGATCTACAGCGAGACGTGGAACCGCACGGCCGGCTGGGGATGCTGAGGTCAGCGTGGGCGGCTGAGCCGGGCCAGGACGTGGGCGGCTGTCTCGGCCCACTCCCCGCGGGTGTGGGAAGAGAAGCTGCGGCCCTGTCCGGTGCCATCGGCCCGCTCATCGAAGTCCCTGTCCTCGTGGCGTTGGTGGACGTCTCGCGCGCCTGGCGCCGGAAGTTCACCGATCGCGCCCAGGTGCCGGCCGGCTGAACCATCCCCTCCACCACCGGGTGCGGGCCGCCTCGCGCAGCCGGACCCCGGCGGTCGGGGGAGCTTGGAGGAACAGCGGAGCGTCGGCCGCGAAGGCCGCGGTTGAAAGTGACGTTCGGGCCGGCGAGGAGTTCCTCCAACCGCACCAGGCCCAGGCGGGTGCCGTACTGGGTGTGAAGTGCGGGGTGGAGGTCGAGGTCCTCGTCCAGCAGCTGCGGCTTGCGCGGGTCGTTGTACTCGGCCTCCAGGACGGGGGCGACCCTGATGTCAGCGTCCTCGGTGTTCTCCTCGCCCATGATGAAGCACGTCTTCGCGCCCTTCTCGAAGTCGCCGTTGTCACCGGTCGTGAGCGCGACCTCCCGGCCCCCGATGCCGAGGTAGACCCAGCTGTAGGTCTCGGAGCCGCCCTCGCTGGACGTGTGCACCGTGGCCCTGATCTGCTTGATGTCTGCCGTGAGACTGTTTCCTCAGCAGCGCCCGCTTCTCCGTGGCATCGACGCTCAGGCCGTTGTTGCACTTCACCGAGACCCACTGGGTCCCATACCGGCAGCGAGCCGGCTCGATGGGCAGCCATTCGGCGACGTCCTTGTCGGCCTTCTGGCGGCTGGAACGTAGGGTGACGGCGATCAGATGGTGGTCGACGTCGAGGTTGTCGGCGTAGGCGACGTGTACGGCCTTGGTCCACCGCCAGGCTCCGGAGTCCCATGCCTCGGCCAGCGAGGTGCCTCCGTCGAGGGCGCACCGTCCTGTCGCCTCGGGAGCCTGGATGGCTTCGGCGACCATGACTTCCGCCTGGGTGTTGCAGCCGTCGTGGTCTGCGTCGATCCAGCCTTCGCATTCCCGTTGCCGGTCGTAGCCCTCGCGGTGCTCCGTTTCCACCGGGAGTGCCATGACCTCCTGCAGTAGCGGAACCGCCGCAGTGGTGTCGGCTGCGGCTCCCGCTATCGGCAGGGCGCCCAGCAGGGCGGTCGCCGCGGCGAGGCCGTGAGCGCTGCCAGCCTCCTCCCTCGTGGCCAGTGGTCCAAGCGGGAAGCCATTCGCCTGCGTGTGCGCAGCTGTTGAGTTGCTCGCGCAGGGAGGCGGCGGCCGCTGAACGGGCCCCGACCCGGGGCCCGGCGCCCTGGTCGAACGTGACGTCGCCCGCGTTGGGGCTCCAGCGCCCGATGGTGGACACGTCACTGACCAGGTCGTAGACCCGGGCGGGCGCGGCATCGGCTCAGGCGCGCCGGGTGAAGGTGAAATCCGATGCGTCCAGGACCTCGAAGAGGTCGTATTCGCTGGTGAGGGCGCGCGAGGCATCCTCCTTGACGGGTGGGTTGGTGCCATGTCGGCGATGCCCACGTCACCACCGGTCCCGCCGGGGAGCCAGACCCATCGGTGCCTATCCACGCCAGGGTCAGGCTGTGCGGTCGGGCCCGGCCCATACTCGGATCCATGAACGGAAAAGTGCGGCTAGGGGAGTTCCTGCAGACGCGGCGCTCCCGGCTGCAACCGGAGGATCTTGGGATACCCGACTACGGGGAGCGGCGCCGTGTGCCGGGTCTTCGAAGAGAGGAGCTGGCGTCGCTGGCGGGTGTCAGCGTCTCCTACTACACCCGGCTGGAACAGGGGCAGTCCCTGAACGCCTCACCGCAGGTGCTGGACGCGATCGCCCGGGCCCTGCGGCTGGAGGAAGCCGAGCGCCTGCACCTGCACAACCTTGCCCGGTCGTCGGCCACGGGCTCACGCCGAGGCCGCCCGCCCGCCCCGGAGCGGGTGACGGAGGCGACCGGTCAACTGCTGGAGGCACTGGTCCACGTCCCGGCGATCGTGAGCGGCCGCCGCAGTGACGTCCTGGCATGGAACCGGCTGGGCCATGCGCTGTTCGCCGGACACCTGGACCCGAGCGCCCCGGACCGGCCGGCGGAGCGGCCCAACATGGCCCGGCTGGTGTTCCTCGACGCGCACACCCGTGACCTGTACGCCGACTGGCCGGCCAAGGCCAGGGCCGTGGTGGGGAATCTGCGCCTGGTGGCGGGCCGGTACCCGGACGACACCGCGCTCCACGCGCTGGTGGGTGAACTGAGCGCGAAGAGCGCGGACTTCGCCTCGATGTGGGCCGACCACCGCGTCACGGCGTGCGCCGTCGCGACCTACGAGATGCGGCATCCGCTGGTCGGCCCGCTGACCGTCACCCAGCAGACCCTGAGCCAGGGCCAGGGCCGGGGCCCGGGCCAGGGGCAGAACATCGTGGTCGCCACCACCGAGGCCGACTCGCCCGCGCGGACCACGCTGGCCCTGCTCGCCCAGGTCAGCCCGCAGCGCGACCCGGCGCGACCGGGAGTGCGGGCCGGTTCCGGCTGACCCGGCACACGCCACCGGACGCCGGGCAGACATCCGCGAGCGCCCGTCCATCCACTCACCTGGGTACGGGCGGCGGCCACCGGCCGCCGCCCGAAGCAGCCCGGTCCACGAGGCCTCCGGCCGAAGCCATCCCCCCAACCCCCGCGCGCCGCCTTACCGCTGCCGCATGTCCGAAAACAGTGAAGGGAACCATGTCCAAGAACACGTTGTCCAAGACCGCCGCGGCAGCCGTCGTACTGACCGCAGCAGCGGTCGTCGCGGTCACCCCCGGCGTCGCGTCGGCCGTCTCCGCCCCGCTGAGCTGCGCGCGCATCGCCGAGCACTTTGACGTGGCCCGGCACCAGACGCCCGAGAACATGGCGCTGGCTCCTGACGGCAGCGCGTACGTCACCTTCGCCGCCGCCCGCCAGGTCGCCCGCATCACCCCCGGGGGATCCACCCGAATCCTGGCCACCCTGCCCGCGCCCGCCGACGGCGGCATCCACACCCCGGCCCTGGGCTTCGCTCTGACCACCGGCATCGTCCGCGCGCACGACGGCACCCTTTACTTCCTGTACGCCACCGGCACCGCCGACCTGACCGGCCTGTGGCGCCTGCCCCCCGGCGGCGCACCGCAGCGCATCGCCGCGCTGCCCGCGGCCGGCCTGCCCAACGGCCTGGCCCTGGACCCGCGCACCCGGACCCTCTACGTCACCGACTCCGTCCTCGGTACCATCTCGAGCGTGCCCACCACCGGCGGCATACCCCACACCTGGTCCACCGCCCCCGAACTGGCCTCCACCGGATTCCTCGGCGCCAACGGGCTGAAGATCCGCAACGGGGCGCTGTGGGTCACCAACCTCGACCGGGGCACCGTCCTGCGCATACCCGTCCTGCGGGACGGTCGCGCCGGCCCGGCCCAGACCCGGGCCACCGGCCTGGCCGGGATCGACGACTTCGCTTTCACCGGCCATGGCGACCAGATCCTGGCCGCCCTCAACGGCCCCAGCGAGGTTGCCCTCCTCCAGCCCGACGGCACCCACTCCACCGTCCTGACCGCCGCCGACGGCCTGCAGAACCCCACCTCCATCGCCCTGCACGGCGACACCGCCTACGTCCTGAGCGCCGCGTACGTCACGGCGAAGGACCCCAACCTCCTCCTGGCCCACCTGAACGGCTAGGTGTTGAAGTGGATCCCAGTCACCCGGTACGGGCACGGCGGCGACTTCCTGCAGGCAGGCGAGGGCGACGGTCGTGAAGTCTTGGTTGCTGGGCGCGTTACTTCCGCCCCGGATGTTGGTACCTGCCTACCTGCCTGCCGGGCGGCCGCCGACCTGCCCTGATGACCATGAGCACGGTCGCCGTGCCGGTAGCGCCGCAGTGGGCCACTCGTGGGATCGGCACAGCACGTATGCAGCAACTCTTCCATCTAGGGGCGGAATGGGGCGAGTCAACTCGATACAGCTGCATGTGGAGTGCATGCATAGGGGTGGATCCGTCTGCCGGGCATGTCCCTTGAGTTGTCGTCGACAGCATGAAAGGGCTATTCGTGGCCGACGGCAAGACCGAGAAGATCAGGCAGGCCGCCCCGGGGTTCGGACTGGTGACGCCCGTGGGCAGGGAGGCTGCCTTGCAGGCGCCCCCGGCCGACGAGGTGTGGGAGCTGCCGGGCGGCAGCGCCCGTGTGTACTACGGGGAGGGACAGAGGGGTGTGGTCCGGCCGGTCGTCCTGGCCGACGGGTTCAACCTCGGGCCGAGCGACTTCGACTGGCTCTGGGACCAGCTGGAGAACGGCCGGAACCCGTTCATCAGCGAGCTTCGGCGCCACGGACGCACCCTGGTCCTCGTCGGGTTCGACGAGCGCAGTGAGTCGATCCTCCGCAACGCCGAGACGGTGATGGCCGCGATCCTGCGGACCATCGCCGAGCAACTCGACGACACCCGGCTCCTCGCCGGCGGGTTCAGCATGGGCGGCCTTGTCACCCGCTACGCTCTGGCGAAGATGGAACAGCGGCGCATGGACCACCGGGTCGGCGTCTATCTGTCGGTCGACCGCCCGCACCGGGGGGCGTGGGTGCCGATCGGCCTGCAGGCATTCGCGCACTACACCGCCGGTGTCGACGACACCTACCTGCGGCAGATCAGCAGCCCGGCCTCGCAGCAGATGCTCTGGCGCTACCTGGACGACATGAAGGGCACGCCGCAGGAGAGCCCGCTGCGGACCAAGTTCAAGGAAGAGCTCCAGAAGGTCGGCTCATGGCCGCAAATCCCGCGTCTGCTCGGAGTGTCCAGCGGACGCGGCGACGGTGTGGGCAACGGCGTACGCGCAGGGGCGAAGACACTGAGCTGCGCCGGGCCGCTCTTCGACGGCACCTACTTCCTCGCCCAGTCCCAGGGCGACCCGGCGGAGGCGGCCGTGCTCAACGGGGTCCTGGGCGGTCCGCACGCGATCACCACCAGTGGCTTCCCCGAGCTGGACGGGGCGCCGGGCGGCACGCTCGAATCGTTCGGCATCATCGGCGACGCCCTCGTCGGCGTCGGCGAGAGCGTCGACCTGGTCCACCGCTCCGGGTGCTTCGTGCCGTCCGTCAGCGCAGCCGCCGTCCGTGACCTGGACCGGCAGGAGGACCTGTACGTCAATATCGACGAGCTGCCGCCGGAGGAGTCCGAGCTCCACGACTTCCTCCTGTCCCAGGACAACGATCCGCACGCCCTCATGACGGAGGACATCGGCCGCTGGGTCCTCGACCGACTGCCCGACTGACCCCAGTCGGCTCCGGCAGAAACGAGCAGGGGCTGTGACCGCTCCGCCCGACCACGGCTCCGCCCGACCACGGCGGCGGAGCGAGCACGGGCCCCCTGCGAACGTCCCCGCACCTCGTGTCCTCTGCCCTGCTTACGGGTGAGTCGGGCTGCAGGTCTTGTGCTCGGCGATCTTGGTCGGCAGGGTGTCCGAGGTGCGTTCTGATCTTGTTCCTGACGATCTGTCGGAGCGGGTGGCCCCGCTGCTGCCGCCCGCTCCCGAGCGACGCCATCGCCATCCCGGGCGGTTGCGCGTTCCCGACCGGACGGCACTCGCCGGCGTCTTGTACGCGCTGCGGACCGGTGTCGCCTGGCGGGATGTCCCCGCGGAAACGGTGGGCTGATCTGGTGTGACGGCCTGGCGCCGGCTGCGGGACTGGGCCGAGGCCGGGGGCTGGCCCGCCTGCACGCCGCCCTGCTGGGCGAGCTGCGCCGCGCCTGCCTGCTGGACCTGACGACTGCGCCGTTGACGGCTCGCCCATCCGGGCCCTCAAAGGGCGGCGCGCGTGGGCCCCCATCCGTCGACCGCGCCCGCCCCGGCTCCAAGCACACGCCTCCGCATCCGCTATGAACGGCGCGCTGATCTCCACCAGGACCTGCTGTGACTGGCCTGCAGCCTCATATGCCTTCGCCGCCTACGAACCTCGTTCTGAAACGACCAGTTAGAGATCACCAGGCGGTTTGCCAAGGCTGTCGGACCTGCAGGCTGGCGTCGTGCCATGGACGCAGGAGACTGGATGGCGCTTGTCGCGGTCGTCGTATCGATCGGGGCCGCCGGTATCAGCATGCACCAGGCCAAGACCGCCATGGACTCAGCAACGCACGCCAGAGAACAGGCAGAAGCGGCGAGGGAAGCCCATCAGCTCACCCGGCAGCAGACAGCCCGCGGCGGCGTCGCACTCGGTGCCCACTGCACCTTCCGAGGCGCGATTTCCGCCGTGCTCCAGCCCACACAACAACCCCTGCACGCGGCGCACACCCGGCCTGCGACTGCAGCGGACGGTGTGCCCGTGGCGGGCGCTCACCACAGATCAGCAGGGCACGAAAAGGCCGAGCGTGCAGTCCCCACCGGCGCGGGGGACCGCCGCACCGATGCCCTGCGGTGCAGGAAGTCTCCGCCCGATCCGCCTGCGGACGGCTAGATCCGGCGGTCCCACCCGGCCGTCCCGCTCGGCGGGCAGGCGACCACCGCCTTCGGGACGCTGGGGCGGAGCAGCGAGCACGCGGATTCCGCTCCTGGGACGGTGTGCCCCGTGAAGCCTTTGGTGGGGGACGTGCTGCCGTCACATCTGTCCGGCCTGCCGTTGGCGTGCACCCTTTGGGTGCGCGCCGCTATGAGAGGAAGGTATGTGACTCTTTGTCTGATTCGCCGTTGTGTGTGGATGAGGCGCAGTGATCAGTTGCTCGGGGTTAGCCGATACCGGGTGCCGAGCGACGGAACTCAGTGGGCGGGAACCGGCTCGGACAACGGCTGCCACTCCCGTCTGAGCAGCCCGTAGATCCACGAGTCGGAGACGTCGCCGTTGACGACGCAGTCCTCTCGCAACGTCCCTTCACGTACGAAGCCGAGCTTCTCCAGCACGCGGGCAGAAGCCACGTTGCGCGTATCGGTCTCAGCCTGGACGCGATTCAGGTCCAACGTGTCGAACGCCCACCGCAGCAACGCGCGCGCGGCCTCGGTCGCGTAGCCGTGGCCCCACGCCGCATCGTCGAAGCAGTAGCCCAGCGAGGCGCTGCGGAAGTCCGGATTCCACGAGTCCAGGGTGCACCAGCCGATGAACGCCCCGTCGGAGACACGATCCACGGCCAGCCGCGCCCCGGTGCCCTCCTTCTCCATCTCTCGGCAACGGGCGATGAACTTCTCGGCACGCTCGCGTTCGCTCCACGGTGGACTGTCCCAGTAGCGCAGCACGTGGGCGTTGCTCTGCAGCGCGAAGAGGTCGTTCGCATCCGCGTCTTCGAAGGCACGCAGTCGAAGGCGAGCGGTGCGCAACGAGGGGGTGGGCAGCGACGTCCTCATGTTCTCTCCCCCGATCGGTGGGCGATCAATCAGACATCCGATGCGGGTCACTCGCAAGGGGTTTTCTCGGCGGCCTGGCAGAACGACATGTCCGCTCATCGGCGCGACCGAGCGCCCCCGGAGGTCGGCACCTGAGGTGATGCCCGGTTTGGCCTTCCGGTTGGGCTGAGCGGGCTGGTTGCGGCCCGCCGGAGGGGCTACGGCCGTGGCAGGGTGAACAGCCCCTGCTCGGGCTCGGCCAGGATCCCCCGCTTGTTGGGCGCGATCTTCAAGTCCATCGCCTCGCACACCGCTCGCGCCCGCAGCGGGGCATCGGCCGCGGCGAACACCGCCATGATCTGCTGGTACGCCGGATGGTCCGGCAGCTTCGCGGCCGGCAGCACGGGCAGTGGCGGATCGGGCAGGTCCAGCAGCGTCTTGCGAGTGAGCGGAGATGCAGCGATCCCACCCGTTCCAGTGACGACAGATACAACATCACGCCACATACCGCCCTCTGAGACCTTCACCCGACGGGCCGGCCGCCTGGCCTGCCTCGCCCCCGTAAAGGGGCAGTGGGGGGTGAGGGCCCGGAGCCGGGCAGGCTGTGGGGTCCGGGCCCTCACGTGGGTGCGCGCAGGAGGGGGAGAGCGCGTGATGCCCTACCCAACGACCGTCCAGAGCCCGGGTCACGCCGCCCACTGTGGTCGGGCGCCGGATGTCCGATCGCCCGGGGAATCCGGCCGCTGCCGAACGAGAGCCGCAGATGACCGTGGTCATCTGTATATCCGCAGGTCAAAGCCGTCAGGGAGATGCCGGCGCCTGTCTGCACAATGTGGTGCGGAGCTGTGTGTGAGCCGGTCGGATGAGGGAACTCAGGGTGCGGTGGCATGGGTGAGACCGCGGCGGCACGGCGACGACGACCGTGCCGCCGCGTGCCGCACGCCAAGGGCCGATACCTAGACCGAAGGCTGCGCAGCGGGGGGGGGGGGGGGGGACCCCCGAGCCGCCGGGGGGTGTGTGGGTCGGTTCCCCATTTACCACAAAGGAGGGGGGGGTTGTTGGGGAGGGGGTGGTCCCTCTCTCTTCTCT
>NZ_JBVIIT010000044.1:0-22572 GCF_055569615.1 Streptomyces sp. NPDC031379 | reverse complement strand
ACCCCCCACCCCACACCCCCCCCCCCCCCCTCCCCCCCCCCCCCCCGGCCCCCCCCCCCCCCCCCACCCCCCCCCTCCCCCCCCCCCCCCCCCCCCCCCCCCCCCCCGCTGCGGTGCGCGCGGCTTGCCGCCCGCTGCAGCCGAGCGGGGGTGGGCTTGGTGGGAGAGGGGCTGGCCGCGTGCTCGTCGATCAAGGCATGGATGCCCGCTCGGCGCACGTGCCCTCGGTCCTTCTGCCGTTTCCCTACGCGCCCGACCGTTGGGATCGCGACCTGGAGCGGTGTGCTGAGTCAGCGACAGCAGGCTCTCGTAGAAGCTCGCGAGTTCGCACGGGGCAGGGCAGTCAATGACCGGTCATCTGCTGCAAGCGGCACCGCGGGTGGTCGTTGACACCGGACAGGCGCTTCTGCGGTTCGGGTGATGGGAATTGGCCGTGGCAGGTGCGGCAACCCGTTCGGCCATCCCTGTCTGGCGAGGGCATCGCGCGGCGCTGACGATGCTGCTGACGGCTGGCTACCTGAGGCGGCCGTAATCAACCCCTGGCATTGGAGATGAAATGCGCATGCCCCCGGACAGTCATGAGAGCACGTCAGCCAGATACACGAACGGGACAGGGAGACCGACGCAGTCGTGGCGCGCGCGAACGTGGCTGGTGGGCATGCTGGCGGTGGTGTGCACCGCGCTGCTGCCAGGAGTCACCCCGCAGGCGGCAGCAGCCAAGCCCAAGCCTCCCCAGAGCGTCAGCCGTGTCTATGTGACCAACGCCGACGCCGATACGGTGTCGGTGATCAACACCAGCACCGGCGCGGTGGTCACCACCGTCCCCGTCGGTGACACCCCTGCCGATGTGGCCGTGGACCCGGGCCGTGCCCGCGCCTACGTGACCAATCGCGAGAGCGACTCGGTGACGGTGATCAACACTGACACCCATACGGTGGTCACCACCATTCCCGTCGGCGTCGCCCCGCAGCAGGTCGCAGTGGACCCGGGCCGTGCGCGCGCCTACGTGACCAACGCGGCCAGCAACTCGGTGACGGTGATCAACACCGACACCAATACGGTGGTCACCACCATCCCCGTCGGTGACTCCCCGTTCGGGGTGGCCGTGGACCCGGGCCGTGGCCGCGCCTACGTGGCCAACCGAGAAGCCGACACCGTGTCTGTGATCAACACCGACACCAACACGGTGGTCACCACCATCCCCGTCGGTGACTCCCCGTTCGACGTGGCGGTAGACCCGGGCCGTGCCCGCGCCTACGTGGTCAACCAGCTCGACAACTCGGTGTCTGTGATCAACACTGACACCAACGCGGTAGTCACCACCGTCCCCGTCGGCGCCGGTCCGACGGGCGTGGCAGTGGACCCCGGCCGGGCTCGCGCCTATGTGGTCAACTTCGACGCCGACACGGTGACGGTGATCAACACCGCCACCAATGCGGTGGTCACCACCATCCCCGTCGGCGACGAACCCGCCAGGGTGGCAGCCGACCCGGCCGACGCCCGCGTCTACGTCACCAACTCCGCCGCCGACACGGTGTCGGTGATCAATACCGACACCAACGTGGTGGTCGACACCTTCGAGACCGGCGACACACCGGTCGGGGTGGCAGTCCTGAACGCGGCCCAAGGGGGCGGCCACTGCCCGGACCCCCGAAAGAGCACCTGCTGAGGACAATGCTGGCCGAGGCGAAAACGGACACCCACGGCGGTGACCTCGAGGCGGCGGGCACTCGACCCCTTTCCGTCGTCGCGCCCGTCCGCGATCCTGGAGGCGCAGGATCCGCCGCGCGGACGACCAGGAGGCTGCTGCCGGCACCAGCCGCAGGGCCGACAGCGAGAAGGTGGAGCCGGTCGTTCTTCACTCACCGCCGTGTGGTGTCCGACTCGTTGCCGGAAGCTCGTATCGCACCGCAATAGCGGGAGGCCGTGGGGCGTCAAGATTTTTTGTGGAGAGTAACCCCGTGTGTCACAGGGGCGGTGAGTCCAGGCGCGTGACGTCACCAGGTTGCAGGTCTGGGCGGGTGCGGTGGAAGCGGGCGGGATGCCGCCAGCGGCGATGGTCCGGGCGAGGGTGGCGGTACGGCCCACGTAGTGCAGGCAGCCGCCGGTGGCGTACCGGCCGAGCAGGAGGGTGCCCGGTGCGGCCGGCGGGCCAGTGATGGCGCCGACGATGGCTTTGGTCGTCTCCCGAGTCTGCTGGTGAAGGTGCTGTTGGCGCTGAGAACCATCATGGCAGGAGGACCAGCTCGGCGCGCTCGGTCTCGTCCTCAGCGCGGCTGTGCTCTGGACTGCCAGCTACCTGGTGTCGACGGTCAGATAATTCCCCAATGTCTCCATGATCAGCGTCAGCCAATTCCCCACCCCCGTGGTCACGATTCCCCACCGGGACGCTGACCGCGGGTGGTGCCGCTGACTACGCTTGAGCTTGCCTGATGTTCCCTGCTTCGGGTGGTTTGCCGGGCTTTCGAATCTTCCTTGCGAATCGGTCGGGTTCCCCATGGGCATGCCGGTGCCCGGGTTGAGGGTCTGGGCCTCTCGGAGCCATCGCGGTCCCTTGACCTGCGAGCCGAGAGGTCGACGGACGCACCGGATGGCAAGGAGAACATTCACCGTGGTCGACATCGTCGAAATCTACGTGCACTGGTACGCGGGCCGGTCCAAGAGCCAGGTGTCCGCCTCGCTGGGGGTGGACCGCAAGACGATCAGGAAGTACCTGGCGCCGGCGGAGGCGGCCGGGATCACTCCAGGAGGGCCGCCGATGAGCGAGACGGACTGGGCCAAGCTCCTCAAGAGCTGGTTCCCGGAGCTGGCCAGCCGGAAGCTGAACCAGGTGCGGTGGGCAGAGATCGAGCCGCACCGGGACTACGTCAAGAGCCTGCTGGAGACGACGACGGTCACCACGATCCACCAACGGCTCCGAGACGAGGACAAGTTGAAGGTGTCGCTGTCAACGTTCCGCCGCTGGGTGCACGAGAACCTGCCCGAGGAGGCGGCCCGCTCGAAGGTCACGGTGCTTCGGGAGAACGTCGAGCCGGGCTCGGCCCAGATCGACTACGGCTTCCTGGGGCAGTGGATCAATCCGGCGACCGGGAAACGGCACCGGATCTGGGCGTTCGTGATGGTGCTGCCCGCCTCGCGGCACATGTTCGTCCGCCCAGTGGCCCACATGGACCAGCACGCCTGGACCGAAGCGCACGTGGAAGCCTTCCGCTTCTTCGGCGGCGTCCCCCGCCGGCTGGTGCCGGACAACCTGAAGACCGGGGTGGACAAGCCGGACCTCTACGACCCGCAGATCAACAAGTCGTACGCCGAACTCGCCACTTACTACGGCACGTTGGTGGACCCGGCCCGCGCCTCGAAGCCGAAGGACAAACCGCGGGTCGAGCGGCCCATGCCCTATGTCCGCGACTCGTTCTGGAGCGGGCGGACCTTCACCTCACTGGAGCACATGCAGGCCGAGGCTCTGCTCTGGGCAAGGAATGTCGCCGGTCAGCGGCAGTGCCGCCGCTGGACGGTGCGAAGCCGCTGTCGGTGTTCGAGGCGGTGGAGGCTGAGGCTCTGCTTCCGCTGCCGTCCGAGCCGTTCGTGCTGGCCAGATGGTCGAAGGCGACGGTCGGCCCGGACATCCACATCAAGGTCGGCCGCACCCTCTACTCGGCGCCCTGGAAACTGATCGGACGCCGCGTCGATGTCCGCTCAACCGCTGTCACGGTGCAGATCTTCCACGAGGGCGAGCTGGTCAAGGCCCATGCCGCCCTGGAACAGGGCAAACGCACCGACAGAGGCGACTACCCGCCCGAGAAGATCGCTTTCCAGATGCGCACGCCGATCTGGTGCCGCAGCCAGGCATCCCAGGTCGGAGATGCATGCCGGGAGGTGATCGATCAACTCCTGGAGGTCAACGCCCTCTACCGGCTCCGCGCCGCCCAAGGGGTCCTCGGGCTGCGCAAGAAGTACGGCGACATCCGACTGGAGGCCGCCTGCCGCAAGGCAGTCGCGGTCGGCGACCCCTCCTACCGCACCGTCAAGGGCATCCTGGTCGCCGGCACCGAGACCGACCCGGAACCCGAGACCGGCGACGCCGGAGCCTCGGCCTTCCTGCACGGGCCCGAGGGCCTGTTCGCGACCACCGTCCCCACCAGACACCTGGCAGCGTCCACGACGACCAGGGCCGCGATGACGCCGAGGAGGCCGCCCGATGAGCGTGATGACCACCGCCCTGCGCGACTCCCTGAAGACCCTGCGGCTGTCCGGGATGCTCGAAACCCTCGACGCCCGCCTCACCCAGGCCCAGAAAGGCGAACTCGGGCACCTCGACTTCCTCCAGGTCCTCTGCCACGACGAGATCACCCGACGCGGGAGCGTCGCGCTCGAACGCCGCCTACGCAAGGCCAAGTTCGAGCAGCAAGCCACCCTGGAGGGCTTCGACTTCAACGCCTCCCCGAAACTGCCCGCCGCCCAGATCCGCGACCTCGCGGCTCTGCGCTGGCTCCACTCCGGCGAGTCCGTCATCCTGTTCGGCCCCGTCGGCGTCGGCAAGACCCACGTGGCCCAGGCCCTCGGCCACCAAGCCGTCCGCCAGGGCGCCAACGTCCGCTTCGCAAAGACCAGCCGCATCCTCGCCGAACTCGCCGGCGGCCACGCGGACCGCACCTGGGACCGACGCATCCGCGAGCTCATTCGCCCGGACCTGCTCATCCTCGACGACTTCGCCATGCGCCAGCTGACCGCCTCCCAGGCCGACGACCTCTACGAACTCGTCTCCGAACGACAGGGCCGGTCCTTGATCATCACCAGCAACAGGGCTCCCAGCGACTGGCATCCCCTCTTCCCCAACCCGGTCGTCGCCGAGTCGCTGCTGGACCGGCTGATCAACTCCAGCCACCAGGTCATCATGAACGGCCCCAGCTACCGGCCCAACAAGCGGCCAAAGGGCTCCACCGGGAAGCCGGACACCTCCGTCAGCGGTTAGAACCCGCCCGAGCCAATCTTGTTACCTGTCCTCAGCGGTCGAGCGAGCCGATGAAGCGGTCCAGCCGAGAGACGACTTGCCGCAGGACCTCAATCGATCCTGCGGTATTGTCCGCAAGCTCCAGGCCATGGTCCGCCGAGGGCACTTCCAGGACATCGTGGCGCAGGGACGCAGCAATTCGTGAATCCCAGAGCTTGTCGGCGCTTCCGCCGATGAGGAGGGTCGGCTCCATGGCTCGTCGGAGAGCCGCGGCAACGTGGTCGATGGTCAGGACCGGGGTGAGCCAGGCTGCCGGGATGTTCCTGTCGGCTGTGATGCCGCAGGCGAGGGAGCCCAGGGACTTGCCGACGACGAGCCGACAAGCCTCGGCCTCGGCTTCGATGGCCTCGGTGACCTGCCGCTCCACCCATGCGATCCGGTCGACCACCGTGAACTGCGCGAACCCATCGGGAATCTGCCACCACAGCTCCTGGACCGTCCAGCCGTGCTGAAGCAGGACGCTCCGGGCGAAGTGCAGTAGCGGCCGGGCAGGCGAGTAACCGACACCTGGAACGACAACTGCGACACGATCTCTGCCTCCGTCGAAACGGGTGGGCATGGCGAAGGGGACAGGATCAGACATGGCCGCAGACTACTAGTCAGCTGATCACGTGACTCCCGGTGCTCGAACGCCGCCACAACCACCCCCTGGGGAATTACGTGACCATGAACCCTGGGGAATTACGTGACCGTCGACACCGGACGCCGCTGTCGACCATCTGCGCACCACGCCCGTCGGTGCGCAGGAGTACGAGGTCTTGGAGGAGGACATCGCCCGCCTGTCCCCGCTGCGCTACGCGAACCTCAACTGCCTGGGGAGCTACAGCTTCCGTGCCGCCGTCCCCGCCGGCGTGGTCTGCGCCTGCTAGGGGACCCGGCCACCGGCGATGCGGACGAGGACGACGAGTGGCCGTGAGCCCTGACATCCGGCCGGGCCGTGACGTGCCCGGCAGGAGCGGATACCGGGCGGGCAGCCCGATACGTCGCAGCCATGCCTCAACTTCGGTGTCGGCGTCCTTGACCTCTTCGCCGCGTATCGCGAGGCCCTCAGCGATCTTCGCGCCGGGGCAGGAGACGGCGTAGTCGCGTTCGGTGGTGCCCAGGCCGCTCATGGCGTACGTGGTGACCGGGTGGAGGGTCTTGCCGCGGAAGTCGAGAGCTTCGGTGAACGTCGTCATGATCATGGGTGCTCGGACATTCCAGACGGGGCTGGCCAGGAGGACGGTGTCGTAGCCGTCGAGGGAGGGCAGGCGGCCTTCGATGGCCGGGCGGGCGTCGGTGTCCTGCTCGCGGACGTTGCGCTTAACGGTCGCGTCGTAGTCGTGCGGGTAGGGGTCGGCGGCCTGGATGCGGTAGGTGTCGCAGGCGATGCGGTCGGCGATCCTTTCGGCGAGCACCTCGGTGTTGCCGACCTTCAGGTCGGTACGGCCGTCCGTAGTAGTAGTTCTCGCCCGGGCGGGAGAAGTAGGCCAGCAGGACTCGTTCCACGTTGCTTCCAGTCTTCGCGGCGGACTGGGAGGGAGTGGAGGAGGCGCCGGGCGGCGGTGAGGACGGTGAGCAGCCCGCCAGGTGGGTCGCGCTCAAAGCGGCGGTTGCTGTCAGCAGCGCGCCGCGCAGAACGGTGCGCCGGCCCGGCAGGGCGCCGTGTTGCCGTGGCGTGATCATGGTGGACGGCTCCCGGTGAACCGTGGAAGCCGGGCGGGTGCCCCGGGCATTCGCTTGAGGGCACCCGCGGCCGGCGAGGCGCATTGGGTGGGGCCTTCAGCTGTCCAGGCGGCGCCCTGCGAGCCAGGTGACCATCTCGGGGGAGTGGTGGTCGAAGAACAGGGAGCTGCCGGTGTCGAGGGTGGCGATCTGGGCCATCTGTTTGTCGGTGAGCTCGAAGTCGAAGACGTCGATGTTCTCGGCCATGCGCTCGGCACGTACGGACTTGGGGATGGCGATGACGCCGCGCTGGGTGAGCCAGCGCAGGACGACCTGGGCGACGGACTTGTCGTATGCCTTGCCGATCTCGGCGAGCAGCGGGTTGGTGAACAGGTCGTTCTTGCCCTCGGCGAAGCCGCCCCAGGACTGGATCTGCACCCCGTGCTCGCGCATGAGGTCCTGGTAGTCGGCGCGCTGGAAGAAGGGGTGAGTCTCGATCTGGTTGACCTGCGGGGTGATCTCGTTGTTGATGATCAGGTCGATCAGACGGTCGGGGTAGAAGTTGGCGACCCCGATCGCCTTGGCCACCCCCTCGCGGTTGAGGGCCTCCATGGCGCGCCACTGGCCGTAGACGTCGCCGAAGGGCTGGTGCATCAGGTACAGGTCGAGGTAGTCCAGGCCCAGCTTGTTAAGGGACGTCTCGAAGGCGCGGCGGGTGTTGTCCTGGGCGGGGGCGTCCTGGACCCACAGTTTGGTGGTGACGAACAGGTCCTCGCGCGGAATGCCGCTGGAGGTGATGGCGCGGCCGACGGCTTCTTCGTTGCCGTAGGCGGCGGCGGTGTCCAGCAGGCGGTAGCCGGCGGCCAGTGCCTCGGAGACGGCGCGCTCGGTGTCGTCCGCGGGGATCTGGTAGACGCCGAAGCCGAGGAGCGGCATCTCGACGCCGTTGTTGAGGGTGACGGTCTGCATGAACGGGATGTCCTTCGCGGTGCGGGTGGGGGCAGGTGGTCAGGGGCGGATGAGGGCCTTGAGGACCTGGCGGTCGGCCATGGCCCGGTAGGCGTCCGGTGTCCGGTCGAGGGGGAAGGCCTGGTCGAAGACGCGGCCGGGGGTGATGGTGCCGTCCAGGACGTCGGTGAGCAGTTCCGGGATGTAGGCGCGGGCGGGGCTGGCACCGCCGGTCAGGGTGATGTTGCGCATGAACTCGGCAGGACCGATCGGCCCCTGCTCGTACTGGGGGACGCCCAGTCGGCTGATGGTGCCGCCGTCCAGGACCGAACCCAGGGCGGTGTCGAGGGCCGGGCGGGTGCCGACGGCCTCGATGACCTTGTCCACGCCGCCGGTCAGCTCGCGGATGCGGGCGATGCCCTCCTCACCGCGCTCGGCGACCACATCGGTGGCGCCGAACTCGCGGCCCAGAGCGGTCCGGGCTTCGTGGCGGCCGGCGAGCACGATCCGCTCGGCGCCGAGCCGCTTGGCGGCGATCACCGCGCACAGGCCGACCGCCCCGTCCCCGACGACCAGCACCGCATCGCCGCGGCCGACGCCGGCGGTGACGGCGCCGTGGTGGCCGGTGGTCATCACGTCGGACAGCGCCAGCAGCGACGGCAGCAGCGCGGAGTCGGCGGCCACCGGCAGTTTGACCAGAGTGCCGGTGGCGTAGGGGACGCGGACGGCTTCGCCCTGCCCGCCGTCCACCCCGTCGAAGCCGTACCGGCCGCCGTTGCGGCACGAGATGTGCAGGCCCTTGGCGCAGTAGTCGCAGGCGTTGTCGCTGTAGGTGAACGGGGCGACGACCAGATCACCGGTCTTCAGGCCGGTCACCGCTGCACCGGTCTCCTCCACGACGCCGAGGAACTCATGCCCCATGGGGCGGCCTGCGTCGGTGGCGGGCATCGACCCGTACGGCCACAGGTCGCTGCCGCACACACACGCGGCCACCGTGCGCACCACCGCGTCGGCGGGCTGGACGATCTTCGGGTCGGGCCGGTCCTCGACGCGGACGTCGCCGGCTCCGTACATCACTGCTGCACGCATCAGGGACTACTTCTCCAAACGGGGGTCGTGCGGGGCGGTGCGGATGAATCAGCGTTCGAGCATCTGCGCCTGGGCCTCGGTGTGGGTGGCGCCGGCGGCGGGCGGCAGGCTGGAGAGCCTGTCGAGCTGCTCGGCGGTCAGCGTGACGGCGTCGGCGGCGGTGTTCTCCTCGACCCGGGTCACGCGCTTGGTGCCGGGGATCGGGGCGATGTCGTCGCCCTGGGCGAGCAGCCAGGCCAGCGCCACCTGCCCGGGGGTGGCACCGGCCTCATCGGCAAGGGCCTTGACCTCGTCGGCCAGCGTCAGGTTGTGCTGGAAGTTGTCGCCGGTGAAGCGGGGGTTGTCGCGGCGGAAGTCGTTCTCGTCGAACTGGTCGGTGGAGCGCACGGTGCCGGTCAGAAAACCGCGGCCCAGCGGGGAGAACGGCACGAGGCCGATGTTCAGCTCCCGCAGGACGGGCAGCACGTGCTCCTCGATCCCGCGAGTGAACAGGGAGTACTCGGACTGCACCGCGGTGACCGGCTGGACGGCGTGGGCGCGGCGGATCGTGCCCGGGCCCGCCTCCGAGAGGCCAAAAGCCCGTACCTTGCCCTCGGCGATCAGCTCGCCCACCGCGCCGGCGGTCTCCTCGATCGGCGTGTTCGGGTCCACCCGGTGCTGGTAGTACAGGTCGATGTGGTCGGTGCCCAGCCGCTTGAGGGAGCCCTCGACCGCGGTGCGGATGTTGGCCGGGCCGGAGTCCAGGTTCCACGCGCCCTCGCCCGCGTGCGAGACCAGACCGAACTTGGTG
This sequence comes from Streptomyces sp. NPDC031379, assembly GCF_055569615.1. Classification (NCBI taxonomy): domain Bacteria; kingdom Bacillati; phylum Actinomycetota; class Actinomycetes; order Kitasatosporales; family Streptomycetaceae; genus Streptomyces; species Streptomyces sp. NPDC031379. The sequence continues at coordinate 13,090 of NZ_JBVIIT010000044.1, read as the reverse complement.
GCCAGCACCACCTTGTCCCGGCGGCCCTTCAGCGCCCGGCCCAGCAGTTCCTCGTTGGTGTAGGGGCCGTAGATCTCGGCGGTGTCGATGAGGGTGACGCCCAGCTCAAGGGCCCGGTGCACGGTCCTGATCGACTCGGCGTCGTCGGTGCCCGAGCCGGTGTAGCCGTGGGACATGCCCATCGCGCCCAGGCCGATCCGGGAAACCTCCAGGTCACGCAGCTTGATGTACCGCATCTCGCCCTCTTCCGATCATGGTGTTGCCTGGCCTCTCACTTTCGCCCGGTCCGGCAGGTCATGCCCGTCGAAACCCGGGCGGCGGCGAAGGGGTCCGGCGTCTTCCTCATTCACCTTCGCCCGGATTGCTCCGGTGTGGCAGGGCGGGCTCTTCGGGGGTAATGACAGGGCCCCCCTCCCGCCCGCGCAGCGGGTGCCCAGCGGGTGAGACTGGAGTCATGGCATCGACGAGCGCACACAGCGAGGGCGCCGAGCTGGGCCGCTTCCTGCGCGCCCGCCGCACCCAGACCAGTCCCGAACACGTCGGCCTCACCGTCGGCGCCGGCATCCGTCGGACCCCCGGTCTGCGCCGTGAGGAGCTGGCCACCCTCGCCGGGATCAGCATCGACTACTACGTGCGCCTGGAACGCGGCAAGGAGACCCGCCCCAGTCCCGCCGTCCTCGACTCGCTCGCCCGCGCTCTGCACATGGACGACCAGGAGCACCAGCACCTACGTGAGCTCGCCGCACGTGCCGCCCGCTACGCGCCCGAGCCGCCGCCGGCCCCGAGCCGCACCGTGCGCCCCCACCTGAAGCTGCTGCTGGAGTCGCTGCGGCCGAACCCGGCGTACGTCATCAGCCGCAGCATGGACATGCTGGCCTGGAACCCGGGCGGCCTCGCCCTGTACGCGGGCCTGGAGGACTGGCCTGCCAAGCACCGCAACCTCGCCCGCTACCTCTTCCTCCACCCGGCCGCGCGGGATCTCTTCGGCGACTGGGACCGCCAGATCACCGGCTGCGTCGCCCGGCTGCGCGCCGTCGCCGGCACCGCCCCCGACGCTCCTGACCTGACGAACCTGGTCGGTGAACTTCTCCTGAAGAGCCCCGACTTCGCCCGGCTGTGGGAACGCTACGAGGTCACCGGCCGCAAGCCCGCGCAGAAGACCTTCCAGCACCCCCGCGTCGGCACGGTCACGCTCACCTCCCAGTCCATGCACCTGGAAGGCACCCCCGGCCAGCGCATCGGCGTCTACACCGCCGAACCCGGCACCCCCGACCACGACGCCATGATGCTGCTCGACATGAGCGCGCCCGTAGCCGCGCCCAGCCAGGAGATGCCTCACACGTCACCCTGACCGTTGTTTCACAAACGGTCGTTCGCCGGCGGGCGACAGGCGGGAAACTCGGGGGGCCGCTGCGTTCGTCGAGAGTCGTCGAGAGCGAGGAGCGTGTCCGAAACGAGCAGTACAACGCGGCCCTGGACGCCGTCCGCAGCTGACCACGCTCCTGTCTCTCAAGACTCGTCGTCCTGATGTGGTTGAACTGGAGCGGGGACAGCGTGCACGCCCGCGCCGGTTCGTGACCTTCACACGCGGGCAGGGTGGCGGCTTGCCAGGTAGTCGGACCCATTCTCTCCGGCCAAGGATGCGAAGCGTTCCGCTGTTCTCGGCTGGATGCCGATCAGGTCGGAGGAGGCGGCGCGGGGGCCGGTGTGTTGACGGGCGACGCCATGTCTTCGCACAAGCCCATCAGCCGCTCGTCGCGGGCGCCTTCGGGAACCTGGTCAATCAGCGGGGCGAAGCAGTGTCGGTCGAGCAGGGGAAGCCGCAGGCGAGGCCGACGGCGCTACCGCTGACGTACGCGACCACGGAGTTCTGTCGTCGAATGCCACGCCCACGCCCGTGCCAGCGGGCAGCGCGGCGATCTGACACTCAACCACCATCCCGGCAGGCCGGCGGCTTGCTCATGCGATCATGCGGGCGGCTCTCGATCGACCGTTGCGCAGTCAACTGATCAGATGGTCGAGCGATCGAGCCATAGGGCATCGAGCAATCGAGCGAGAACGGGAGTGCGGTGTGAGCGGGGCTGGGGGGCAGGACGAGTCGTCCGTGTCCGAAGAGGAGTGGGAGCGGTTCCTTCGTGAATCGGTGACGGGTGCGGCTGGGGCCCCCGTGGAGCCGTCGGCACGCGCCCGTGAGGTGGAGCGGCGGCTCCGGGAGCGCTCCGGGCAACTGGAGGGCTCCGGGCAACTGGAGGGCTGGCGTACGTACTCACCGGCCCGGCCCCGGCGCAGGACAGGTTGGTTCGTGACCGGGCTGGTGGCGGCCGTGGCCCTCCTGGTCGTGGGGCTCTTCCCACAGCAGGTCGTCGGCTGGTTCGGTGGCAACGACGGCGGTCAGGACGGGGAGCCGTTGGCCGCCGAGTCGGAAGGCCCGCGGGAGGCGCCCGGCGCCGAGCCGGATCTGCGCCCTACCCTCGCCGAACCCTTCCGGGGTTCGCCTGCCGCCCGCTGGGCCGACGGAGCGGCAGGGATCACGGTGCCACCGGCCAAGGCGACCGGCTGGATGGACGCCGCCCGGGTCGAGCGGGCACTGCGGCAGAGCCGGGACTTCCTGGTGGCCGCGGGGCTCGACTCCCGCGTCCTGCGGGGCGAGCGGCCCACGAAGGCGATCGCGCTGTTGAACCCGCACCAGAAGGACGTCCAGCAGTATCTCCGTACCGCCCTGTCGTCGGCGACGCCCGCTCCCGAGACCGACCCGCTGCTGTTGTTCAGCCGTTTCCGGCCGGAGCAGGCCCGGCTGGTCGGTGACGTGGTCAAGACGCGCGGTCGGCTCACGTATCGGGAGGGGAAACGGGGGGCGGTCGAGGTGACGGCGGACGTGACCTTCGTGTACCCGGTCACCCCGGCGGGCGACAGCGGGCGGGACGCCGAGGTCGTCCGTACGATCGTGCGGCGCGAGGTGGTGATGAGCTGGGACGACCCGGCCAAGGTCATCACCGAACCGGGCACGATGTCCCTCGTCTCGTACGTGCTCGACATGACCAACGGCGGCTGCTCCGCCCCGACTGGCTACTTCGTGCCGCCCTTCGGCAAGGCCGACGAGCAGCCCGCCGACGAGGCCCGCCAGGTCGATCCGTACGACCGCAGCGAGCCGATCGACACGAGCAACGGCACGACGGCCGCGGGCAACGACTGCGCGACTGCCACCCGCTCCTAGAGCCTGCAGTCACAGCCCGGCAGCAGTTCGTCAACCAGTCGCCATGGGATCCGCTGCTCGTGCGGCAGCGGATCGCCAAGCGATCGTGCGAGACGGTCCGGCCCGAGGTCTCGGTGGTCGACGACGTGTCGTTTCCCACGTGCGGCACCGCTTCGGTCGGGGTGGCCCGGCAGCACGGCGGAGCCTTGGGCAAGCGTGCGAACTGCCAGGTCGGTCAGCGTGCATGCGGCCACCGACGCTGCATCCTGCCCAGTCGAGTTGCCGGGGACCGGGTCGCTGGTGTGCCGCACGGTGATCCGGGGCCAGATGCCCTTGTGCCGGAAGCGCGCCGGGGAGACGGCCAGGTCCTCGCCGGCCCGACAAAGCCTGCGGGGCGTCCCCAGGTGGCCGGGTATCAAAGGGGTCTCCTCGCCGTACAGGCAGTCCTGGAAGCAGTCGCGATCACGCGATGCCACCAGTCCAGATCGCACTTGAGGGCATACTGCGTGGTGTGGCGACTTACAACAGGATCGGCGCGTCCTACGCATACTCCCGGCGACCGGACCCGCGAATCGCCGCCAGGATTCATCAAGCCCTCGGAGGTGCCGCTACCGTGATCAACGTGGGAGCCGGCACTGGCTCCTACGAACCGTCACAAACGATGCTGGCTGTTGAACCCAGCTCAGTGATGATCGCCCAGCGTCCGACCGGATCCGCCCAGGTCCTGGAGGCATCCGCGGAGTCGATCCCTCTCGCCGACGACGCGGCCGATGCGGTGATGGCCCTTTTGACTGTGCACCACTGGAGCGACCTGGAAGCCGGCATCGGGGAACTCCTCCGAATCGCCCGGCAACGGATCGTCATCTTCACCTTCGACCACGCCATCAGCCGCAGGTTCTGGCTGCTTGACGAGTACCTGCCCGAGGCAGCTGCGTTCGACGACACACGAGCGGTCGGCCTCGACCGCCTGGTCACGCTATTGGGAGGCGCCCGCATCGAGACCGTCCCCATCCCGTACGACTGCACCGATGGATTCCTCGCCGCCTTCTGGCGCCGACCCGAGGCTTACCTCGATCCGCACGTCCGGGCAGGTATCTCGATGTTCGCCCAAACCGGCGACGAAGTCATCCAGCCGGGTCTGGCCCGGCTGTCCGACGACCTGTCCTCCGGCCGGTGGCACCAACGCCATGCCGAGCTGCTCGACCGCGAAGCACTGGATGCCGGCTACCGGCTTCTCGTAGCCGACCTGTAGAACCAGGCGAGCCGTCTGACTCCACACTCGAAACTGCAAGAGGGCCCGGTCACGGCGGTGCACCAGAAATGATCAGTTCACGGCGGTGTCCTGTGCATAGGCGGCCCTGGCGCTGGCGCTGGCGAGTCGGTCGGCGCCGCAGCAGCGGAGCCCGGAGGCCGACGAAGGCCCTCAGCAGCCACTGTCGGCTGACGCCCCGTGCTCGACGCGCGGGGCGTCGGCGGCGTTCTTACAGGCGCCATCTCATTTGGCTCCTCACTATGGAGTGTTCGGAACCACGATGGAGCTGATAGGGATCTTCGAAAATGGTTCTGACCGCGATTTCCTGAAGCTCGTGACCGGATGAGGATTCGGATGTGGAGGAGCCGGAACGAGGGCCGGGCACGCTGCCCCCTTGATCGCTCTTAAGAGGCTCAAGCGTCAGATATTCGGCCGCGCTGGCTTCGATCAATGACGTCTTCGCGTCCCGGGCGGCTGTCGCTGACGAAGTTCCGCCTTCCCCGAGACGCGCCCACATTGCCCAGATATGCGTCACTACTGTCACTGTGCGTGATGGTAGAGGTGTGCCAACTCATGAACTGAGTGTCGAAGCCGCCTGGCTGAGCGCCAGCTACGACTCGCTGGGGGAGTACCTACGCCATGGGCCAGCTCACTGGGTGGCGGTGGTGGGCCACAGCATCGTCGATGATGATCCGGATCCCCAAGCGCTGGCGAGCCGGGTTACCCCAGGACCACGTTCCACGTCGAGCCCTGTTCGCCTCGGTCGTCGCTGAGAGGCTCGGCTGATCCGCATGCCCCAGGTGACGCACGCATGCAACAACCATGCATATGTGGCGAATCCTCCAGGGAGCATGGGCGCACAGGTGGTCGCCCGGCCGTGGGCCGAGGTCATCGCCCACCACCAGGGCCTGAAGCACCGGGTCTGGTGTCTGGTCGACACCGGCGCGGACGACACGATCCTTGATCTGGGCTCGGCCACCGTCCTTGGGATCACACCGGCGCTTCTGCTCAACCAGGTCCCGGTGGTCTTTGGCAACGGGGCGAGTACCCATTACGGCCTGGCGCGTATCGAGCTCGACCTCCTCGGGCGTAGCGCGAACACCATGGTGATGGCCGACGTCCTGTTCGGTCCGGTGACCGTGCCGCTGCTGGGACGCTCCGCTCTCCTCCAGATGACCACTGTGATCGCGGACGGCGGCTACCGGGGCACCGGCCTGGTCATCCCGCACCACCGCGAACGCGACCAGAGGCGCTCACTTCGCTGACCTGGGGATTCACGCGACTGCGGACAGAGCCGTGAAAACGGCCGGGGGCGCTCCTCGCCTCACTTGGTTGGTCCCTGATGTGTGCGGGGAAGGTGGGGAGCGAAGAGCGGTGCCTGATCACCAGCGGGTAGGTTGGGGCAATGGCCGATGACTGGCGGACGGATCGGATCGGGGCTGCTCTGCGGGGGGAGCACCCCACCGTGCTGCGGCGGCTTGAGTCGGGATTCGCGGTGATCGGCGACGTTCAGTTCTTGGCGGGCTACTCAGTCCTCCTCGTGGACGAACCCGGTGTTCAGCGTCTGTCCGACCTGCCGAAGGCCAAGCGGCTGGCGTTTCTGTCCGACATGGATCAGCTCGGAGAAGCGGTTGAGCTGGCGTGCCGGCGGCTGGACGCCGATTTCCGCCGGGTCAACCTGGAGATCCTCGGCAATACGGATCCGTTCTTGCATGCCCACGTCCGGCCGCGGTTCGATTGGGAGCCGGCCGAGTTGGTCGGCAAGCCTGTGTGGCTGTATCCGCATGAGCGGTGGAGTGATGAGCGGTTCAGGCTCGGTCCGCAGCATGACGTGCTGCGGGATGCGATCGGCAGCGAACTGGATCGGTTGCGTTCGATGGCCTGACGGCGTGAGCCCGCCGACCATCAGGTCGGCGGGCTCGGTAATCACGGTCAGCGGACACGGTCACGGGGTCCTTAGTCGGTGGTGATGATGTGGTCCAGGACCGGGCCCATTGGCAGTGCAGTGCTCCCCGCACCCGCGGGGATGCTCCCAGGGCGCCGGCGTCGAGGACGGCCAGCTGTGCTCCCCGCACCCGCAAGCGATGCCACGGGCGCGCCTGCCAGCCGAAGCCAGTTGCGAGCCCGGCGGCCGCAGCAAGGACGATGCCCATCACGATCAGTGTTTCATCCCGGAGCTGGCTGCTTCATGAAGGTCCTCGGTTCGCGCCAGGTGAGTGGGCGGGCCATGACGTCGGTCATGGCAACGTGGATCATGGCTTCGGAGCGTGCGGGGAGGGTTTCGTAGTCGCGGACCAGCCGGCGAGGGAGCATGAGCCAGCCGTAGGTCCGCTCGACCGTCCAGCGCTTCGGGATCGAGGGAATCCCCTGGTGCCGAGGTGAAATCATTGAGCGGCTGGTGTCGATGAGCTGGGGGAGTTGTTCCGCGAGTGTTGCCGGAGGCGCCAACGCGTGCGTAGGGCGGTGGCCGGCGCCGCCATGGCGATCGGGAGGTGCTGGCGGCGATCGTGTTCGTGGCAACGTCGGACTGCACGTGGCAGCAGCTGCCTTCCGCCCCCTTCGGACCCTCCGGCCCTCTGGCGCTGACTATGACCGGCGTTGGGCCCCTCCGTGCGTTCGTGCGGCGAGCGACGCACATCCAAGATGACGACCGCACCTGCCTCGAGGTCTTCGCCCCGAGGCAGGTGCGGAATGTGTTCGTGTGTGCAACGCGTCGCGGTCGACGGTCTAATGTCCGACGGTGATTGCCCATCGGACAGAGGACGGTGCAGTCACGCTCACCGTTCCTTGCTCACGGGTGCTCTTCAGGTTCAGCTGGTTGTATGTGCTGCTGACTTCTCCGGCAACGCATTCGAGTGGAAAGCTCAGTCCGACCGGTTTGACCTCGACGGTCAGCTTGCCGTTGCCCTTGCAGTTCACCAGGACGGCCAACGGTCCGCTTTTAGGCCGCCTTTGACGTCCATCTCGCGGTTGCCGCGTGCGTTCACAGCCTGAGCGACAACTTCGCCGTCCGGCAGTGATGGTGCCTTGGTCACGGTTTCACCGGGTATGTGTTCGGCGCGACCGTTGGTCGGTTTGTGTGTCGATGAGGACGAGGCGCGGGACGGCGGCGCCTGGTGACCGGTGCCGGGCGTGTCGCCGTCATCGCTGCTGCATCCGACGGCGAGAACAGCTACGGCGGCCAAAGCGGTCGCGGATGCGAGGGGGCTCAGCTTTCCCACAGGTACCAGCCTACGCGGAAGGGGGAGTAGCTGGTCACGGTGTGCTCCAGTGTGGTGGTGCAGTTGGCGTGCAGCCAGTAGCTCTTGCCGGTGTGCTTGAGGCGCCAAACGCCATATGTCGCGTGGGTGGTCTTGTGGGATGGCGTGTCCAGGCGGAGATGAAGTTCCCCAGCTTGGCCGTCAGCTTGGCGGACACACTCACCTCGTACTTGGCCTTGACCTTGGCGAGCAACGTACCCACCGACGTTTCCAGCTTGCCGGTGACGGCGACGCCTACCTCGCCCGTGACCTCCGACGTGAATGTCGACTTGGCGGTCCTGGATGTTCCTTTGTAGTTCGAGTTGGTTGGTCCCACCGCCCGGTGGTACTTGCGCCCCTGCTTGGTAGGAATGTAGATGCCGTGAGCCGGGGCGCAGTCGACAGCCGCCGGCAGATCCCCGGGAAGCGGCGGCATGGCCTCGGGCGCAGGCTCTTCCGGCTGTTTGTCCACCTGGTCAACGGGGACTTCGGTGATGTCTTCTTCAGGCTGTTCAGGCGGAGACGTGTTGGTGATGGAGTCATCGGCTGGTGCCGATGCCGAAGAGGCGGCCGGTGATGCCTCGTCGTCGGCTAATGCGGGCCCGGCCAGGACCGTGGACAGCAGGAGCGCTGTCGTGGGAATGAGCATATTGCGACGTGCTGAGATTTTCACGCAATACCTATCCGGCGGGGACCGCTCTGTAAGCGTTCGGACTCGCTGACGGTATGGCAGGGACATGTCGGAGGCGAAGATTCCGTAGATCTCTTGAGAGAGAGTTGAGGTACCGCCGTCAGGGCGGCGAGGTCCTGGAGCATGTTGAGGGAGCAGCTTTAGTTCCGTGCGAGGGTGGTAGGCCCTCCTGACGAGACCGGCTGTTGACAGGCAGCTACACCCAGCTGTGCCAGGTGAGGGCGCTGGACTTGCTGAGGCAGCCGCGCAGACCTGCGTGGCGGTAATCGATGATGCCCTGTAGGCCATGGTCGGCGAACCGCTGAAGCGCGAGGCACTTGTTAGGCCCCTTGTCGGCGGGAGTCCCTTCCTCGCGCAGGGGGAGGTCAAGGCCCTCGGACACTCTCTACAGGGCTGCTTGGTCGGGCGCGGGGAGCAGCGCGGCGGCGCGCTTCGGCAGCGGCCTCCTCGGGGACCATCCCCGCGGGTGCGGGGAGCAGATGCCGTGGTTCCACACGGGGTTCAGCACGAAGGGGCCATCCCTGCGGGTGCGGGGATGGCCCCCTGACGCCCCTCCCAAGCGGTGCGGCAGCTCCTGGTCGCCGCGGCCAAGCTGTGCTCCCCGCACCCGCGGGAATGGTCCGAACACCAGCGGGCTGGAAGCGGATTTGGCCCGGTGCTCCCCACACTCGCGGGGATGGTCCCGACGACGGCTACTTCATCAAGTGCGCGTCCATGTGCCGCACCTGCGGGGATGATCCCGTGGCGGATCTCGACGTTCTGCGGTTCCGGATGTGCTCCCCGCACCCGCGGGTAGAACTGACCGTCTCGTGGCTGGCCGGCTGTCGCCACCCCTCACCGGCGCTACGGAACGCGAGCCCGAACACTTCCTCGCCTTCACAAGCATCGCCTGCACCCTCATCTGCCCGCGCCGTCTCACTCGCTGATGTGCCGCTGCAACAGCTCGACTGCCAGGTCATGCCCGTAGTGAAGGGCGAGGTCCATGGGCGTTTGCCCGTCAGACCCCGGGAGTTGCGGGTCAGCACCGAAGGCAAGGAGCACTGCGGTGGTATGCACAGTCAGCGGGCTGCCACTCTGCAAGGCACCATCGCCTTCAACGTCGATGGCGTGCGTCAGAAGCGTCATGTTGTTCCATAGCTCATCGGGGTCGACTCCCTTCGCCAGCAGCTGAGCCAACGCCGCTGCGTCCTCGTTCTCCACCGCTTGATGGGCCGGTGTCCAGGTGTTCTCCACAGCGGCATTCAACCGTTGCCGCACCGGCCCGGCCAGCACATTCCGCTGGCTCTGATCGCCGATTGAGATGAGTGGTAAGCACCGCCCCGCTGCCTGCCACACCCAGCCGAAGAGAACAGACCTTGCCGTGTTCGAGGACACCCCGGTCTCGGAGCACAGACCGGCGGATGGGTGGTGACACCACCACACCGTATTCAAGAAGAACGTTCCCGGGTGGTACGACGAGCGATACGAGCAGCAGCGCAAGGCGCACTCCTCACGGCGCATCCGTGTCGAGCACGGCATCGCACACCTGAAGAACCGGAGGGCCCTCGCCCGCCACCGTGGCCGCCACGAGCGCATGAGTGACATCGTGCAAGCCGCCGCCGGACTGCTCTTCACCAGCGGACAACCACCCTCTCTCGCGCCAGTCGAGCGTGCCCCCCCGGCCCAGCATGCCTCGACGTGCCACGGCCAACCATGCACGAGGCCGTTAGCATCGGGTGCGCACCGCCCGGCCGGGGCGCGCCTGTCGCCTGGGGCACCGGGGACTGCCTTGTCCGAGCCCATGGCCAAGGCGCGCACGGATTGCTCCAAGTGACTTGTGCTGTTTCCACTGATGATCTTTGCGCCGGGTGATCTCGGTCAAGGTGTCATCGCGATCAGGACATGGCAGGCTCGTTGGCCACGTTTTCGTGCATTCGTTCGGAAAGCTGAGTGCTGACCAGGCGCCGGACTTGAGGTCCGGCGGCCATCGAACTCGGGGATTCGTTGATGAGTAGCACGAGGTGGTCGAGCGTTGCCAGGCGGGCGTTGACGACGTTGACGGCACTTGCTGTCGTGTCTGCGGCCGCTCCCACGTGGGCGAATGCGGACCAAAGTGATGATCTGCGGGTGGAGACCTACGTCCTGCCGATCGGTGTTGCGAAGCCGTCACTGAAGGAGCTGGCGAGCCCGAAGGGCCAGGAAAAACTTAAGCGGTTGGTGAGTCAGACCGAGTCTCGCGCGCGGCTGGCGCTGGAGACGAGGGGACCGGCAGCGGCATACGCGCCCTTGTCGAACCGGCCCTCTGGCTATGCCCCCTCACCGGATGAGCCGGTCACGGCGCCGTCGGCCGGGCCGGGTGCGACGGCGCCGGAACCACCGCGACAGATGACGTTCGACGAGTGCGCCAAGGGCCTTGGCACCGACAACCCGTTCTTCGTGAAGTCGCGGTTCGCGGTGTGCGACGGTGCCTCGTTCACGCAGGAGTGGGTGATCAGGGGTCGTCCTGCTGGTGCCAGCATGTTCAACCTGCGCGTGGTCGGAACGATCGCCAAGAACAGCCGCACCATCGACTACCAGTACTACTACACAGATTTCAAAGTAACCGGCAGAACAGGGGCACTGACCATGCCCATCACCACAAAGGGAACCACCCCGAAGACTTGGCCGTCCGGAGCGCGCTTCAGCCACGGCGGGAGCATGCCCGGTACCAAGACGTGGACGCAGCTGAAAGCACTGCGTACGTTCCACCACACCATGAACGCCAGGCCTGGCCAAGGAAGCGGACGCTCGGATTTGCTGGCCGCGGTCTACGAGCCGGTGGTCAGCTTCAAACCGCCGGCCCCGTGGCAACTCAGCGGGGACCCCGGCGGCACACTATTCATGCTGGCACCGCGGTGGGATGCGGCTTCCTACCTGCCCCACTCCACCGGGGACGGCAACCCGGCGAAGAAGGGCGCGGCAACCTTCAGCTACAACGCGTCGCTGACTCTGAGCGCGAAACCGGGGGCGGAAGAACGCGCCGAAGCCCAGCACATCAAGACGGCGTTCCAGCATCCCGAGGACACCAAGCCGTACATGTCGGCCAAGAAGGTGCCCGGTCAGACCGTGAAAGCCCCCCTGCACCGGACAGTGAGCGCGAAGCGCAACGAGGACAACCGCAAGGCAGCGAAGAAGCAATGCAGGCGCTATTGGGGGGACGGCTACTCCCACGGTGGGAAGCGGGACTGCGACGAATACCCATTCGCCAGCACCTATGAAGGCGCCGCGGAACACGACTACGACCCCGAAGTGCGAAAGTTCAACTTCTCCGTGAAGCCCATCGACAGCAAGGAAAACCAGGCAGGCGGTCTCATCCTGAAGAGCTTCTACAGCAAGAACCGCATCCTTGACGGCCTGGACGACGGCTTCACCGTCAAGATCATCGACTGACCCCTCGTTGCGGCGGGAGCGGCCCGTCACTCCCGCCGCAACGCTGGACTACGAAACCGCAGGCCAGAACTGCACGAGGTACCGCTCCACTCCCTCGATGCTTTCCTCGCTCTCTCCCAGGGCCTTGACCGCAGCCCGACCCGAGGAACTGACACGCACGCGCCACAATCCGCCCGAGTTTGCCAGCGTGATCAGGTCATCGAGCCGGCCCAGACTCATCGACCACACCGCGACCTGTCCGCTCACCGACTCGAAGTCCGCCTCCGCCTGTTCTTCCCAGCCGGCCAAGTCCTGCTCCGGCGCAGGTCCGTCCCATACCTCGACTGTGAGAGAGGCGGTGTGGGTGTGTCCGGCGCTGGTGATGTCCAGGCGCCCGGGATGGGTGCTCAGGAACGTGTCGAAGTCGAACTCATCTGGAAACAGCAGATCGAGGAAGCCGTCGTCGGATTCCTGCAGACCGAATGCGTAGTAGGCCACAAACACATCGACGTGCTGCTCACGAACAAGCTGTGCCACGAGGCGCCCCCAGAGGTCGCAGACGACTGGTCATCACCTGCGATCGTAGGCTCTCGGGATTCGCCGCTTCCGGCACAGGCGGCTGGTAGTCACGCCCGTCTCGTAGCCGCTTCATGCGGTGCCCGGCCGTGGCGAACATATGCCCGAACCAAGACGGCCGCCGCCCTCACCACAGCGGTTCCTGTCGATCGCCGCGAGACGGCTGCCGCAGGGACCATCCCCGGCACCCGCGGGGATGGTCCCCCTGGGTCCGAGCTGGGCGCCGCGGATGCCGGGCTGGCAGTAGAGGGCTTCCAGGCCGTAGTGGGAGCGGAACGCGGTCCAGCGCTCGGCCTCGACGCGATGCTGGGAGAAGCCCAGCACCTGGGCGACCGCAGCCCCAAGGTTGTCGTAGCGGACCTTCCCGGTCGGCACTCCGCCCAGCAGGTTGAGAGCGTGGACGTGGCCCTCGAAGAACGCCTCCTGACCTGCCGAGGCGAAGATCCGGTGGACGGCCTTGCCCGAGCAAGACAGCCGGAATGCCAACAGGTAGTAGGTCACCAGCTCGTCGGCCGGCCGCACCGTCACGTCGCCGAAGTCGACCTCCGCCTCCGCGCCGGGCTTATGGGTCTGCGGGACAAAGGCTTCGACCACACCTCGTCCGGCCTGGAGCCGATCTCCTCACGCCGGTCAGTGACGTAGCCACGAACCATGAGCGGCTAGGGAGCGTTTTGCCGATCATGTGTCTAGCCAGATGAGTGTGCTGGCCAAGGTGATGGCGGCGCGGTAGCGGCCGGGCTGTTTGTCGTAGC
>NZ_JBVIIT010000043.1:0-48103 GCF_055569615.1 Streptomyces sp. NPDC031379 | reverse complement strand
GAACTGTTCGTTCGACATGATCTGCAGGCCCGGCCGGGCCAGCTCGGCGCGCATCAGCAGCGCCATGACGCCACCGATCAGGAAGAACGCGAACGAGGTGACCAGATACAGCGTGCCGATCGTCTTGTGGTCGGTGGTCGTCAGCCACTTCACCACGACATTGCCGGGCTGCTTGCGCCTGACCGGCAGCTCGTTCTCGTACGAGTCCTCAGCTGCCGCGGCACCCTGGGGTTCGTTGAGGATGCTCACAGGTTGTTCGTCTCCCGGTTCTTCTCGTGCGGCGTCTGCTCGATGCCGGCGGGAACGTAACCGGTCTGCCCCTTCTTGGCGAGGTCCTTGAGGTGCTGCTCGTAGCGCTCGGGGGAGACGACCTTCACGTTGAACAGCATCCGGGAGTGGTCGACGCCGCAGAGCTCGGCGCACTTGCCGAGGAAGGTGCCCTCCTTGTTGGGGGTCACCTGGAAGGCGTTGGTGTGGCCCGGGATGACGTCCTGCTTCATCAGGAACGGCACCACCCAGAAGGAGTGGATGACGTCACGAGAGGTCAGGACGAAGCGGACCGTCTTGCCCTTGGGGAGCCAGAGCGTCGGACCGGGGTTGCCCGTCTGCGGGTTCCGCGTGCCGGGTGTACCGACGTCGTAGACACCGCCGGCGTTCGCCGGGAAGTCCTTCTTGAACCGGTCCGGAATCGCGTCCAGGTTCTTGTCGGTCTTGGCGTTGCCGGTGGAACCGGGAACGTCCGCGATGTAGTTGAAGCCCCAGCTCCACTGGAAGCCGACCACGTTGACCGTGACGTCGGGCTTCTTGTCGGTGAGGCTGAGCAGCTTCGTCTCGTCCCGGGCGGTGAAGTAGAAGAGCACCGAGATGATGATGATCGGGACCACTGTGTACAGGGCCTCGATCGGCATGTTGTACCGAGTCTGCGGAGGAACCTCGACCTTGGTGCGGCTGCGCCGGTGGAACATGGCGCTCCACAGGATCAGGCCCCACACCAGCACGCCGACGGCGAGCGCGGCAGCCCAGGAGCCCTGCCACAGGGAGAGGATCCGCGGAGCCTCTTCCGTGGTCGGGGTGGGCATACCAAGGCGGGGGAAGTCCTTGTATGTGCAACCGGTCGCGGTCGCCAGGACCAGGCCCGCGGTCATTGCCTGCAGCAGCTTCCGCCGCATCGGGCGCCGCGGCGAGCGGTCGGAGCCGTTGGGACTCACGTAGCGCCTTCCCGAGAGTCTCGCCCGCGCGGTCGGCTGCGGCCTTCTCGCTGGTCGGTCGCCGCCCTGCGTCGGGCAGGGGTTTGGATGTTTATGCGGACCAAACCCTAGCCGACGCCCTCCGGGGGTTCGCGGGGAGGGGGGCATACGCGCTACGGGTCACCCGAAAGCGCCCAGTAGCTCGGGTGGTTTCGGTGAGTTTGCGGGTTCGGCGCACGTCGTGGCTGGTCGCGCGGTTCCCCGCGCCCCTTGGGTGTTGCGGCCGACCGAAGTTTTACCGTTGACCTGTGTCCTACTTCGACGCCGCCTCCGCCGCGCCCCTCCATGCTGTTGCCCGCCAGGCGCTCTTGGCCTCCCTGGACGACGGCTGGGCGGATCCCGCCCGGCTCTACCGGGAGGGCCGCAAGGCCCGGATGCTGCTGGACGCCTCCCGGGAGGCGGCGGCCGAAGCGGTCGGCTGCCGGGCCGACGAGGTGGTGTTCACATCCTCCGGGACGCGGGCCGTACACACGGGTGTCGCGGGGGCGTTGGCCGGGCGACGACGGGTCGGACGCCACCTGATCGTGTCCGCCGTCGAACACTCGTCTGTACTCCATTCGGCGGAAGCGTTCGAGGCGGAGGGCGGCACCGTCGGCCACGTACCCGTGAACCGCGCCGGGGCCGTCGATCCGTCGGCCTTCGCCGCCGCGCTGCGGCCGGACACCGCGCTGGCCTGTCTGCAGTCCGCCAATCATGAGGTCGGGACCGTGCAGCCGGTGGTGGAGGTGGCCGCGGTGTGCCGGGCGGCGGGGGTGCCGCTGCTGGTGGACGCGGCGCAGTCGCTGGGGTGGGGGCCGGTCGAGGGCGACTGGTCGCTGCTGGCGGCGAGTGCGCACAAGTGGGGCGGGCCGTCGGGGGTGGGGCTGCTCGTCGTACGCAAGGGGGTCCGGTTCGCCGTCCAAGGCCCGGCGGACGAGCGGGAGTCGGCGCGGGCGCCCGGGTTCGAGAACATCCCGGCGATCGTGGCGGCGGTGGCCTCGCTGCGGGCGGTGCGGGCCGAAGCGGCCCAGGAGGCGGTACGGCTGCGGGAGCTGACGGAGCGGATCCGGACGCGGGTGCCGCGGCTGGTGCCGGACGCGGAGGTGGTGGGCGACGCCGAGCGGCGGCTGCCGGGGATCGTCACCTTCTCCTGCCTCTATGCCGACGGAGAGGCGCTGCTGCACGAGCTGGACCGGGCGGGCTTCTCCGTCTCGTCCGGCTCCTCCTGCACGAGCAGCACGCTGACGCCCAGCCATGTGCTGAAGGCGATGGGGGTGCTGAGCGAGGGCAACGTGCGCGTCTCGCTGCCGACAGGGGTGGCGGAGGCGGACGTGGAGCGGTTCCTGGAGGTGCTGCCCGGGGCCGTCGCGGGGGTGCGGGAGAAGCTGGGGGCGCCCGCACCGGCGACAGCGGTACGGGCGCAGGAGCTGGTCGTCGACTCCCTCGGCAAGCGCTGCCCGATTCCCGTCATCGAGCTGGCGAAGGTGATCGGGGACGTGCCCGTGGGCGGCACGGTCCGGGTCCTGTCGGACGACGAGGCGGCCCGGCTGGACATTCCCGCGTGGTGCGAGATGCGGGGCCAGGAGTACATCGGCGAGGAGCCGGCGGAACGGGGAACGGCGTACCTGGTCCGCCGGCTCGGCTGAAGCGTCGCGGCGGCGCGTCAGCCCAGGTGAGCGCGGACCTCCTCGCCCGCCTCGTCGCCGTAGGCCTTCACGAACCGCTCCATGAAGTGCGCCCGCCGCAGCGTGTACTCCTGCGTGCCGACCGTCTCGATGACCAGCGTCGCCAGCATGCAGCCGACCTGCGCGGCACGCTCCAGGGAGACGCCCCAGGCGAGTCCGGACAGGAAGCCCGCCCGGAAGGCGTCGCCGACGCCCGTGGGGTCGGCCTTGCGCTCCTCCTCCGCGCAGCCGACCTCGATCGGGTCCTCGCCGACCCGCTCGATGCGCACACCCCGCGAGCCGAGCGTGGTGACGCGGTGGCCGACCTTGGACAGGATCTCCGCGTCGGTCCAGCCGGTCTTGGACTCGATGAGCCCCTTCTCGTACTCGTTCGAGAACAGGTACGTCGCGCCGTCCAGCAGTATCCGGATCTCCTCGCCCTCCATGCGGGCGATCTGCTGGGAGAAGTCGGCGGCGAAGGGGATGTTCCGGGAGCGGCACTCCTCCGTGTGGCGGAGCATGGCCTCCGGGTCGTCGGCGCCGATCAGGACCAGGTCGAGGCCGTCCACGCGGTCGGCGACGGTCTTCAGCTCGATCTGGCGGGCCTCGCTCATCGCGCCGGTGTAGAAGGAGCCGATCTGGTTGTGGTCGGCGTCCGTGGTGCACACGAAGCGGGCGGTGTGCAGCGTCTCGGAGATGCGGACCGAGTCGGTGTCGACGCCGTGCCGGTCGAGCCAGGCCCGGTACTCGTCGAAGTCGAAGCCGGCGGCGCCGACCAGGATCGGCTTGGTGCCGAGCTGGCCCATGCCGAAGGCGATGTTCGCGCCGACGCCGCCCCGGCGCACGTCCAGGTTGTCGACCAGGAAGGAGAGCGAGACCGTGTGCAGCTGGTCCGCGACGAACTGGTCGGCGAAGCGGCCGGGGAAGGTCATGAGGTGGTCGGTGGCGATGGAGCCGGTGACTGCGATGCGCACGTCGGCATTCTCCTGCGGGAGGCTGGGTTGACAGTTCACGCTACCGGTTCGCGCGTCGCCACTGAAGCTGGCAAAACTACCCGATAGTAGATCTTTCTTCGCGGGCCGGAGCGTGCCTACGGTGCGGTCATGACGAACCTCAAGGTCCCCTCCAGCGCCCTGGCCGATCTCGAGGGCGACCTCGCCGTCCTGCGCGGTGACTGCGCCCGGATGGCTCCGCACTGGGCGGCCCCCGAGCACGCCGAGTCGCGGCCGGTGCCGCCGTCCCTCATCCACGGGGTGACCGTGCCGACCCGGTCCGCGCGGCTGCTGGACGCGATGTCGGACTACGGCGACTGACGCGCGGGGCGCAAGCCCGGGGAACCGCGCGCTCCCCTCCCGCGTCCCATCGGCGTCCCTCTGGCGGGGGATGCGGGACACGATTCCAGCGAGGAGCGATGCGGTGAACACCGAGCGGCCTGAGAACTCCGGTGACGCGGAGGTTCCCGAGAATTCCGGGGAGCATGTGGCGCGTGAGCCCCGGGCCGGCGACGGGGACGCGGGTGAGCGACCGGGGCGGCGCCGATCACCGGTGGTCGTCGTCTCCGTCGCGGCCGCGGTCCTGCTGGTCGGCGGTGGCGGCGCGTATCTCGCCGCGAGCGGCGGCTCGGACGGTCGTACGCATCCGGGCGCTTCCGGCGGTGGCGGCACTCCCCCGCCGCTGGCCCTGGACGGCTGGACGGGCACGGACGGCATCGCGCCCGGGGAGCCCGACCCGTACGGCGCGCGGTACGTGACGCGGGGCGAACTGCCGGACGGGCCCGGGTCGGCTCCGGTGTACGCGCCGCGGGGTGAGGTCGGCAAGGACGCCGTGGCCCGGTTGGCGAAGGCGTTCGGGATGGACGGGTCGCCGGTGGCCGAGGGGCGGATCTGGCGGGTCGGCGGCAAGGACGGCTCCGGGCCGAGCCTGCACGTGAACCGGGACGCGCCGGGCAGCTGGACCTTCAGCCGGTACGCGCCGGGCACCGACAACTGCAAGAAGGGGGCCCTCTGCGCGCACGACCCGATGGGCCCCACCGGCACCCCGGTGAGCGTGCGGAAGGCGACCGAGGCGGCGGCGCCGGTGCTGAAGGCGGCCGGGCTGGACGACGCGAAGATCGACGCGAGTCAGGTCCTGGGTGCCCAGCGGGTGGTCAACGCCGATCCGGTGGTGGGCGGACTGCCCACGTACGGCTGGACGACCGGCCTGACCGTCGGCGAGAAGGGTGAGCTGGTCGGCGGCCATGGGCTGCTGGGCGCGCCGGCGAAGGGCGACACGTACCCCGTGCTGAGCGCGGAGAAGACGCTCGCGCTGATGAACAAGGCGCCGAAGGGCGACCACCGGATGGGGATCGGCGGCTGTGCCACTCCGGTGCCGGCGAAGGACCGGCTGGAGCAGCCGTGCGGTGCGTCCGCGGGGACGACCGAGCCGGCGGCGGACACGGTCACGGTCGAGAAGGCGGACACGGTCACGGTCGAGAAGGCGGCGTTCGGGCTGGCCGCGCACTCGGTCGGCGGGCGACAGACGCTGGTGCCGTCGTGGCTGTTCGAGGTGCGGGGAGCGGGGACGCGGGACACGTTCACGGTGACGTATCCGGCGGTGGACCCGAAGTACCTGGCGTCGGCCCGGTCGGCGCCCTCGGCGCAGCCGTCCGCGGCCCCGGGGAACCGGAGCGTGAAGGTGACCGGGTACACGGCCGACGGCCGGGAGCTGACGGTGAGCTTCTACGGCGGGGTGTGCGCCGACTACACGGCGTCGGCCAGGGAGAGCGCCGGCCGGGTGACGGTCACGGTCACCGAGAAGCCCTGGCCGGACAAGGTGTGCGTGCTGATCGCCAAGGAGTACGTGAAGACCGTACGGCTGGACGCGCCGCTGGACGGGCGGACGGTGGTCGGGGCCGACGGCGAGCGGATCGCCCGGTCCGAGCCGGGGGCGCTGCGGCCACAGGCCCGCTGACCTCGCCGGGACACGAGAAGGCGGGGGGGGGGGGGGGGGGGGGGGGGGGGGGGGTTGTTTGTGGGGGGGGGGGGGGGGGGGGGGGCGGGCGGGGGGGGGGGGGGGGGGGGGGGGGGGGGGGGGGGGGGGGGGGGGGGGGGGTACGTGTCCCCCTCCCCCCCCCCTCCCCCCCCCCCCCCCCCCCCCCCCCCCCCCCCCCCCCCACAAAACCCCCCCCCCCCCCCCCCCCCCCCCCCCCCGCCTTCTCGTGTCAGACCGTGACGCTCAGTGCGTCACGTCCCGGCTCAGCTGAAGGAGTCGCCGCAGGCGCAGGAGCCGGTCGCGTTCGGGTTGTCGATCGTGAAGCCCTGCTTCTCGATCGTGTCCACGAAGTCGACGGTAGCGCCGCCCAGGTACGGAGCGCTCATGCGGTCGGTGACGACCTTGACCCCGCCGAAGTCCTTCACCACGTCGCCGTCGAGCGAACGCTCGTCGAAGAAGAGCTGGTAGCGCAGGCCGGAGCAGCCGCCGGGCTGGACGGCGACGCGCAGGGCGAGGTCGTCCCGGCCTTCCTGGTCGAGCAGGGCCTTGACCTTGGACGCGGCGGCGTCGGTCAGGATGATGCCGTCGGTGACGGTGGTGGTCTCGTCCGATACGGACATCTACATCTCTCCCGGGTTGTACGGAGACTGCTTGCCGACGAGTGCAACCGGCGCGTCCGCGGATTCATTCCGGGCCGGGCATTCGCGTGGTCGCGTACTCGGTTCTCCCTTCATGCTCGCATACGCCCGGCGGCCGGGACAGCGGCCCGAAGAGGGAGCCGGGCGGGATTCACGTCACATCGACGCTATGGACATCGTCAAAGTGACGTGAACCAGTTATGATAGATAGCGTCAGTTAGACGAAAAGTAGAAAGGGTGCGTGTCGTGACCACCGCCCAGACCCCGGAACTCGACGTACAGCCGACTCCGCTCGCCCTGCTGCTGCTCGGCCGCGAGGCCGACCCGAAGAGCGAGCGGGGCGTCGAGTGTCCCGGTGACCTGCCTTCGCCGTCCGACCCCGACCTGGTCGAGCGCGCCCGCGCGGCCAAGGAGAAGCTCGGCGACAAGGTCTTCGTGCTCGGCCACCACTACCAGCGCGACGAGGTCATCCAGTTCGCCGACGTCACGGGCGATTCCTTCAAGCTGGCCCGGGACGCGGCCGCGCGCCCGGAGGCCGAGTACATCGTCTTCTGCGGTGTGCACTTCATGGCCGAGTCGGCGGACATCCTGACGTCCGACGACCAGAAGGTCGTCCTGCCCGACCTCGCCGCCGGCTGCTCCATGGCCGACATGGCGACGGCCGAGCAGGTCGCCGAGTGCTGGGACGTGCTGACCGAGGCGGGCGTCGCCGAGCACGTGGTGCCGGTCTCGTACATGAACTCCTCCGCCGACATCAAGGCCTTCACCGGCAAGCACGGCGGCACGATCTGCACCTCGTCGAACGCCAAGCGCGCCCTCGACTGGGCCTTCGAGCAGGGGGATCCCTCGGCGACGAAGGTGCTCTTCCTGCCCGACCAGCACCTGGGCCGCAACACCGCCGTCCGCGACATGGGCATGTCCCTGGACGACTGCGTGGTCTACAACCCGCACAAGCCGAACGGCGGGCTGACCGCCGAGGAGCTGCGCGCCGCCAAGATGATCCTGTGGCGCGGCCACTGCTCGGTCCACGGCCGCTTCAGCCTCGACTCGGTGAACGACGTGCGCGCCCGCATCCCCGACGTCAACGTCCTGGTCCACCCCGAGTGCAAGCACGAGGTCGTGGCCGCGGCCGACTACGTCGGCTCGACGGAGTACATCATCAAGGCCCTCGAGGCCGCCCCGGCCGGTTCCAAGTGGGCCATCGGCACGGAGCTGAACCTGGTCCGCCGCCTGGCGAACCGTTTCGCGCCGGAGGGCAAGGAGATCGTCTTCCTCGACAAGACGGTCTGCTTCTGCTCGACCATGAACCGCATCGACCTGCCCCATCTGGTCTGGGCCCTGGAGTCCCTGGCCGAGGGCAACCTGGTCAACCGGATCGAGGTCGACAAGGAGACCGAGGCGTTCGCCAAGCTGGCGCTGGAGCGGATGCTGGCGCTGCCGTAGCCTCCGGCGGTCGTGACACGCGAGAAGGGGGCCGCACCCGAGGTGCGGCCCCCTTCTCGTCATGCGGCTAGGGGGTTTCGTTTGGATCAGGTCGGATCCGGCCGCGGCGTCCGGTGCGGTGCATCGCAAGGCGGAGGATCACCCGCGTACCGGGCGTACTCGGGTGGTCCGACAACGCCGCGAGGTGCCGTGCCGGGCGTCGCGGACCCGGACTGATCCGAACGAAGCCCCCTAGACCTGCGCCGGCTGAGCTTCCTGGGAGACCGCCGTCTTCTTCGGCTCCCGCTTCGCCGCCCGCTTCTTCGCCCGGCGCTCCTTGCGGAGTTCGAGCATGGCGTAGAGCGTCGGGACCAGCAGCAGCGTCAGCAGCGTGGACGTGATCAGGCCGCCGATGACGACCACCGCCAGCGGCTGGGCGATGAAGCCGCCCTCGCCGGTGACGCCCAGGGCCATCGGGAGCAGGGCGAAGATCGTCGCCAGGGCCGTCATCAGGATCGGGCGCAGACGGTGGCGGCCGCCCTCGACCACGGCCTCGACGACGCCGTAGCCCTGCCCGCGGTACTGGTTGATCAGGTCGATCAGCACGATCGCGTTGGTCACCACGATGCCGATCAGCATCAGCATGCCGATCATCGCCGGGACGCCCATCGGGGTGCCGGTGGCGATCAGCAGGCCGATCGCGCCGGTCGCCGCGAACGGGATGGAGACCAGCAGGATCAGCGGCTGGGCGAGCGAGCGGAACGTCGCGACCAGGAGCATGAAGACGATCGCGATCGCCGCCAGCATCGCCAGGCCCAGGTTCTTGAACGCGTCGTCCTGGTCGGAGGAGACGCCGCCGATCTCGGCCTCGGCGCCCGCGGGCAGGTCGAGGGCCTTGATCTTCGACTGGAGCTTGGCGCTGACCGCGCCCGTGTTGTCCCCGGTCGGCCTGGCCGTGATGGTCGCGGCACGCTGGCCGTCGATCCGGGACATCGACACCGGGCCGTCCACCAGCTTCACCGTGGCGATGTCGGCCAGCCGCACCGGGCCGAGGCGCAGGTTCCTCAGCTGGGCCAGCGTGGTGGCGGGCTTCGCCGACTTCACGACGACGTCGCGCTCGGTGTCGTCGAGGATCGCCTTCGCCGCCGTGGTGCCGCGCACGGCCTGGGCGACCGCGGCACCCAGCTTCTGGTCGTCGAACCCGGCCGCCGCGGCTTTCGCATCGGCCTTGACCGAGATCCGCGGCACGCTGGTCGCGAGGTCGCTGGAGACGTCCGTGACGTGGTCGAGGCCGGCCACGGTGGAGCGCACCTGCTCGGCGGCCGTGCGGAGCGCCTCGGGGTCGGAGGCCTTCACCACGACGCTCAGGTCCTGGCTGCCGAAGCCGTCTCCGGCCGACACGGTGGTGGTACCGATGCCCTCGAGCCTCTTCAGGCCGTCCTCGAGGTGCCGGCGCACGTCGTCGGAGGACGCCGAGTCCTTCAGCATCACCTGGTACGACGCCTGGTTGGTGTCCGTGCCGCCGCCGAAGGCCGCCATGAAGCCGGAGGAGCCGACGGTGACCTGGTAGTCCTTGACGCCCTCGGTCGAGGCGAGCAGCCGCTCGACCCGCCTGGCCTGCGCGTCGGTGGCCGCGAGGCTGGTGCCGGGCTTCAGCTTCTGCTTGAGGGTGAGGACTTCCTGCTCGCCCTGGTCGAAGAAGTTCGTCTTCAGAAGCCCGGACATGCCGAACGTGAGGACGAGGACCACGACCGCGATCAGCACGCTGGCGAGGCGGCGGCGCGTCGCGAAGCGCAGGACGGGGACGTAGGCGCGCTGCAGGCGGCTGTTCGCCTCCTTCTCCTCGGCCGCGCGGCGGGCCTGCTCGGCGTCCGCGGGCGTGCCCTTGGGGGCGCGCAGGAACCAGTACGCCAGGACCGGGACGACCGTCAGCGAGACGAGCAGGGAGGCCAGCAGGGCCGCCGTGACCGTGAGGCTGAACGAGCCGAACAGGGCGCCCACCATGCCGCCGACCAGGCCGATCGGCAGGAACACGGCGACCGTGGTGAGGGTGGAGGAGGTGACCGCGCCGGCCACCTCGCGCACGGCGGTGAGGATGGCCTCCTGGCGCTCCTCGCCGTAGCCGAGGTGCCGCTTGATGTTCTCCAGGACCACGATCGAGTCGTCGACGACCCGGCCGATGGCGATGGTCAGCGCGCCGAGCGTGAGCATGTTCAGCGACAGGCCGCGCGTCCACAGCACGATCAGCGCGAGGACGACGGACAGCGGGATGGACACCGCGGTGACCAGCGTCGAACGGACCGACGCCAGGAAGACCAGGATGACCAGGACGGCGAAGAGCAGGCCCAGCGCGCCCTCCGTGGTCAGGCCCTTGATGGACTTGGACACCGCCGGCCCCTGGTCGCTGACGACCGTGAGCTTCGCGCCGGAGCCGAGATCCTCGCGCAGGTCGGGCAGCTTGTCCTCGACCGCGTTCGAGATGGCGACCGCGCTGCCGTCGTGGTCCATCGTCACGTTGACCGCGAGGCTCGGGCGGCCGTCGGTGCGGGTGAGGGAGTCGGCCAGGGCCGGCCGCTCCTCGACGGTGGCCACGGCACCGAGGCGTACGGGCTTCCCGGCGCCCTCGCCGGCGATCCTCAGGTCCCGGATCTGCTTCAGGGAGGTGAAGCCGCCGCCGACCCGGACGGTGCGGTTGGCACCGCCCTCGTCGAAGGAGCCGGCCGGGACGGTCGCGCCGCCCGCCTGGAGGGCCTGGCCGAGGGCGGCGGGGGTGAGACCCGCCCGCGCGAGCTTCGCGTCGTCCGGGGTGACGGTGACCTGGAGGTCACGGACGCCGGTGACCTGGACGCGGCCGACGCCGTCGATGTCCTTCAGGGCCGGGACGACCGTCCTGTCGAGCTGGTCGGCGAGGGCCTGCTGGTCCTTGCCGGAGGTGACGGCGAGCACCACGGTCGGCATGTCGTCCGTGGAGCCGGAGATGACCTGCGGGTCGACGTCGTCGGGAAGCTGGTTGCGGGCCCGGTTGACGGCCTGCTGGACGTCGGAGACGAGCC
Organism: Streptomyces sp. NPDC031379; assembly: GCF_055569615.1. NCBI lineage: Bacteria > Bacillati > Actinomycetota > Actinomycetes > Kitasatosporales > Streptomycetaceae > Streptomyces > Streptomyces sp. NPDC031379. The sequence continues at coordinate 37,130 of NZ_JBVIIT010000043.1, read as the reverse complement.
GCTCGGTGCCGTTGCCGTAGTCGAAGGACGCCATGATCACGGCGTTGCCCTCGCTCGCGGTGGAGGTGACACCGGTGACGCCGTCGACGGCCTGCAGGTTGTCCTCGATGGGCTCGACGACCTGCTTCTCGACCACGTCGGGCGAGGCGCCCTGGTACGGCGCGATCACCGACACCATGGGCAGTTCGATGGTGGGCAGCAGTTGCTGCTTGATCTGGGGTATCGCGATCAGTCCGAAGACGAGCGCGACGATGGACACGAGCCCGATGAGGGCTCGTTGCGCGAGGCTGAATCTCGACAGCCAGGACATGGATCAGGGTCTTTCTTCTGTGAGCGGCAGAAGCGCTTCCCGGGAACGGAAGAAGCGACGACGGGACGCACAGGTGAGCGCCCACCCCACCACCCTGGGCCATGGCGGAGCCCGCACTCGTAGGCCCCAGGTCCATTTCCTTATCCGGCCCCTACTCCGCGCGCAGTACGCGCGGGTGGAGATCAGTCCATCCTCGGACGGACCAGCCCCGACTCGTAGGCGATCACGACGAGCTGGGCCCGGTCCCGCGCGCCGAGCTTGGCCATGGCCCGGTTGACGTGCGTCTTCACGGTCAGCGGGCTCACCTCCAGGCGCTCGGCGATCTCGTCGTTGGAGTGGCCGCCGGCGACCTGCACGAGCACCTCCCGCTCCCGGCCGGTGAGCGCGCCCAGACGCTCGGAGCGGGCGGGGTCGCGGCCGTCGTCGGCGCCCTGGGCGAGGAAACGGGCGATCAGCCCCTTGGTGGCCGCCGGGGAGAGCAGGGCGTCCCCGCCCGCGGCGATCCGGATGGCGTTGAGCAGTTCCTCGGGCTCGCTGCCCTTGCCGAGGAAGCCGGAGGCGCCGGCGCGCAGCGACTGGACGACGTAGTCGTCGACCTCGAAGGTGGTCAGGATGACCACGCGGACGTGCGCGAGGGAGGGGTCGGCGCTGATCAGGCGGGTGGCGGCGAGGCCGTCGGTGCCGGGCATCCGGATGTCCATGAGGACGACGTCGGCGGCCTGCTCCCTGGCCAGCCGGACCGCCTCGGCGCCGTCGGAGGCCTCCCCCACCACCTCCATGTCGGGCTCGGAGTCGACCAGCACCCGGAACGCGCTGCGCAGCAGTGCCTGGTCGTCGGCGAGCAGGACACGGATCGTCATACGGGCTCCCCCGGGGCCGTCGCACGGGCGCCCGTACGGGAATCGGTACGGGTCTCGACGGGCAGGATCGCATGGACGCGGAAGCCGCCGCCGTAGCGGGGTCCGGTGGTCAGGGTGCCCCCGAGGGCGGTGACCCGCTCGCGCATGCCGAGCAGCCCGTGCCCGCCGCCGGTCTCCGGCACCGCCGCCTCGCCGGCACCGTCGTCGAGGACGGTGACCTCCACGTTCCGTCCGACCCGTACGACGCTGACCTCGGCCCTGGCCTCGGGGCCCGCGTGTTTCTGCACGTTCGTCAGGGCCTCCTGGGCGATCCGGTAGGCGGCCAGGTCCACGGCGGCCGGGAGTTCGGTGCCCTGATCGGCGCGGGCCACCTCGACCGGCAGGCCCGCGCTGCGGAAGGTGGCGGCCAGCTCCTCCAGGCGGCTGAGGCCGGGGGCGGGTTCGGTCGGGGCCTCGGGGTCGCCGGACTGGCGGAGCAGCCCGACGGTGGCGCGCAGCTCGTTCAGGGCGCTGCGGCTGGCCTCGCGGACGTGGCCGAGCGCCTCCTTGGCCTGGTCGGGGCGCCTGTCCATGACATGGGCGGCGACCCCCGCCTGCACGTTGACCAGCGCGATGTGATGCGCCACGACGTCGTGCAGGTCACGGGCGATACGCAGCCGCTCCTCGGCGACCCGGCGGCGGGCCTCCTCCTCGCGGGTGCGTTCGGCGCGTTCGGCGCGTTCCCGGATGGCCTGCACGACGGCGCGGCGGCTGCGGACGGCGTCCCCGGCGGTGGCGCCGATTCCGGTCCAGGCGAGCACGCCGAGGTTCTCCTGCGCGTACCACGGCAGGGGGCCGCCGAGCATGGCGGCCGCGGTCAGCACGGTCATGGTGAGCAGGCCGACCCGCCAGGTGGTGGTGCGGTCGGTCGTCGAGGCGACGGTGTAGAGCGCGATGACGGCGGACATCGCGACCGGGGCGCGCGGGTCGCCGGTGACGCACTCGATCAGGGAGAGCGTGCCGGTGACGGCGAGGACGGTCTTCGGTGCGCGGCGGCGGAAGACGAGCGCGGTGGCGACGAGGAGCATGAGGACGAGGCTCAGGGGGTCCGGGGTGCGCACGCCCCAGGTGACGCCGTGCCCGTCCTTCGGCACGACGAAGGAGCCGGCGACCATGCACGCCAGCACCCCCGCGGCGATGGCCGCGTCCAGCGCGAGGGGGTGGGCCTTCAGGCCGCACCGGGCGCGTTCCAGTGTGCTCACGGAATGGAACAGTACGGGGCATTGCGGCACAGGTCAGCAGTGAGTGCGCGCACGGGTGCCGGGGCGGCACGGGCGGGTGCGGCCGCGACGTGCTCCCCGAAGGGCCGCGGGGGACCGCTCGAGGGGCGCCGGGGGTCAGCCGGGGATCAGGCCCTCGTCGCTCAGCAGCTCCCTGACCTCCTCCAGTGTCGCGTCCGGTGAGGGGAGGATCAGCTCGGAGGGTTCCAGCGCGTCGTCCGGCAGCGGGGTGCCGAGGCGGCGGACGGCGTCCAGGAGGGCGGTGAGCGTGTGCCGGAAGCCCTCCTCGTCGCCGCTCTCCATCTCCGCCAGCAGCTCGTCGTCCAGCTTGTTCAGCTCGGCGAAGCGGGAGTCGTCCAGCCTCACCTGGCCCTCCCCCATGATCCGTACGATCACGTCGGCCTCCTCGGCTCGAGGCCCCGGCGCCGGGCTACTGCTTGTCGAAGCGCGGGGTGTCCTGCGGCTGCTGCTGGGACTGCCCCTGGCCGGTGCCGCCCTCGATCGCCTGCTGCGGGGAGCCTCCGGCCAGCTCCGCCTTCATGCGCTGCAGTTCCAGCTCTACATCCGTACCACCGGAGAGCCGGTCCAGCTCGGCCTGGATGTCGTCCTTGGCCATGCCGGAGGAGTCGTCGAGGGCTCCGGAGGCGAGCAGTTCGTCGATGGCGCCGGCCCGGGCCTGGAGCTGGGCGGTCTTGTCCTCGGCGCGCTGGATGGCCAGGCCGACGTCGCCCATCTCCTCGGAGATGCCGGAGAAGGCCTCGCCGATACGGGTCTGGGCCTGGGCGGCGGTGTACGTCGCCTTGATGGTCTCCTTCTTCGTGCGGAAGGCGTCCACCTTGGCCTGCAGGCGCTGGGCCGCCAGGGTGAGCTTCTCCTCCTCGCCCTGCAGGGTGGCGTGCTGCGTCTCGAGGTCCGTCACCTGCTGCTGGAGTGCGGCGCGGCGGGACAGCGCCTCGCGGGCCAGGTCCTCACGGCCGAGGGCGAGCGCCTTGCGGCCCTGGTCCTCCAGCTTGGAGGACTGCTGCTGCAGCTGGTTGAGCTGGAGTTCCAGGCGCTTGCGGCTGGTCGCCACGTCGGCGACGCCGCGACGCACCTTCTGCAGCAGTTCCAGCTGCTTCTGGTAGGAGTAATCGAGGGTCTCGCGCGGGTCCTCGGCCCGGTCAAGGGCCTTGTTCGCCTTCGCGCGGAAGATCATCCCCATACGCTTCATGACACCGCTCATGGGCTTCGCGCGCCCCCTTCTGACGGACTCCAGCTCACCGATCCTGCGACAGAACCCACAGTACGGGCCCTGCATCCATTACCGCACTGTTCGGGGAGTGATGCGCTCATCCCCAAGGACGACTGCGGACGGTGGCGCTCCGGCGTAGGGAGTAGGTGATCCCCCGCCGGGAACCCCGCCGTGCCACCGGCGGCTCTCCCGACGGATCTTCTCCGGAACGTCCCCTCTGTCCCCCTACAGACGTCCGGTGTTGCGGGATCGTTCCCGGCCGGGCTGGGGTCCATGCCGGTGCAGCGCTTACCCTTGGGTTTTGTGTTCCGTAGCCGTGCCAAGGAAGAGAAGGCCCCGACCGCCGACAAGGCGCCGGTGACCCTCTCCAAGCAGCCCCGTGACCCGCAGGCCCCCAAGGGTCGGCCCACGCCCAAGCGCAGTGAGGCCCAGTCCCAGCGCCGCAGCGTCGCCCAGACCCCGACGAACCGCAAGGAGGCCGCGAAGCGCCAGCGTGAGGACCGGCGTCAGGCGCTGGCGCGGCAGCGCCAGGCCCTGGCCAGCGGTGACGAGCGCTATCTCCCGGCCCGGGACAAGGGCCCGGTCCGCAAGTTCGCCCGCGCCTGGGTGGACTCGCGGTTCAACGTGGCGGAGTTCTTCCTGCCGCTCGCCGTGGTGATCCTCGTGCTGAGCGTGGTGCGGGTGCCCGCGATCCAGAGCATCGCGCTGCTGCTGTGGCTGATCGTGATCGTGCTGATCGTCCTGGACGCGGCGTTCAGCGGCTTCCGTCTGAAGAAGCGGCTCAAGGAGCGCTTCCCGGACGAGAACACGCGCGGCGCGGTGGCCTACGCCCTGATGCGCTCCCTGCAGATGCGCCGGCTCCGGCTGCCGAAGCCGCAGGTCAAGCGCGGAGAGCGGCCCTGAGCGCAGACGCCTTCACCGGGGGCGCGGCCGACGCCTGGCTGAACAAGCTGGGCGGGCTGCGCGACGTCGTACGGCAGGAGCTGGTCGCCCGGCAGCTGGACGAGCAGATAGCCGGGCGGTTCCCGGTCGGGCAACGGCTGCGGGTGCTCGACGTGGGGATGGGTCAGGGCACCCAGGCGCTGCGGCTGGCCCGGCTCGGCCACCAGGTCACCGGGGTCGAGCAGGACGCGACGATGATCTCCGCCGCGCGTCAGGCCCTGGCCGGGGAGCCGGAGGGCATCCGCGCGCGGGTGCGGCTGGTGCAGGGTGACGGGCGGGACACCGGGGTGCACTTCCTGCCCGGCAGTTTCGACGTGGTGCTGTGCCACGGGGTCCTGATGTACGTCGAGGAGCCCGATCCGCTGGTGGCGGGCCTGGCCCGGATGCTCGCGCCCGGCGGACTGCTGTCGCTGCTCGTGCGCAACGGCGACGCGCTCGCCATGCGGCCGGGTCTGTCCGGGGACTGGGCGGGGGCGCTGGCCGCTTTCGACACCACCGCCTACCGCAACCGCCTGGGGCTGGACGTGCGCGCCGACCGGCTGGCCGCTCTGACCGCCACGCTCGCCGGCATCGCGGCCCCGCTGCACGCCTGGTACGGCGTGCGGGTCTTCACGGACACCGCGGCCGACGACACCGAGATACCCGAGGATCTTCAGACGCTGCTCGCGGCCGAGGAGCGGGCCGGACGCACCGATCCGTATCGCCGGATGGCTGCGCTGCTGCACCTGTGTGGCGTACGGGGCTGATCCCGTTCGGCGCACGGCCGCGGACGGACCGTCAGCGAGGCGGACTTTCGGTGAGGAGGGGGCCACCCCTCCTCACTCCCGGCCGGATCAGGCGTCGGCGTCGGCGTGCAGGCTCATCGGTCCGTAGATCTCGGCGCTCTCCTCGAACAGCCGCACCTGATCGGCCCCGCCCTCCTGGAGCGCCTTCCAGTGCTCACCGATCCAGGACTCGGCATCCCCCTGCGTGGTGAACTCCTCGGGCTGCACCGCGGGCTGGACCTCCGTCCCGTCGGCCTTCTCGAACCGCCACGTCCATGCCGTCATGTGGGCCTCCTTTGATCCAACACCTGCTGGCAGCCTAGTCGGGAGCGCAAGAGCTGCGAGGACAGGCGAAAATCGGTCTGTGGAAATCACTCTGCTCGGTACCGGTGCCCCCGCGGGACTGCCTCGCCCCGACTGCCCCTGCGCCGTTTGTGCGACCGCGCTCGGGCCGGACGCGCGGGCGGCGACCGCGGTGCTCGTGGACGGTGCGCTGCTGCTGGACCTCACGCCGGGCGCGGCGTTCGCGGCGGCGCGGGCGGGGCATTCGCTGGGCGGGGTGCGGCAGGTGCTGCTGTCGCACCCGCACGACGGTCCCGCGGTGGAGGTGCCGGCCGGGCTGCCGCAGCCCGGACGCGTCCCGGACGGGCGGGAGTTGGCGCTGCTGACGGGGCATCGGGTACGGGCTCTGGCGATGGACGCGGGCGGCACCGGGTACGCGGTGACCGGGCCGGACGGACAGCGGCTGCTGTATCTGCCGCCGGGCGGGGCCCCGGCCGGCCTGGAGGAGGCGACGGCGGAGTCGTACCAGATGGTCCTCGCCGACGTGGTGGGCCGCCCGGACGCGCTCGCGCGGCTGCGGGCGGTCGGCTCCGCCGGTCCGACGACGGACGTGATCGCCGTCCACCTCGACCATGACGTGCCGTCCGGACCGGAGTTGCGGCGGCGGCTCGCGGCGGCCGGCGCGCGGGCGGTGCCGGACGGTACGACGCTGGTGGTCGGGGTGTACGAGGACGTGCCGGACGTGCCGCGCCGGACGCTGGTGCTGGGCGGGGCGCGTTCGGGGAAGTCGGTGGAGGCCGAGCGGCGGCTGGAGTCCTTCCCGGACGTGCTGTACGTGGCGACCGGCGGGACGCGGGGCGGGGACACCGAGTGGGCGGAGCGGGTGGCCGCGCACCGGGAGCGGCGGCCGGGGTCGTGGCGTACGACCGAGACGACGGATCTGGTGCCGCTGCTGGCGCAGGACGGGCCGCCACTGCTGATCGACTGCCTGTCGCTGTGGCTGACGTACGTGATGGACGACGTGGGGGCGTGGGACGACGCGGAGTGGGCGGCCGGGGGCGAGAAGGCGTTGCGGGAGCGGGTGCTGGAGTTGACGGCGGCGGTGCGGGCGACTCGGCGGACCGTGGTGGCGGTCTCGAACGAGGTGGGTTCCGGGATCGTCCCCGCCACGGCGTCCGGGCGGCGGTACCGGGACGAACTGGGGCGGCTGAACGCGGCGTTCGCGGACGAGTGCGAGCAGGTGCTGCTGGTGGTGGCGGGGCAGGCGCTGGGCTTGCGCGGCTGAGAGCACGACGGGCCCGCGGCCGACGGCGATCCCCCGCCACGTCGTGCCTTTTCGCGGGTGTCACCGCGTGTCTTTGCGCGCGACGACGCGGAACGCGTTGGAGAAGGGCGTTCGGCGGAGCAGGGGGGCCAGCGTGTGGTCCACGATCGCGGCCGTGTCGAGCACCGGTGCCGCCACCGCCCTCACCAGGGGGTGGACGTGGGCCAGGGCGAGGGTGACGGCCGCCGACAGGTCGTAGGGGATGTGCGGGGCGCTGCGGTCCGTGACCAGGACCGTGCAGCCGAGGGTCTCCAGTTCCGCACGCAGGTTGGCCGGCGGCACCAGATGCAGGTGGCGGGGCTGGCCGTACGGAAGCCACCACCTGCCGAGCAGGGCGGCGAACGCGCACCGCGGGTTCGGGACCTCGACGATCAGGTGGCCGCCGGGGCGCAGCGCGGTGAGGGCGGCGCGCAGTTCGGCGCGCGGGTCGGGGGCGTGTTCCAGGTGGCGGAACATGCTGACCACGTCGTAGCGGGCACGCAGCCGGGCCGCCATGCCGGGCGTCATGAGGTAGCCGCGGTGGGCCTCCTCGACCCGGCCCTCCAGCAGCGCCTGTTCCACGCGCGCCGTGATGTCCAGGCCGTCGAAGCTGGTGTACGGGAAGAACTCCTTGGCCGCCTCGGGGAAGTGGGCGTGGCCCGTGCCCACGTCCAGCCAGCTCTCCGGCTCGGGCAGCGCCGACAGCTTGTGGGCGGTGGCACGGTGCCGGCGGCGGACCGCGCGGGAGGACAGGACCCGCTCGGTGAACTCCTCCAGGTGCCGTTCGTAGAAGTCCCGGTGGAAGAAGGCGAGCCCCTCCGCCGTGAGCCGGGGGTTCTGGAAGGCGTGGGCGCAGTCGCGGCACTCGTCGAGGGCGAACGTGCCCGGCCGGTGCCGCAGCGGGTCGGCCGCGCGCACCCGGGTGCGCAGCCGCGTGGAGCCGCACCAGGGGCAGTCCTCGCGGCGTGGCTCCTGGAACGTGTCGGTGGTGCCCGGGGGGACGAACGGCGTGGGGGGCGTGGTCGGCATGGGCGGCTCCCTGTGCGACATTCCGCTGCAAAGCGGAACGTATGGGATACCGATCTTGGGTGCAATGACGTCGTGGCGGTGTGGTGGCCATGTGGCGCCGGGGCGTTCGCCCTCCGGCTGTACTGTTCGGCGAATGAGCAGGCTTAATCTGGACGACTTCACCGATCTGATCGAGCGCCCGGACGGGGGCGTGCGCCGTGACGCCGAGGCCCGGCGGGAGCGCCAGATCGTGCCGCCCGGGGCCCTGGGGCGCCTCGACGAACTGGGCGAGTGGCTGGCCGCCGCGCAGGGGGCCGTACCGGTACGGCCGGTCGAACGGCCGCGGGTGGTCCTGTTCGCCGGTGACCACGGCATCGCCGAACTGGGCGTCTCGGCGCGGCCCGCGGGCGGCGCCGAGCAGCTGGTGCGGGCGGTGCTGGAGGGCGCGAGCCCGGTCGCGGTGCTCGCGCGGCGGCTCGACGTGCCCGTACGGGTGGTGGACCTGGCACTGGACTGCGATCCGGAGGCCTTCCCCGAGGACGTCGTACGGCACCGGGTGCGGCGGGGCAGCGGCCGTATCGACATCGAGGACGCGCTCAGCCTGGACGAGGCCGAGGCGGCCCTGCGGGCGGGCGTCGCGCTCGCCGACGAGGAGGCCGACTCGGGTACGGACTTGGTGGTGCTCGGCGACATCAGCGTGGGCGGGACCACGGCGGCTGCGGTGCTCGTCGCAGCGCTGTGCGGGACGGACGCGTCCGTGGTGACGGGGCGGGGCGGGCTGGCCATCGACGACCTGGCGTGGATGCGCAAGTGCGCGGCGATCCGGGACGCGCTGCGGCGGGCACGGCCGGTGCTCGGGGACCAGTTGCAGTTGCTGGCGACCGTCGGTGGTGCCGACCTCGCGGCGATGACCGGGTTCCTGCTGCAGTGCGCGGTACGCAAGCTGCCGGTGATCCTGGACGGGGTGGTGGCCGCCGCGTGCGCGCTGGTGGCGCAGCGGGTCGCCTTCCGGGCGCCGGACTGGTGGCTGGCCGGCCACGACAGCGGGGAACCGGGGCAGGCGAAGGCGCTGGACCGGATGGCGCTGGAGCCGCTGCTGGAGCAGGGCGTGAAGGTCGGCGAGGGCGCGGGCGCGCTGCTCGCGCTGCCGCTGGTACGGGCCGCCGCCGCGCTGGCGGCGGAGCTGCCCGAGAAGCCGGAGGCCGCGAAGGAGCCGGAGAAGGAGACGGAGACGGAGGAAGGGGAGGCGTAGTCGGTCACGCGGTGGTGGGCGGGAGAGCCGCGGCCGGAATGGTGCGGTTCGTCTGGGCAGCGCCCATATGATCCTGCCCTATGGGAGATGCCCGAATTGCCGTGCAGCCGCAAGCCGAACCGGGGCGCCCGAACGAGGAGGGGCGGCGGTCCACCGGGGTCTCCCGGAGAGCCGCCGCTCTCGCCGTCTGGTATCTGCGGACCGTCGCCTTCATCAACTTCCTCAGCGCCGTGTGGGTTTCACTCGGCCAGGACGTGCGCCGGCACAACCAGGACGACTTCTTCACGCCCTACCTGCTGACGGCCGGCTTCGCCTCCGGTGTGTTCACCGCGTTCCTGGCGATCACCATGCGGCGCCGGAAGCGGGCCGCGTGGATCCTGAACCTCGTGCTCAGCGGGGCCTTCCTCGCCCTGTTCGCGTTCGCCATGGCGTTCCCGGAGATCCGGCGGTACGCGCAGAACTGGATCTCCCTGGTGCTGACGGCCGCCTTCGTCGGGGCGCTGCTGGCGGGGCGGCGGGAGTTCTACGCCAAGGGCGACCGGTCCAACCCGCGGCTGGCGGCCACGGTCGCCGTGGGCGGCGGGCTGCTCGCCTCGCTGCTGGCCGGGCTGCTGGTGACGGTCACCGACCAGGCGCCGGACGCGGCCCGTTCGACGTTCCTGGAGCGCTGGCACTACGGCACCCTGCGGCTGGTGTCGGTGGCCGCCGAGGAGTCCCGCTTTCCCGGCATCGACCCGCCCAACTGGGCCAACGTGGCGATCAACGTGCTCAGCACGGTTCTGGTGCTCGCCGTGTTCTACGCCGCCTTCCGCTCCCGGCGGGCCGTCGACGCGCTCACCGAGGACGACGAGAAGCGGCTGCGGGCCCTGCTGGACCGGCACGGCGAGCGGGACTCGCTCGGCTACTTCGCGCTGCGCCGGGAGAAGAGCGTGGTGTGGTCGCCGACCGGCAAGGCGGCCGTCGCCTACCGCGTGGTCGGCGGAGTGAGCCTGGCCTCCGGGGACCCGATCGGGGACCCGGAGGCCTGGCCGGGGGCGATCGTGCCGTGGCTCGCGGAGGCACGGGCCCATGGCTGGATCCCGGCGGTGATGGGGGCGGGCGAGGAGGCCGGCACCGTCTACGCCCGGCACGGTCTGGACGCGCTGGAACTCGGTGACGAGGCGATCGTGGAGGTCGCCGAGTTCACGCTGGAGGGGCGGGCGATGCGCACCGTCCGGCAGGCGTACAACCGGGTGGGCCGGGCCGGGTACCAGGTGCGCATCCGCCGTCACGAGGACATCCCGGCGAACGAGATGGCGCATCTCCTGGAGCGTGCGGACGACTGGCGGGACGGGGCGACCGAGCGCGGTTTCAGCATGGCCCTCGGCCGGCTCGGGGACCCCGAGGACGGGCGGTGCGTGATGCTGGAGTGCACGGACGCCGAGGGACGGCTGCGGGCCCTGCTCTCCTTCGTGCCCTGGGGGCCGAACGGGCTGTCGCTGGACCTCATGCGGCGGGACCGGGACTCCGACAACGGCCTGATGGAGTTCATGGTCATCGACCTGCTGCGGCGGGCCGACGAGATCGGGATCACGCAGGTCTCGCTGAACTTCGCGATGTTCCGGTCGGTCTTCGAACGTGGCGCGCGCCTCGGTGCCGGTCCGGTGCTGAGGCTGTGGCGGTCGCTGCTCAGCTTCTTCTCCCGCTGGTGGCAGATCGAGTCGCTGTACCGCGCCAACGCCAAGTACCGGCCCATCTGGGAGCCACGGTTCCTGCTCTTCGAGAAGAGCGCGGACCTGCCGCGCATCGGCCTCGCCTCGGCCCGCGCCGAGGGATTCCTGGAGGCGCCGGGACTGCCCAAGTGGCTGCACCGCAGGCATCTGGACACGCACCGGTAACCGCACGGACCACCGCACGGACGAGGAACGCTTGATGGGAACGGTCGCCCGCTGGGCCCGCGCCGAGTGGGGGCTGCTGTACGTCACCGTGCGTGAGCCCCTGCGCAAGAGGCGTCTGCGAGCGCTGCCGATGACCCTCACGGCGGTCTGTCTGACGGCCTGTCTGCAGTACGTGCAGAACCAGCCGTGGGGCTTTCGACCGGTGCAGGCCCTGGGTGCCGTACAGGCCGAGGACCCGCTGTGGCTGGCCCTGCTGCGCACTCCCCTGTCGCTGTTCGTGCCCGCGTTGGACCTGCCGGTGTGGGGTGCGCTGGCGCAGATCCTGCTGGTGTTCGGGATCGCCGAGCTGTGCCTGGGCTGGTGGCGGACGCTGGTCATCGCGTACGTCGCCACGCTCGCCGGGACGCTGTACGCGCGCGTGGGGATCACCCTCGGCCCGCACGCCCCGTTCGGGCTGCCCTGGACCGACGCGCAGGTGGTGGACACCGGCCCGTCGGCGGCCGTGGTGGGGCTCGCGGTGTTCGTGAGCTGGCGGTACGGCGCCTATCTGACGGCGGGTGCGGTGACCGTGGCGATGGTCGTGGAGGTCCTGCTCAAGGAGAACCTGGCCGGCAAGGAGCATCTGGCCGCGCTGATGGCGGTGGGGGTGCTCTGCCTGGCGGTGGCACTGCGGCACCGGTACGGGCACGGGCGGGGGCGCGGACACGACCGCGGGCACGGGCGGGGGCACGGCCGGGGGCAGCGACATGGGCACGGACACGACCACGGGCACGGGCAGGGGCACGGGCAGGACCGCGGGCAGGGGCCGCAAGGGTGCCTCCGGTGGTGGCGGGGTGGTGCTCAGCGGCGGCCGGGCAGCCGGACCGGCCGGGGGTCGGGTCTGCCGCCGATCCAGTCCTGAACGACCCGGCGCGGACCGGCCCAGCGGCGGTCGTGGCGGTAGGCGCGCAGGGCGGCCTTGGCGCGGGCGCGGGGACGGCGGCCGTAGAAGCGGCGGGACCACGGGGAGCCGGGACGGGCCAGCCGGACGGCGCCGACGAGCGCGACCAGCGGCACGATCGCCCCGAAGATCGCGATGCGGGCCTTGCCCTTGCCCAGGGCGATGAGCGAGAAGAGGAAGTTCATGGCGATGGTGCTGATGACACCGCCGCGGTCCTGCAGTTCCTCCTGGGTCAGGTCGTTGACGCCGAACGGGGCGAAGCCCGCCAGCAGCAGGCCGACCAGGGCGGCGGTGAGCACGACGACCTCGACGCTCTTGCGGCCCTCCTCGCTCCAGTAGACGTCGTCCAGGTGCAGGATCAGCGCGAACTCGTCCAGGACCAGTCCGGCGCCCATGCCGAACAGGACGGCGGAGATGATCGCGCCGGCGCCTTGCCGGTCGCTGGCGACCGCGCCGAAGCCGCCGACGATCGTGAGGACGACGCCGGGCACGACGTGGTGGATGTGCAGCCCGCCCGCCTTGACGTTGCCGAACGGGCCCTTGCCGGCCCGGATCAGGCGGGTGATGACCCGGGTGATCAGGAAGGTCAGGACGAAGGCGGCGAGGGCGATCAGCAACGGAAGTTTGCCCGGTTCGACGATGTTCCGCTCCCACCAGTGCCCCATATGCGCACCTTATCCCTGGGGGCGGGGGGCGGCCCCGCGACCGCCGGGTAACCTGCGCCGGTGCTCAACTCCTCGCCCTTCCACGGCCTCCGCTTCGCCTTCGGCACGCTCACCGTGCTGCCCGTCCGGGTGCGCCGGTGGGACCGGGAGGCCGCCCGCGGGGGGATGCTGACCGCCCCGGTGGCCGGTCTGGTCGTCGGCGGCTGCGCGGCGGGGCTGGGGCTGGGGCTGCTCGTCCTGGGCGCCGGTCCGCTGCTCGCCGCCGTCGCCTCCGTCGCCGTACCCGCCGCGCTGACCCGCGGGCTGCATCTCGACGGGCTCGCCGACACCGCCGACGGGCTGGGCAGCGGCAAGCCGGCCGAGGACGCGCTCAGGATCATGAAGCAGTCGGACATCGGGCCGTTCGGAGTGCTCACGCTCGTCCTGGTGCTGCTGGCCCAGGTCGCCGTGCTGGCCCAGCTCTACGCCGGCTCCTGGGCGCGGGGTGCGCTGGCCGCCGTCGTCTCGGCGACCGCCGCCCGCCTCGCGCTCACCCTGGCCGCCCGCACCGGAGTGCCGGCCGCCCGCCCGGAGGGGCTGGGCGCGGCGGTGGCCGGCGTGGTGCCCAGGGGCGCGGCCCTGGCCGTGGCGATCGGCGTGGTCGCGGCGGCCGGGGCGGCGGGCGTCCGCCTCGGCGGGTACGACGGCGCGCGCACCGCCCTCGCGGTGCTCGCCGCCGTCGCCGTCGCCGAACTCCTGCTGCGCCGCTGCACCCGCCGCTTCGGCGGGGTCACCGGGGACGTGTTCGGGGCCCTCGCGGAGACGGCGGCGACGACCGCGCTCGTGGTGCTGTCCCTGGGGCGCTAGGGGCTTCGTTCGGATCAGCCCGGGTCCGCCCCGATCCGAACGAAACCCCCTGGACCGGTCCGGGCCGTGGGGCGGCGTCCCCCGGGGGAGCCCCCGCCCCCGGCTCCTGCGGCATGCCCGTGACGAGCCGCGCTGCGCCGCTACGGCAGCTTCAGCGTGAGCGCGGACTGGAGCAGGCCCGGTGCCGCCCAGGCCGACCGCTTGCCGGCGTAGGCCGTGCCGAACGTGGTCGTGCCCAGCACCTGCTGCTGCTTCGTCCCCTCCGGTGCCGTCACCGGGATCCGGGTGCCGGACGGCGCGGTGACCGTGACGGTGTCGCCGATCCGGTAGGCGGTGACCCTGCCCGCGTCGAGCGCGGTCTGCCACCTGGCCCGGTTCTGCAGTTCGGCGCCGATGGCGCTCTGGCGGAGGTTGACGATCGGGGTGTTGGCCGCGAACAGGGCCTGGTAGTCGGCCAGGACGCGGTCCAGGACCGGGTAGAGGATGCGGTCCTCGGCCAGGTTGGACTGGTGGGCGTAGTGCGGGCGCGGGTCGTTGCCGAGCACGTGCCCGAGGTCGGTGTGCGCCTCGGCGGGCACGATGTGGTCGGTGAACCCGGTGGCCGTGTCCAGCGGCTGCGGCAGACAGGTCGAGGTCGGGTTGTTCTCGCAGATCCCGCTGCCGCCGTCCGCCTCGGACGTGTAGATCCAGTTGTACTCGTCGGCCATCTCGGCCTCGGTGCCCACGTTGTAGTACACGTTCATCGGGTAGCGCGGCACGGTGAGCGTGCTGCTGCCCACGGCCCGCTGCTCGGACTCGCGGGAGTTGTCCGAGGCGGTCCACTTCACGCCGTTCGTGGCCAGGGCGGGCCCGAGGTTCGGGTTGTCCTGCGGCTGCTGGGGCAGTGTCTTCAGGCCCGAGTGCTCACCGGTGACCAGTTCTCCGCGGTCGACGGAGAGGCCGTGCTGGAGTGCCCAGGTGTGGTTGTCCGCGATCTCCCCGGAGATGTCGGAGCGGCTCACCCACTTCGTCGAGCCGTCGGCGTTCTTCGCGCAGGACCACGGCACGGTCGAGGTGTCCTGGACGCAGCCGAGGAACAGGTGGGTGTAGGTGTGGTTCACCCACCGGTACTCGGCCTTGTCCTGCAGGAGCCGGTCGGCCAGCGCGTCGGTGCCGCCGTGCTCGCTCTTCCACTCCTCGCCGGCGCCCGCGTTGAAGACCATGTCGAGGGTGAAGCCGTGGCTCTGCTGCCAGGAGGCCGCGTACTGGGCGTCGGCCGCGGTCATCCGGATCGGCGTGGTCGTGTCGGTGCCGCCGGCGTCGCCGCAGTCGATGTCGCCGGGCGTGCAGTTGCGCTCGGTGTCCCAGCGGGCGTCCGGGGCGAAGACGTCGTCGACGTGCACGGCGAAGTAGTTGCGGGCCTGCCCCAGGTGGACGCCCTGGGTCAGCCACTCGACCATGCCGCGGGCCAGCACCCGGAACTGCTGCTGGTACTGGTTGTAGGCGAAGGTCACCACCAGCTCGCGGCGGCCGTCGTGCGCGTACTCACCGAGCAGGCTGCCGGTGCCGGTGCCGCCGGGGACGGGGGTGTCGGCATAGCTGGTGAAGCCGGTGCGCGGCTGTGCGACGAAGCCGTAACTCTCGTCCACCGAGGGCGAGTTGTCCTCGAAGGTGAAGGAGTCCTTCAGGTATCCGAACGGGCCCGCCCGGCCGGCCGCGCTGACGGTGGCCGTGCGCCCGTCGAGGGTTCCGGCATAGCCGTTGCCGTCGGTGTAGTCGAGGCCCACCTCGGGGTGCGCCCAGGTGTAGGCGTCGAGCTGCGGGATGCCGTACGTCCTCTCGTACGTCTCCAGGGCCGTCTGCTCGGCCGAGCCCGCGCCGAAGGGGGCCTCGTTCGGCAGGACCACGCCCTGGAACTTCGCGCGGGGCCGGCCGCCGACCGTGTCGCTCAGGAAGGCGCCGGTGATCGTGGGCCGGCCGGAGTCGTCCAGGTCCACGGTGGTGTACGGGATGCCCTCGCTCCGCAGCTGGGCGGTGACGGCGCCGACCGGGCCCGCGCCGTCGTCGACGACCAGGACCCGCAGGTCGACGCGCGGATCGGTCGCGGCCGACGCGTCCGGCGCGGCCAGTCCCAGCGTGATCATCCCCGCGGCCGTGGCGGTGACGCCGGCCGCTCTCCAGCGGTGTGTCCGACGAGTCATGACAGGTTCTCCCCCCAGAAGACCCTCGCCGACGGATCCGTGCCGGAACCGCGGAGAGTCAGTGGAAATCATGCGAATCGGCGGACAGAAGGCCCACCGGAACCCGACGAGTGTGGCTCAGGTCACCGGCGCCCAGGAGGAGAAGAGGCCACGACGCCACGCAGGGGTGAACACCCGCAGGAATGAGCGAACGCCCGCACGCGCGTAGTCTCGTCACGGGTGTTCGCCGACAGGGTGAAGGCCCCGGTTGCCACCTGTCCCAGGGCCTGGGCCTAGGGTCGGCTCTCGGGCCCGGTCGACCCACCCCATATCGGCCACAGCAACTTCACATCGGAAGCGAGATCTCACCACCGTGACTGCTCTGACTCTCAGCACCGCCGCGGCGCCCGGCCTCCGGGCCGACGCGATCGTGATCGGTGTCGCCAAGGGCGCCAAGGGCCCCGTCGTGGCGCCGGGCGCCGAAGCCGTGGACAAGGCGTACGACGGCAGGCTGGCCGGCGTTCTGGAGACCCTCGGCGCCTCGGGTGCCGAGGGCGAGCTGACGAAGCTGCCCGCCCCGGCCGGCTTCAAGGCGCCGCTCGTGGTGGCGGTGGGCCTGGGCGCGGAGCCCGGCACCAAGAACGCCGACGACGCCGACGCCGGCTACGACGCCGAGGCGCTGCGCAAGGCCGCCGGCGTGGCGGCCCGCGCCCTCGCCGGGTCCAGGAAGGCCGCGTTCGCGCTGCCCGTCGACAGCCCCGGCGCCGTCGAGGCGATCGGCGAGGGCGTGCTGCTCGGCGCGTACTCGTTCGACACGTACAAGGAGAACGGCCGTCAGGCCCAGCGCGCCGCCAAGGCCAAGAACGGCAAGGCGCCGCTGGCCGAGGCCACGCTGCTCGGCGGCAAGCCGCGCGACGCCGCCCACAAGGGTGCCGTCGCCCGCGCGCTCGCGGTCTCCGAGGAGCTGAACCGCGCCCGCGACCTGATCAACACCCCGCCGAACGACCTCACCCCCGCGATCTTCGCCGGCATCGCGCAGGCCGCGGCCAAGGAGCACGGCATCAAGGTGCAGGTGCTCGACGACAAGGCCCTGACCAAGGGCGGCTACGGCGGCATCCTGGGCGTCGGCGGCGGTTCGGCCGCTGCCCCGCGCCTGGTGAAGCTGTCGTACACGCACCCCAAGGCGGAGAAGCACCTGGCCTACGTGGGCAAGGGCATCACCTACGACTCGGGCGGCATCTCCCTGAAGCCCGCCGGGCACAACGAGACGATGAAGTGCGACATGAGCGGTGCCGCCGCCGTGTTCGCCGCCGTCGTCGCCGCCGCCCGGCTCGGCCTGGAGGTCAACGTCACCGGCTGGCTGGCGCTGGCCGAGAACATGCCGTCCGGTTCCGCCGTGCGCCCGGGTGACGTGCTGCGCATGTACAGCGGCAAGACCGTCGAGGTCCTCAACACCGACGCGGAGGGCCGGCTGGTCCTCGCCGACGCGCTGTGGGCGGCCTCGCAGGAGAACCCGGACGCCATCGTGGACGTCGCCACGCTGACCGGCGCGATGATGCTGGCGCTGGGCAGCCGGACCTTCGGTGTCATGGCCAACGACGACGCGTTCCGCTCCGCGGTGCACGAGGCGGCGGAGGAGGTCGGCGAGCCGGCGTGGCCGATGCCGCTGCCGGAGCACCTGCGCAAGGGCATGGACTCCTCCGTCGCGGACATCGCGAACATGGGCGAGCGGATGGGCGGCGGCCTGGTCGCCGGTCTGTTCCTGCGCGAGTTCGTCGGCGAGGGGATCACCTGGGCGCACCTCGACATCGCCGGCCCGGCGTTCAACGAGGGGGGCCCGTTCGGGTACACGCCCAAGGGCGGCACGGGTTCCGCGGTGCGCACGCTGGTGCGGCTGGCCGAGCTGACCGCCGCGGGTGACCTGGGCTGACGGTCGCCCGACACCTCGGGTCGCCGTGTCGGTACGGCGACCCGTGGGGGCGTGGGGGGCTCGTCACGCAGTTCCCCGCGCCTCTTCAGGGCGCTCTAGTGGGGCGTCTCACACTGGAGCCCGGCGTCTCGTCCGCCTCGAACAAGTGCAAAGATGGAGCCCGGCAGGACAGGGCCCCACCGAAGGGCCGAAGCATCAAGCGGCCGGACACCAGCCGCCTGCCGGTCATCGGAGACCGGCGTACGGCGCACATGCATGGAGGACGTGACGTGGCGAACGACGCCAGCACCGTTTTCGACCTAGTGATCCTCGGCGGTGGTAGCGGTGGTTACGCCGCGGCCCTGCGCGGGGCGCAGCTGGGCCTGGACGTCGCCCTGATCGAGAAGGACAAGGTCGGCGGCACCTGCCTGCACCGGGGTTGCATCCCCACCAAGGCCCTGCTGCACGCGGGCGAGATCGCCGACCAGGCCCGCGAGAGCGAGCAGTTCGGCGTCAAGGCCACCTTCGAGGGCATCGACATCGCCGGGGTCCACAAGTACAAGGACGGCGTGATCGCCGGCCTGTACAAGGGCCTGCAGGGTCTCGTCGCCTCCCGCAAGGTGACCTACATCGAGGGTGAGGGCCGGCTGTCCTCCCCGACCTCCGTCGACGTGAACGGCCAGCGCATCCAGGGCCGCCACATCCTGCTGGCGACCGGCTCCGTGCCGAAGTCGCTGCCGGGCCTGGAGATCGACGGCAACCGCATCATCTCCTCCGACCACGCCCTCGTCCTGGACCGCGTGCCGCAGTCCGCGATCATCCTGGGCGGCGGTGTCATCGGCGTCGAGTTCGCCTCGGCGTGGAAGTCCTTCGGCGCCGACGTCACGGTCATCGAGGGCCTGAAGCACCTCGTCCCGGTCGAGGACGAGAACAGCTCGAAGCTTCTTGAGCGCGCGTTCCGCAAGCGCGGCATCAAGTTCAACCTCGGCACCTTCTTCCAGAAGGCCGAGTACACCCAGGACGGCGTGAAGGTCACCCTCGCCGACGGCAAGGAGTTCGAGGCCGAGGTCCTGCTCGTCGCCGTCGGCCGTGGCCCGGTCTCCCAGGGCCTGGGCTACGAGGAGCAGGGCGTCGCCATGGACCGCGGTTACGTCCTGGTCGACGAGTACATGCGGACCAATGTCCCGACCATCTCCGCCGTCGGTGACCTGGTCCCGACGCTCCAGCTCGCGCACGTCGGCTTCGCCGAGGGCATCCTGGTGGCGGAGCGTCTGGCCGGTCTGAAGACCGTCCCGATCGACTACGACGGTGTCCCGCGGGTGACGTACTGCCACCCGGAGGTCGCCTCCGTCGGTATCACCGAGGCCAAGGCCAAGGAGATCTACGGCGCGGACAAGGTCGTCGCTCTGAAGTACAACCTGGCGGGCAACGGAAAGAGCAAGATCCTCAACACCGCGGGCGAGATCAAGCTCGTCCAGGTGAAGGACGGTGCCGTGGTCGGCGTCCACATGGTCGGCGACCGCATGGGCGAGCAGGTCGGCGAGGCCCAGCTGATCTACAACTGGGAGGCGCTGCCGGCCGAGGTCGCCCAGCTCATCCACGCCCACCCGACGCAGAACGAGGCGCTCGGCGAGGCACACCTGGCGCTGGCCGGCAAGCCGCTGCACGCCCACGACTGAGCCTTCCGGCAACGGGCGCGACGACACAGACTTCCGCAATTCGTTAGGAGCAACCGAAACCATGGCGGTTTCCGTAACCCTTCCGGCGCTCGGCGAGAGCGTCACCGAGGGCACTGTCACCCGCTGGCTGAAGGCCGAGGGCGAGCGCGTCGAGGCCGACGAGCCGCTGCTCGAGGTCTCGACCGACAAGGTCGACACCGAGATCCCCTCCCCCGCCGCCGGTGTGCTGGCCTCCATCAAGGTCGCCGAGGACGAGACCGTCGAGGTCGGCGCCGAGCTGGCCGTGATCGACGACGGCACGGGTGCGCCCGCTGCCGCTCCGGCCCCCGCGGCCGCCGAGGCTCCGGCCCCGGCCGCTCCGGTGGCGGAGGCCCCGGCCCCCGCCCCGGCCCCCGAGGCCCCGGCCGCCCCCGCCGCTGCGGCCGGTGGCGCCCAGGGCACCGACGTGGTCCTGCCCGCGCTCGGTGAGTCCGTCACCGAGGGCACCGTCACCCGCTGGCTGAAGTCGGTCGGTGACTCCGTCGAGGCCGACGAGCCGCTGCTC
Source organism: Streptomyces sp. NPDC031379 (assembly GCF_055569615.1). NCBI lineage: Bacteria > Bacillati > Actinomycetota > Actinomycetes > Kitasatosporales > Streptomycetaceae > Streptomyces > Streptomyces sp. NPDC031379. The sequence continues at coordinate 17,300 of NZ_JBVIIT010000043.1, read as the reverse complement.
GAGGTCTCCACGGACAAGGTCGACACCGAGATCCCGGCGCCCGCCTCCGGCGTGCTGCTCGAGATCGTGGTCGGCGAGGACGAGACCGCCGAGGTCGGCGCCAAGCTCGCCGTCATCGGCGCCCCCGGTGCCGCCCCGGCCGCCGCTCCGGCTCCGGCCGCCCCGGCTCCCGCCGCCGCCGCCCCGGCTCCGGCCCCGGCCGCTCCGGCTGCCCCGGCCGCCGCCGCTCCGGCCCCGGCCCAGCCCGCGGCTCCGGCCCCCGCGCCGGCCGCTCCGGCTCCGGTGACCCCGGCCACCGCGCCGACCGCGCCGACCGCCACCCAGGCGACCGACGAGGGCGCCTACGTCACCCCGCTGGTGCGCAAGCTCGCCGCCGAGAACGGCGTCGACCTGGCCACCGTCAAGGGCACCGGCGTCGGCGGCCGCATCCGCAAGCAGGACGTCCTCGCCGCCGCCGAGGCCGCCAAGGCCGCCGCGGCTCCGGCTCCGGCCGCTGCCGCCGCTCCGGCCAGGAAGGCCCCGGCGCTCGAGGTCTCCCCGCTGCGCGGCCAGACCGTGAAGATGCCGCGGATCCGCAAGGTCATCGGCGACAACATGGTCAAGGCGCTGCACGAGCAGGCCCAGCTGTCGTCGGTCGTCGAGGTCGACGTCACGCGCCTGATGCGCCTGCGCGCCCAGGCCAAGGACTCCTTCGCCGCGCGCGAGGGCGTCAAGCTCTCCCCGATGCCGTTCTTCGTGAAGGCGGCGGCCCAGGCGCTGAAGGCCCACCCGGTCATCAACGCCAAGATCAACGAGGCCGAGGGCACGATCACCTACTTCGACTCCGAGAACGTCGGAATCGCGGTGGACTCCGAGAAGGGCCTGATGACCCCGGTCATCAAGCACGCGGGCGACCTCAACATCGCCGGCATCGCCAAGGCCACGGCGGAGCTGGCGGGCAAGGTCCGCGCCAACAAGATCACCCCGGACGAGCTGTCCGGTGCGACCTTCACCATCTCCAACACCGGTTCGCGTGGCGCGCTGTTCGACACGATCATCGTGCCGCCGGGCCAGGTCGCGATCCTCGGCATCGGTGCCACGGTCAAGCGTCCGGCCGTCATCGAGACCGAGGAGGGCACGGTCATCGGCGTCCGCGACATGACGTACCTGACCCTCTCCTACGACCACCGCCTGGTCGACGGCGCCGACGCGGCCCGTTACCTGACGGCGGTCAAGGCGATCCTGGAAGCGGGCGAGTTCGAGGTCGAGCTGGGCCTCTGAGCCCCCTCCGCGCAGGTAGTACGGCGCCCCGCCCGGGATTCTCCGGGCGGGGCGCCGCCTTTTGGGCGGGACCGGGCCGCCCGGCGCACCCGCCCGGCCTCACTCCGTGTAAGCCTCGTCTCACCTGCACCAAAGCACCCCCACGCGCCCCTCCAAGCGGAGCGTCCGGCCTTATTGTCTAAACGTCAGCCCTCCCTAAGGAGTTCTCATGACCGCGCCCGTCGTCCACTCGCTGCGCGAGCAGATCCGCGAGCACATCGTGGAGGGGATCGTCAGCGGGCGCTGGCAGCCGGGCGAGCGGATCGTGGAGCGCCGGATCGCCACGGAGCTGGAGGTCAGCCAGACCCCGGTCCGCGAGGCCCTGCGCGAGCTGGAGTCCCTGCGGCTGATCGAGTCCGCGCCGAACAAGGGCGTCCGCGTGCGGAACCTGACCGCGGCCGACCTGGAGGAGAGCTACCCGGTGCGCGCCGGCCTGGAGGCCATCGCGGCGGAGCTGGCCGCCGACCGCCTCGCGCAGGACTGCTCGGCGCTGGAGCCGCACGTGCTGGCCCTGTACGAGGCCGACCGCGAGGCCGACGGGACGGCGCAGGTCCGCCACACGGTCGGCTTCCACCGCGAACTGGTGCGCGCCGCGGACAACTCGGTGCTGCTGCACACGTGGGAGGGCCTGGGCATCGAGGTCTTCACGGCGCTGTCGATCCGCTGGCTGGGCACCGTCCAGCAGTCGTACGCGGAGGAGCACGAGGAGCTGGTGCAGGCGTTCAAGCGCCGGGATCCGCGGATCGCCGAACTGGTGAAGGCGCACGTACTGGGCTGCGCGCCCCGCCCTTGATTCAGTCGAGCATCCCCACGCTCACCTGCGAAAACCCTGGAAAATCACGGCACCGGGTGCCCACTTCGCAGGCACCCGGTGCCTACTTTCTCCAAATCAAGAGATTTTGACCCTCAACCCTTTGATCGATCATCGATCAGGGAGTTACAGTCGCCGACGGACTTCCACCGAAGTCCGCCTGCCCTGTCCTGCCAAAGACCAAGGGCACCCCCGAACCCTTACCGATGAGGGAACCCCCTTCGACTGAGGAAGGCGGCGACATGACCGACCCCAACGCCATCCAGCCGAGCGCGCTCGACCAGCTCCCGGACCGCGACCCCGAGGAGACCGCCGAATGGCAGGCCTCTCTCGACGCCGTCGCGAGGGAGGCCGGGCCGCACCGCGCCGCATACCTGATGCGCCGCACGCTGGAGCGCGCCGAGGCGGGCGGCATCGCGCTGCCGAAGCTCCTCGAGACGGACTACGTCAACACCATCCCCACCTCCGCCGAGCCGGGCCTGCCCGGTGACCCGGAGATGGAGGCCCGGATCACCGCATGGAACCGCTGGAACGCGGCCGCGATGGTGACCCGCGGCTCGAAGTACGGCGTCGGCGGCCACATCGCCACCTTCGCCTCCGCGGCCTGGCTGTACGAGACCGGCTTCAACCACTTCTTCAAGGGCAAGGAGGGCGACGGCTCCGGCGACCAGCTGTACATCCAGGGCCACGCCTCCCCCGGCATCTACGCCCGCGCCTTCCTCGACGGCCGCCTGAACGAGGCGCACCTCGACAACTTCCGCCAGGAGGCCGGCGGCAACGGCCTGCCGTCGTACCCGCACCCGCGCCGCCTCCCCTGGCTGTGGGAGTTCCCCACGGTGTCGATGGGTCTCGGCCCCCTCTCGGCCATCTACCAGGCGCGCTTCAACCGCTACCTCACCAACCGCGGCATCAAGGACCTCTCCGCGTCCCACGTCTGGGCCTTCCTGGGCGACGGCGAGATGGACGAGCCGGAGTCGACCGCCGCGATCGCGCTCGCCGCCCGTGAGGAGCTGGACAACCTCACCTTCGTCATCAACTGCAACCTGCAGCGCCTGGACGGCCCGGTCCGCGCCAACTTCAAGATCGTGCAGGAGCTGGAGGCCCAGTTCCGCGGCGCCGGCTGGAACGTCGTCAAGACGCTGTGGGGCACCGCCTGGGACGAGCTGTTCGCCCTCGACGCCACCGGCGCGCTGGTACGCCGCCTGCGCGAGGTACCGGACGCGCAGATCCAGACCTACCAGACCCGGGGCGCCGCCTACATCCGCGAGGACTTCTTCGGCAAGGACCCGGCGCTCGCCGAGATGGCGAAGCTGCTGAGCGACGACAAGATCCTCGAGTGCTTCCACCTCTCCCGCGGTGGTCACGAGGCCCGCAAGGTCTACGCCGCGTACAAGGCCGCCGTCGAGCACAAGGGCGCGCCGACCGTGATCCTGGCCCAGACGGTCAAGGGCCACACCCTCGGCGAGGGCTTCGCGTCGAAGAACGCCAACCACCAGATGAAGAAGCTGACGGTGGACGAGTTCAAGACGATGCGCGACCTGCTGGAGCTGCCGATCAAGGACAGCGACTTCACCGACGGCGTCGTCCCCTACGGCCACCCGGGTGCCGACTCCCCCGAGGTCCGGTACCTTCAGGAGCGCCGTGCGGCCCTCGGCGGCCCGGCCCCGGCCCGCCGCACGCACGCACTGGCCCCGCTGCCCGCTCCCGCGGAGAAGGCCTTCGCCTCCTTCGACAAGGGCTCCGGCTCCCAGAACGTGGCCACCACCATGGCCTTCGTCCGCCTGGTCAAGGACCTGGTCCGCGACAAGGAGACGGGCAAGCGCTGGGTGCCGATCGTCCCCGACGAGGCGCGCACCTTCGGCATGGAGTCGCTCTTCCCGTCCCTCGGCATCTACTCGCCCAAGGGCCAGACGTACGAGCCGGTCGACCGCGACCAGCTGATGTACTACAAGGAGGCCAAGAACGGCCAGATCCTCAACGAGGGGATCACCGAGGCCGGTTCGATGGCCGACTTCATCGCCGCGTCCACCGCGTACGCCACGCACGGCGAGGCGATGATCCCCTTCTACATCTTCTACTCGATGTTCGGCTGGCAGCGCACGGCCGACCAGATGTGGCAGCTCGGCGACCAGCTCGGCCGCGGCTTCCTCGTCGGCGCGACGGCGGGCCGTACGACCCTGACGGGCGAGGGCCTCCAGCACGCCGACGGCCACTCCCCGGTGATCGCGGCCACCAACCCGGCCGCCCTCTCCTACGACCCGGCCTTCGCCTACGAGATCGCGGTCATCGTCCGTGAGGGTCTGCGCCGGATGTACGGCGAGGCCGCGGAGGGCGAGGACCAGAACGTCTTCTACTACCTGACGGTCTACAACGAGCCGCTGCCGCAGCCGGCCAAGCCGCAGGGCCTGGGCATCGACGAGGGCATCGTCAAGGGCCTGTACCGCTTCAACACGGCGGAGTCCGCGGGCGTGTCCGCCCCGGCCAACGCCGCGCGGATCCAGCTGCTCGGCTCCGGTACGGCGATCCACTGGGCCCTGCAGGCGCAGAGGCTGCTCGCCGAGGAGTGGGGCGTGGCCGCCGACGTGTGGTCGGCGACCTCCTGGACGGAGCTGCGCCGCGACGCGCTCGAGGCCGACGCGGCCCTGCTGCGCGGCGAGGAGCGCGTGCCGTACGTCCGCCAGGCGCTGCAGGGCGCCGAGGGCCCGGTGCTGGCCGTCTCCGACTACATGCGCCAGGTCCCGGACCAGATCGCGCAGTGGGTCGAGCAGGACTGGTCCTCGCTGGGCGCCGACGGCTTCGGTCTGTCGGACACCCGTGAGGCCGCCCGCCGCCACTTCGGCGTCGACGCCGAGTCGATCGTCGTCGCGGCCCTGGCCCAGCTGGCCCGGCGCGGCGAGGTCAAGGCGACCGCGGTGAAGGAAGCCCGCGAGAAGTACGGCCTGTAGCCGCAGGCCGGTCCGCCGGCAGTCAGGAGGCCCCCGCTTCGGCGGGGGCCTCCTGCATGATGTGGGCATGCGCGCCGCACGTCTGATCAAGATGGTTCTGCTCCTCCAGTCCCGGCCCGCCATGACCGCCGCCGAACTCGCCCGGGAGCTGGAGGTCTCGGAGCGGACGGTCACCCGGGACGCGCAGGCGCTGTCGGAGGCGGGGGTGCCGGTCTATGCCGACCGGGGGCGGGCCGGGGGGTACCGGCTGGTCGGCGGATACCGGACGCGGCTGACGGGGCTGGACCGTGGCGAGGCGGAGGCGTTGTTCCTGAGCGGGGTGCCGGGCGCGCTCCGGGAGATGGGGCTGGAGGACGCCGCCTCGGCGGCCCGGCTGAAGGTGTCGGCCGCGCTGCTGCCCTCCCTGCGGGACGCCCCGGACAGCGCCGCCCGGCGTTTCCATCTGGACGCGCCCGCCTGGTTCCGGGAGCCGGAGACGCCCGCGCTGCTGCCCGTGCTCGCCGAGGCGGTGTGGGCGGACAGACGCGTCCTCGCGCGTTACCGGCGCCCGGGCGCGGAGCCGGAGGCGGCGGCCGGGACGCCCCGCGGGCGGAGCGCCCGGGATGGCGGCGGCGAGGTGGAGCGGACGCTGGAGCCGTACGGTCTCGTGCTGAAGGCGGGTGTCTGGTACCTGTGCGCGCGGGCGGCCGGCGGCGGCTCGTTCCGGACGTACCGGATCGACCGGTTCACCGGGCTGGAGCCCCTCGACGAGCGCTTCGGCCGCGACCCGGACTTCGATCTGCCCGGACACTGGGCGGCGCAGTCCGAGCGGTTCGCGCGGTCGATCCTGCGTGCCGAGGTCGTCGTACGGCTGTCCCCTGAGGGTGTGCGCAGGCTGCCGCACGCCGTCGATCCGCTGTCCGCGCGCGAGGCGCTCGCCGGGGCGGGCGAGCCGGATGCCGGGGGATGGGTGACGGTGACCCTGCCGGTGGAGTCGGAGCAGGTCGCGCACACCCAGCTGACCGCGCTCGGCCCGGAGGCCGAGGTGCTGGCACCGGCGGGCCTGCGGGAGCGGTTCGCCGCGGACGCGGACCGGATCGCGGCGCTGTACCGGGGCACGGGCGCCGGGTGACGAGACGCCGGTAACGATCCGCGGTACTCCGCGTGCGGCCCACCGGCTGAGGCCCGATGCTGGTGCCGTGATGGACGAGACGGAGTTCTGGGAGCTGATCGACGCCACCCGCGCGGCCGCCGGGGGCGATCCCGAGGAGCAGGCCGACCTGCTGGTGGAGCGGCTGCTCCGGCTGGACCCCGACCTGGTCCTGGACTTCGCCCGTCACTTCGAGGCCCGCTACAACCGGGCCTACCGCTGGGATCTGTGGGGCGCCGCCTGGGTGCTGCTGGACGGCTGCAGCGACGACGCGTTCGACTTCTTCCGGTGCTGGCTGATCGGCCAGGGCCGGGAGGTCTTCGAGGGCGCCCTGCACGATCCGGACTCCCTGGCCGAGCTGCTGGACGAGTTCGACGAGGAGATCGACGGCGACGGCGAGGACCTGGGGTACGCGGCGGACGAGGCCTACGAGCAGCTGACCGGCACCGTGGCGCCCGACCTGGGCATCGCCCCGGCGCCCGCCGAGCCGGAGGGCACGCCGCTGGACTTCGAGAAGGAGCGGGCGCTCGCGGAGCGGTATCCCCGGCTGTGGGCACGTTTCAAGGAGTGACCGCCGGCCTCATGCCGTGGTGCCGCGGCCGGTGTCCGCCGGCAGGCGGACCGCGTCGGCGTGGGCCGGGTCGGCCCGTGCCGCGTGGTGCAGGCGGACGCGGTGGCCGCGGCCGGGCCGAGGACGACGGTCGCGACCGCGCAGACCACCGCCCAGGGGCCGCGCGCGGTCCGGGTCCGGCCGGCCCGCTCACGGGCGGACTCGATTCGGCTGCTGTTCATCGGTCCCCGCCTCCGGTCGGCTTGTGTCGTCCCCGACCGTAGGGGGCGGGGCTCGGAGCGGGCTGCGTGCCGCCTAGGGGGTTCCTGTGGGCGTCCGGCCCTGCAGCCGGGCCGCGGCCGCCCGGATCTCGGGGAGGCGGGCGGTGAGGGACGCGCCGGGGCAGCTGGTCCTGAAGCCGTCGCCGTGACCGGCCACCACGGGCAGGGTGACGGTGGTGCCCGCCTTGTAGCGGCTGAGGCCGTTGCTGGAGACCAGGCGGACCCGGGCCTGCGGGTCGACGCCGGCGAGGCCGAGCTTCCACGCGGTCAGGGCGGCGATGGCGTCGGTCATGGCCCGGGGCACGGGAACGCCGGCGGTGAAGGTGCCGAGGGCGGCGATGCCGGCGGTGCGGTGGTTGAAGCCCTGGGTGTGGGCGCCGGTCACGGGCCGGTCGACGCCTCCGGCGCGGCCCTCGTAGATATGGCCGCAGCGGTCGACGAGGAAGTTGTAGCCGATGTCGTCCCAGCGGCGGGCGCCGGTCTGGCCCGCGTACAGGTGGCGGATGATGCGGGGCGCGTCGGCGCAGTCGTAGCCGTTGGGCGAGTCGGTGTGGTGCAGGAAGACCGCGGTCACCCGGTCGTCGTAGCGCGGGGGCGGCTGGGTGTGCCCGGTGGTGCGGTCCAGCCAGGCCGAGCGGGGCAGGATGGGCGGCCGGGCGGCGCGGTGGGCGGCCGGGGGCCGGGCCGCGGCGAGGCGGTCGGACCGGGCGGCGGCGGAACGCTCCACGCCGCGGGCGCACAGGGCCAGCGCGAGGCAGGCCAGCAGGCCGGGCAGGCAGCCGAGCAGCACCAGCAGGGTGCCCGGGACCTGCACGCCTCGTAGTTTCGGCGGCCCCGGCGCTCTTCGGACGACACGCATGATCCCACTCTCGGGGTGTCGCGCCCCGACCGCGATGTGCACTGTGCCACCTGGTGGAACCATCGTCCTGGTCCGGGACGTTTCTGGGGGTACACGCACACGTGGCCGGTTCGCCGCCCGGTGGCCGCTCGCGTGCGTGTGACTGATCAACGGACCCGCCCCGTCCGTACTGAGGGGTCCGAGAGAAAGGCGGCTCCGTGGACCTGCTCGACCTGGTGCTTGTGCTGGTGATGCTCGTCTACGCGGTGTCGGGTTACCGGCGCGGGCTGGTGGCCGGATGCGTGTCCCTGGCCGGGTTCGTCGGCGGTGCGGTCGTCGGTGTGTGGGTGCTGCCGTGGGTGACGGGTCTGGTGGAGCGCGGCTCGGCGCAGGCGACGGTGCTCGCGGTGCTGACGGTGCTGGTGCCGGCGGCGGTGGGGCACGAGCTGGCGGGCCGGCTGGCGCTGCGGCTGCGCGGCGAGCTGGACCGGGGACCGCTGCGGGTGGCGGACGGGATCGGGGGTGCGGCGGCCAACTCGGTCGCGGTGCTGATCGTGGCGTGGGTGGCGGCGAGCGTGCTGGGCGCGGCCCCGTCGCAGACCATGACGACGGCGATCCGGAACTCGGCGCTGCTGGGCACGGTGCAGCAGGCGATGCCGCAGACCACGCCCGCGTGGTTCTCGCGGGCCACGTCGGCGCTGACCGAGGCGGGTTTCCCGCAGGTCTTCAACCCGTTCGAGAACGAGTCGACGGCCCGGGTGGCCCGGCCCACCGGCGACAGCGTCACTCCGGCCGCGGCGAACGCCGCCAGGCTGAGCACGGTGAAGATCGAGGGCGCCTCGGGCACCGAGGGCCGGGAGGGCAGCGGCTTCGTGTACGCCGCGCGGCATGTGATGACCAACGCGCACGTGGTGGCGGGCATCGACCGGCCGAGCGTGCGGGTGGGCGGGGTCGGGCGGCCGTACGAGGCCCGGGTGGTGCTCTTCGACCCCGAGCGGGACGTGGCGGTGCTGTACGTGCCGCAGCTGCGTGCCCCGCGCTTGCGGTTCGACACGAGTGCGGTCCGCGGGGACTCGGCGGTGGTGGCGGGCTATCCGCAGGACGGGAACCTGAACCTGCAGGCGGCGACGGTGGCGAACCGGGTGCGGGCGACCGGCCGGGACATCTACAACGACCGCGCGGTCACCCGGGAGATCTACTCGATCCGCTCCACGGTACGGCCGGGCAACTCCGGCGGCCCGCTGCTGACCACGGACGGCAAGGTGTTCGGGGTGGTCTTCGCCCGCTCCACCTCCGACGCCGAGACGGGGTACGTGCTGACGGCCTCCGAGGTGGCGGGCGACGCCCGGCGCGCGGCCCTGGAGACGGCGGCGGTGGACACGGGCGAACTGGTCGACTCCTAGGGCCGGCGGTCGGGGCCGGCCGGCGACGGCCCCTGCACGGGGTTCACAGCCGACGGCCCATGAGGACGTCGTCGACGTACCGGCCGTCCAGGTGGAACTCCTCGGGCAGCACGCCCTCGACGGCGAAGCCCTCGGACGCGTAGAGCGTGCGGGCCGGCGCGTTGTGGCCGAGGACGCGCAGGGTCAGGCGCCGCGCACCGCGCCGGCGTGCCTCCTCGACGGCGGCCCGGACCAGCGCGCGCCCGACGCCCCGCCCGCGCGCCTTCTCGGCGACGGCGAGGCCCTGGACGGCGAGGACGTGCGCGTTCGAGGCGAGCGGGGTCGGGTGGGCGAGGCGGATGTAGCCGACGACGTGCCCGTCGCTCTCGGCGACCAGGTGGTCGTCCGGGCTGTGGCGCTCGTCGAAGAAGGGGTCGTACGGCGGCTGCGGCTCGGGCATCACCGCGTGCAGGGTGGACCAGGTGGCACGGTCGAGGACGGACAGTTCCGCGTCGTCGTCGAGGCGGGCGGTGCGTATGTGCGGCTCCGGCATGACGATCACCCTACGGCGGGCTCGGCCGGGGTCCCAGCGCGTTGCGTCCCGCCCGTGCCGTCATGCTGGGGTCATGGAACGTTCGCGAATCGCGGTGGCCGGTGCCTCCGGTCTGATCGGCAGCGCTCTGGTGCGGTCCCTGACCGCGGACGGGCACGAGGTGGTGCGTCTGGTGCGCCGGGCGCCCCGGGGCCCGGACGAGGTCCGCTGGGACCCCGCTCGGCAGTACGTGGACGCGGCCGGGCTGATCGGCTGTGACGTGGTGGTCAACCTGGCCGGGGCCGGGGTGGGCGACCGGCGCTGGACTCCGGAGTACAAACGGCTGATCCGGGACAGCCGGGTGCTGGGCACGGCCGCGCTGGCCGAGGCGGCGGCCACGCTGCCGGAGCCGCCCCGGGTGTTCCTGAACGGCAGCGCGATCGGCTTCTACGGGGAGACCGGCGACCGGGTGGTGGACGAGAGCGCCCCGCCGGGTGACGGGTTCCTGCCGAGGCTGTGCGTGGAGTGGGAGGAGGCGGCGGCGCCCGTTCAGGAGGCGGGCGTACGGACGGTGTTCCTGCGCACCGGGCTGGTCGTGGCGCGGGGCGGTGGGGCCTGGGGGCGGCTGTTCCCGCTGTTCCGGGCGGGGCTCGGGGGGCGTCTGGGCGACGGCCGGCAGTTCTGGTCGTACATCGCGCTGCACGACGAGGTGGCCGCGATCCGGCATCTCGTCGACGGCGAGGCGCTGTCCGGGCCGTTCAATCTGACGGCGCCCCAGCCGCTGACGAACCGTGAGATCACCGAGGCGATGGCGCGGGTGCTGCACCGGCCGGCGCTGTTCCCGGTGCCCGCGCCGGTGCTGCGGAGGGTGCTGGGCGAGATGGCCGGGGATGTGCTGGGCAGTCAACGGGTGGTGCCCAGGCGGCTGCTGGAGTCCGGTTTCCGGTTCGCGTTTCCGGGCATCGAGGAAGCGGTACGGGCCGCCTGACGTACGCCAGGGATGTCCTGCGATCTCCTGAGATCTCTTGTGACCGTATGCGACCTCTATGCGACCGTGCCCTGCCGATGCGCGACTGTTCCTGACCAGTCGCGGCCCTAACCTCGAGCCGAACTCGGGTATCGCTGGAGCCCGTTGGGGGCATGACGTCTCCACCGGCCGCGCAACCACAGGAGGGGCCTCGTGCTTGAGCCCGTGTACCAGGTGGACGTCGTCATCGTGGGAGCAGGGATCGCCGGACTCTCGGCGGCTCACCGGCTGACCGGAGCAGGGATCACGACCGCGGTGCTGGAGGCCGCCCCCTACGTCGGCGGCCGTATGTCCACGGAGAAGGTCGACGGTTTCCGGCTCGACCGCATCGGACAGCTGCTGTCCACGTCCTACCCGGAACTGCGCCTGACCCCCGGCCTGGACGCCCTGACGCTGCGCCGCTTCGCGCCGGGCGTCCTGCTGCACCGCGACGGACGCAGCCAGCGCGCGGGCGCGCCGGCGGCCGGAGGGAGCGCAAGGGGCGCACGGGGCGCACTCCATGTGGTGCGCGCCCTCGCAAGCGCCCCCAGGGGGGCGGCGGCCACACCCGGCCGGACCGGTACGCCGATGGGCGGCGCGGTGGACCAGGCCCGGCTCGGCGCCGCGCTGGGTCGGATCGCGGCGACCCCCGTCGAACGCATCCTGGCCCGCCCCGAGATGCCCGCCGCCCAGGCCCTCGCCCGGCGCGGGGTGCCGGCCCGCACCATCGACGGCTTCCTGCGTCCGCTGCTCGCCGCGCTGCTGTGCGACCCGGAGCTGACCACCTCCAGCCGGTGTGCCGACCTGGCGCTGCGCGCCTTCGCGAGCGGGCGGCTGGGCGTGCCGGAGGGCGGCGCGGAGATGCTGCCGGAGCTGCTGGCCCGGGCGCTGCCGCCCGGCACCGTGCACACCGGGGTGCGGGTCACCTCCGTGTCCACGACCAAGGTGACCACCGCCGAGCACGGCGAGGTCCGCTGCCGGGCGGTGCTGCTGGCGACCGACGCGCGCGCCGCGGCGGAGCTGCTGCCGGGGCTCAGGGTGCCGGACTTCCACCCGGTGACCGTGGTGCACCACACCACCGACGACCCGGCGCCGGCCTTCTCGACCGGCACCTCCCTGCTGCTGGACGCCGACCGCGGCGGCCCGGTGGCGCACACGGCGGTGATCAGCAACGTGGACCCGAGCCGGGCGCCGGGCGGCCGGGTGCTGATCTCCTCGACGGTGCTGGGCACCCCGCCGGAGGCCGTGGACACGGCGGTCCGCATCCACCTCTCCCGGCTCTACGGCACCTCGACGCGCCGCTGGGAGACGCTGGCCGTCCACCACACGCCGGAGGCGGTCCCGACGATGCGTCCGCCGCACGATCTGCGCCGGCCGGTACGGCTGCTGGCCGGGCTGTACGTCTGCGGCGACCACCGGGACACCAGCACGGTCCAGGGCGCCCTGCACTCGGCCCACCGGGCCACCGCGGCGATCCTCGCGGACCTGGGCGCGGGCGGCTCGATGCACAGGGCCGAACCCGCGGGGACGTTGCCGAGGGCCGCCTGAGACCGACGGCGCCGCCGGCGGTGCCGGGGGCCGGGAGGGCGGACACCGCGACCCGCGCCCGGTTCCCCACCGCCGGCGACCGCCGGTGCGGTCCCCCGCTCAGCCCAGGGCCGCCACCTTCTCCCGGTAGCCGCGCACCGGTGCCGCGTCCCGGTAGGGCTCGAGGCGCCGTTCGAAGTCCTTGACGTACTCGATCGCGCGAGCGCTCCGCATCTCCACCGCCTGGCCGGCGGCTTCCGCCGCCAGCGCGCAGGCCTGGTCGAGTTCACCGAGGCCGAGGCGGGCGGTGGCGAGGACGATCCGGCAGAACAGGCGGCTGCGGGCGTAGGAGGGGGCGCGGAGCTGCAGGGAGCGCTCGGCGTGCTGGGCGGCGGCCCGGAACTGCTGCAGATCCCGGTGGCAGTGCCCCAGTTCGTCGGCGAGCTGGGCCTCGTCGAAGAACTTGGCCCAGTACGGCACGTCGTCCCCGGGCCGGGCCACCTCCAGGGCGCGCTCGGCCCGGACCAGCGCCGCTGTGCACGCCCGCACCTCGCCCAGGACCCCGTGCGCCCTCGCCTCGGACGCGTGCAGCAGCGCCTGGACCACCGGCGGGGCACCGGAGCCGACCCCCTGCTGCGCGACCCGGGCCAGCTGCACGGCCTCCCGGCCGTGGCCCAGATACACGGCCTGGCGGCTCATGGTGACCAGGACGTAGGAGCCGTAGGCCCGGTCGCCGGCCGCCTGGGCGAGCCGCAGGGCCTGGACGAAGTAGCGCTGGGCGAGTCCGTGCGCGGCGATGTCGTACGACGTCCAGCCCGCGAGCCGGGTCAGGTCGGAGGCGGCCGCGAACAGACGGCGGCCGGTCTGCTCGTCGTAGCTGCCGCGGAGCATCGGCTCGCACTCGTGCTCCAGGTAGCGCACCAGGGCCTGCCGGGCGTGACCGCCGCCGAACCGGTCGTCGAGGGTGCGGAACAGCTCGCCGACCGAGCGCAGCGCGGCGATGTCGCCGCCGGTGACCTTGTGTCCGGGGCCGCGGTCCGCGTGCCCGCGGACCCGCGGCGGGGGGACCGGCTGGGCCTTGGCCGCGCCGGGCCGGGCCTGCGCGGGCACCCGGGGGGCCGGTTCCCGGGCCACCTTGTCGTCCGACTTGCCGATCAGCCAGTCCCGGCTGGGCACGACGAGCCCCGCCGGGGTGAACGCGATCTTGCGCAGTTCGGCGTGGCTGCCGGAGTCCTTGCGCCACAGCCCGCTGACGATATCGACGGCCTCCTCCGGGGTGGCCGCGAACTCCAGCCCGGCGTACACCGGCGCACAGGCGTCCAGGCCGAGATCCTGGGCGGTGAGCCGGCGTCCGAGCCGGCGGGTGAACACCTCGGCGATCAGGGCGGGGGTCGTACCGCGCGGCTGCTGTCCGCGCAGCCAGCGGGTGACCGAGGTCTTGTCGTATCTGAGGTCCAGCCCGTGCTCGAGGCCGAGCTGGTCGACGCGACGAGCCAGACCCGCGTTGGAGAACCCCGCTTCTGCGATGAGCGCGGCGAGCTGGCGGTTGGGGGTGCGCTGCGCGGGTCGGTCCGTCATCTGCGGTGCGGTCTCCTGCCTTCCGGGCCTCTGAAGTGCCCGGATTGCCTTTGAGCAGCCCTTATGGCCTCACGAACGGCGCGAATGTAGCGGAGAGTGAGCAGACGATCGCAAACTTCCCCGTACATTCATCCGATCGTGTGAGGAACGCCCGCAGGGCTGACGTGAGCCGGCCGGACGTACAGTGGCGTGGGCGCGTTACGTGCCTGGCACACCGGTCGCTGAGGGAGGCGCTTGCCGTGAGTGAGTTGCGGTTCGTCCGCATGGGGTTCGGTGCGGATGCCGTCGAGTACCAGGAGGCCTGGGACGAGCAGCGCCGGGTGCACGCGGCCCGGTTCGCCGACGAGGTCCCGGACACCGTGCTGCTGCTGGAGCATCCCCCCGTGTACACGGCCGGCCGGCGCACCGACGACAGCGAGCGCCCGCTGGACGGCACCCCGGTCGTCGACGTGGACCGCGGCGGCAAGATCACCTGGCACGGCCCCGGCCAGTTGGTCGGCTACCCGATCCAGAAGCTCCCGCGCCCGGTGGACGTGGTCGCGCACCTGCGCCGCCTCGAAGAGGTCATGATCCGGGTCTGCGCGGAGTTCGGCGTCGAGACCAGCCGGGTGGAGGGCCGCGCGGGCGTGTGGGTCCTCGGCGACCCGGTGGAGCAGCGTCCGGCCCTCGGCGGACTCTCGCTCGACTTCGACCCCCGGCTCACCGACGAGGAGTTCGACCCGCGGCTGAACGGCCCCGAGTACGCCCCCTCCAACGCCGGCCAGCGCCGCGAGGACCGCAAGATCTGCGCCATGGGCATCCGGGTCGCCAAGGGCGTCACCATGCACGGCTTCGCGCTGAACGTGAATCCGGACACGTCCAGCTTCGACAAGATCATCCCCTGCGGCATCCGCGACGCGGGTGTGACCTCCCTCGCGCACGAGCTGGGCCGCGACGTGACCATCGCCGAGGTCCTGCCCGTGGCCGAACGGCACCTGAAGGACGTGCTGGAGAACGCGGACCTGAAGCCGCGGGTGATCGAGCCGGCCTCCGCCTGACCCGATCGGGGGAATGCACCCTGCGACGGCGAGGTTGGTCTCAGCGGCAGGGCGCAATTAACACGGGCGTAGGCTGGTCCACGCCGAAGAATCGAAGACTACGCAAGCAAACAGCAGGGAGCCGGTCGTGTCCGCAGTCGCACCCGACGGACGCAAGATGCTGCGCCTGGAGGTCCGCAACAGCCAGACCCCCATCGAGCGCAAGCCCGAGTGGATCAAGACCCGGGCGAAAATGGGCCCCGAGTACACGAAGATGCAGAACCTCGTGAAGAGCGAGGGCCTGCACACGGTCTGCCAGGAAGCCGGCTGCCCGAACATCTACGAGTGCTGGGAGGACCGCGAGGCGACCTTCCTCATCGGCGGCGACCAGTGCACCCGGCGCTGCGACTTCTGCCAGATCGACACCGGCAAGCCCGAGGCGCTGGACCGTGACGAGCCGCGCCGCGTCGGCGAGTCCGTGGTCACCATGGACCTGAACTACGCCACCATCACCGGCGTCGCCCGCGACGACCTGGAGGACGGCGGCGCCTGGCTGTACGCCGAGACCGTGCGCCAGATCCACCGGCAGACCGCGGACCGCGAGGGCGGCCGGACGAAGGTGGAGCTGCTGGCCCCCGACTTCAACGCGGTCCCCGAGCAGCTCGCGGAGGTCTTCTCCGCCCGCCCCGAGGTCTTCGCGCACAACGTCGAGACGGTCCCGCGGATCTTCAAGCGCATCCGCCCCGGCTTCCGCTACGAGCGCTCCCTGAAGGTCATCACCGAGGCCCGCGACTACGGCCTGGTCACCAAGTCCAACCTGATCCTCGGCATGGGCGAGACCCGCGAAGAGGTCAGCGAGGCGCTCAAGCAGCTGCACGACGCCGGCTGCGAGCTGGTCACCATCACCCAGTACCTGCGCCCCTCCGTCCGGCACCACCCGGTGGAGCGCTGGGTGAAGCCGCAGGAGTTCGTGGAGCTGAAGGAGGAGGCCGAGCAGATCGGCTTCTCCGGCGTGATGTCCGGTCCGCTGGTCCGCTCCTCGTACCGCGCCGGACGCCTGTACCAGATGGCGATCGAGAAGCGTGGTGCGTACATCGCGGTCCAGGCCGTGTGAGCCGAGCGTGTGAATTCGCGCACAAGTAATTACTGGCCAGTAATGGCCGAGACGACGCGGTCCCGACCGTCCTCGCTGATGAGGGCGACCCTCGGGGCCGCGTCGGCGTTTCACCGGCCCCATCAAGGCTTCATCAGCGTTTGACCGGTCGGTCACGCCCTGGTAACACCAATCAGTGACTCTGGTATCACGCCCCGTACATCACGAAGAGGGGGGACCCCGATCATGCAGGCCGCGCCCGTCCGCGCCACCGCCATCCCGTCCTTCACCGACGCCCTCCGTGCCGTCGAGTCCCTGCTCATGAGCGGCGGCCAGCGCACCGCCCGCCGCAACGCCTGGACCTCCGTCCTGGAGGACCGCCGCCGTGCCAAGGACCGGGTCGAGGCGCAGCGTGTCCTGGAGCGCGCCGCCACCCGCTCCTGACGCCCTTCCCGCCGGGCACTGCCGTCGTCGGCACTCCCGGAGCCACGTAGACTTCGTGGCATGGCGAGGAAGGAAACCGCGGCGGACGCCGCGAACGCAGGGCGACTGAAGCAGATCGCCCTTACGTACAAGATGACCCGCAAGGCCGACAAGAAGATCGGTCTTGTACTCGCGGCCGTCGGCATCGGCACCCTCGCTGTCTTCCTCGCGATCGGCTTCTTGATCGGCCACCCGATCTATCTGGGCATCTTCGGTCTGCTGATCGCCCTGCTGGCGACGGCGATCGTGTTCGGCCGCCGGGCCGAGCGGGCCGCCTTCGGCCAGATGGAGGGCCAGCCGGGTGCCGCGGCAGCCGTGCTGGACAACATCGGCCGGGGCTGGACGACCACCCCCGCGGTGGCGATGAACCGCAGCCAGGACGTGGTGCACCGGGCGGTCGGCAAGGCCGGCATCGTGCTGATCGCCGAGGGCAACCCGAACCGGGTGAAGAGCCTGCTGGCCGCCGAGAAGAAGAAGATGAGCCGTATCGTCGCGGACGTACCGGTGCACGACCTGATCGTCGGCACCGGCGAGGGCCAGGTCGAGCTGAAGAAGCTGCGCACGACCATGCTGAAGTTCCCGCGCGTGCTGACCGGCCCCCAGGTGACGGCCACCAACGACCGGCTGCGCGCCCTGGGCGACCTGATGAGCAACATGCCGCTGCCCAAGGGGCCCATGCCCAAGGGCATGCGGATGCCGAAGGGCCGCTGACCCCGGTATCGAAGACGTGGGGGGGGGGGGGGGGGGGGGGGGGGGGGGGGGGGGGGGGGGGGGGGGGGGGTGGTTGTGGGGGGGGGGGGGGAGGGGGAGGGGGAGGGGGGAGGGGGGGT
>NZ_JBVIIT010000042.1:0-54864 GCF_055569615.1 Streptomyces sp. NPDC031379 | reverse complement strand
TTTCCTTTCCGGCGGTTCCGACTCTATCAGATCCTTTCGGCGTCTGACTCCCAGTCAGGGGGGTTTGTCTTCCCGGCTGTTGGGCCGTTCCGACGTCTCAAACCTTAGCGGATCCGCCCGGCGATTCCCAATCGGGCCGCCGAGTCCCTATTCGAATTGAATTCGGGCAAGCCGAAATCAACCCGCTCGGGCGATCGTGCTGGTGGTGTGAGGTTGCCGCTCGAGGCGGCTGAGGTGTCACCGCAGAACCGTTACGGCCCCGTGGCAACCCGGAGAACTTTACGGAGGCAGCAGGGGCGTGTCAAGCACCCCCTGTCAAGATCTTTTCGTCGGTCTCAGTCGAGGTCGGTGAGCCGGCCGCCGGCGTCCGGCTGGGCGTGTTCCACCCTGCGCAGGAGCCGGGTCAGGACCTCGCCGAGCACCGCGCGCTCCGTCGGCGTCAGGTCCTGGAGCAGGTCCTCCTCGAAGACGGTCGCCATGTGCATCGCCTCCAGCCACTTCTCGCGGCCCTCGGGCGTCAGCTCGACGATGACCCGGACCCGGTTGGACTCGTCGCGCTCCCGGGTGACCAGCCCCTCGGTGACCATGCGGTCGATCCGGTGGGTCATCGCGGCCGGGGTGAGGCCGAGTCGCTTGGCGAGGTCGCTGGGGCCCAGCCGGTAGGGCGCGCCCGAGAGGACGAGCGCCTTGAGGACCTCCCACTCGGCGTTGCTGATGCCGAGGGCGGCGGTCTGGCGACCGTAGGCGACGTTCATCCGGCGGTTGAGCCGGGACAACGCCGACACGATCTTCTCGACCTGGGGATCGAGGTCCTGGAACTCGCGCTGGTACGCGGCGATCTGTTCTTCGAGTGTCGGCTCTGTGACGCCGGGGGTGTCGGCCATGGCCGCAGTATCGCACGCAAGCCCTTTGCCTTGAAGTCCTTCACTGTGTACTCTTTAGCTTCGAACTTTAGCTTTGAAGTCTTCAGGTCTAACTAGTGAGAGAGGTGAACGTGACCAGGGCGATGGGCGCAGCGATGCGCCGGATCCACGTGGGCAACGCACTCAGTGCGTTCGGGCTCGGCTTCACGGTCCCCTACCTGTACGTCTACGTGGCGCAGGTGCGGGGCCTGGGGGCCATGACGGCGGGACTCGTGCTCGCCGTCTTCGCCGTGGCCGCGCTGATCGTGCTGCCGTTCGCCGGCCGGGCGATCGTGCGGCGCGGCCCGCTGCCGGTCCTGCTCGCCGCCCTGGTGACCGCCGCTCTGGGCGCGCTGAGCCTCGGACTCGCGGGCAGCGCCGCCACGGTGCTGCTGTCCTCGGCGGCGCTGGGTGCCGGACAGGCCGTGATGCAGCCGGCGCTGGCGACGATGATCGTGGACTGCTCGTCGGCGGACACGCGGTCGCGGGCGTTCGCGATGCAGTTCTTCCTGCAGAACCTGGGGCTCGGTGTCGGTGGTCTCATCGGGGGTCACCTCGTCGACACCACGCGCGTGTCCTCGTTCACGCTGCTGTTCGCGATCGAGGCGGCGATGTTCCTGCTGCTGGCCGTGATGATGACGACGGTGCGGATGCCGCACTCGCCGCGGATGGAGGACGCTCCCGCGCGGTCGGCGAGGGGCAGCTGGAAGGAGCTGCTCGGGAACCGGGCGATGGTGCAGCTGTCCGTGCTGGGCTTCGTGCTGTTCTTCGCCTGCTACGGCCAGTTCGAGTCGGGCCTGAGCGCGTACGGCGTGGAGGCGGCCGGGATATCCACCTCCGCGCTGGGCACGGCGCTGGCCGCGAACACGCTGATGATCGTGGTCGCCCAGTTCGCCGTCCTGAAGTTCGTGGAGCGGCGTCGGCGCTCCCGGGTGATCGCCGGGGTCGGGCTGATCTGGGCCGTGGCCTGGCTGGCCGCCGGGTACGCGGGGCTGGGCCACGGCAGCCAGGAGATGGCGACGGCCGCGTTCGTGTCGACGTACGCCCTGTTCGGGCTGGGAGAGGCGATGCTGTCGCCGACGGTCGCGCCGCTGGTCGCCGATCTGGCGCCGGAGGGCATGGCCGGGCAGTACAACTCGGCGTTCGCGCTGGTCAAGCAATTGGCTCTGGCGGTCGGTCCGGCCGTGGGCGGGCCCATGGGAGCCTCGCTGCACGCGCCGTACATCGTGACGTTCCTGCTGTTCTCCCTGGGGATCACGGTGCTCGCCCTGCGCCTGGGCCGACGGCTCACGGATGTGCAGGATCAGCCGTGGCTGCGCACCAGCCGCGTGATCGCCCGGGGCGAGGCACCTGCGGAGACACTGGCCGCCTAGGGGCCCCATGCCGAAGGGCCGGCCCCCTACGGCGTCTGGCCCTTCGGCAGGACGAACTCGCACCAGACCGCTTTGCCCCCGCCCGGTGTTCTTCGCGAACCCCAGCTGGAGGCGATCGTCGCCACGATCGCGATGCCACGGCCGGACTCGTCGCCGGGCTCCGCGCGGCGGCGGCGTGGGAGGTGATCGTCGCCGTCCGTCACCTCGATGATCAGCCGGCGGTCGGTGCGGCGGAGCCGGAGCCGCATGGGCGGGGTGCCGTGCTGGAGGCTGTTGGCGACCAGTTCGCTGGTGGCGAGGACGCCCAGGTCGTGCAGCTCGGCGGGGAAGCGCCAGCTGGTGAGGACACCGGAGGCGAAGGCACGCGCGCGGGGGGCCGCCTCTACGCCGCCGAGGAGTTCCAGGGCCGCGTTGCGGAAGAGGTCGCTCTCGGGGCCCGTACGTGCCGGGTGCTGGAGGACGAGGACGGCCACGTCGTCGTCGTGGTCGGCGGTGACGCCGGCCGAGCGGACCAGGCGGTCGCAGACGACCTGCGGGGTGCCCGTCGCGCCGGCGAGGGCCCTTGCGAGCGCGGCGATGCCCTCGTCCAGGTCCTCGTCCCGGCGCTCGACCAGGCCGTCGGTGTAGAGGACCGCCGTGGCGCCGGGGCCGAGCGCGACGGCGCCCGAGGCGTGCATCCAGCCGCCGGTGCCGAGCGGCGGGCCCGTCGGCTCGTCGGCCCGGGAGACCGTGCCGTTCTCGTCGCGGACCAGGATCGGCAGGTGGCCGGCGGAGGCGTACACCAGCCGGCCCTCGTTCGGGTCGTGGACGGCGTACGCGCAGGTGGCGATCTGGTTGGCGTCGATCTCGGCGGCGAGTCCGTCGAGGAGTTGCAGGACCTCGTGCGGGGGCAGGTCGAGGCGGGCGTAGGCGCGGACGGCGGTGCGCAGCTGGCCCATGACCGCCGCCGCCCGCACGCCCCGGCCCATGACGTCGCCGATGACCAGGGCCGTGCGGCCGCCGCCGAGGGTGATGACGTCGTACCAGTCGCCGCCCACCGCGGCCTCGGTGCCGCCGGGCTGATAGGTGGCGGCGATCCGCAGGTCGTCGGGCTGTTCCAGCTCCTGCGGGAGGAGAGAGCGCTGCAGGGTCACCGCCGTCTCGCGCTGGCGGCGCTCGCTGGCGCGCAGGCGTTCGGCGGCCTCGGCGTGGTCGGTGACGTCGGTGGCGAAGACGAGGACGCCGCCGTCGCGGTCGCCGTCCTCGGCGACGGGGGTGCAGGTGAAGGTGTACGAGCGGCCGTCGACGGCCTTGCGGGACTTCAGTGTGCGGGGCTTGCCGCTGCGCAGCACCTGGTCGAGGAGCGGGAGCAGGCCCAGTTCGGCGAGTTCGGGCAGCGCCTCACGCGCGGGTGCGCCGCCCGGCCGGGCTCCGAAGGCCGCCGTGTAGGCGTCGTTGACGTAGTCGATGCGGTGGTCGGGGCCATGGACCAGGGCGACGAGGGCCGGAACGCGGTCGAGGACGTCGCGCGCGGGCAGTTCGTCGACGGCGAGCACCGGGGGTGTCTCGTGGGTCCGCTGTTCGGCGCGGGCCGCGGGCACGGAGCCTTCCCCCCGCCGGTCCGGGGAGACCGGGGTCTCGGTCCGCGCTGCGGCGCGGCGCTGCGTTCCGGGGAGCCGGGCGCTCCAGCGCGTGAAGTTCACTGTGGGAAGAGCCTCGTGGGTGCTGAGGGCGGGCGGGTGGGCCGTCAGAGGACGTGGGCAGTCTGGCAGGCGGCGGGCCGCGGCGACATCCGTCAGACGCCTCGGCGGTCCGTGGAGTTCCTCGGTCCCGTCAGGACGACCCCTTCGGGTCGTCCGACGGGCTGTGAGGAGGCTTTCCACCGGCCGCGAGTTCGAACTCCGCTCGAGGATGTTCGAGCGAACCGAGCGAGACGATCTCCCGTTTGAAGAGCCCGGCCAGGGTCCATTCCGCCAGCACGCGGGCCTTTCGGTTGAAGGTGGGCACCCTGCTGAGGTGGTAGACGCGGTGCATGAACCAGGCAGGGTAGCCCTTCAGCTTGCGCCCGTAGACCTGGGCGACGCCCTTGTGCAGGCCGAGCGAGGCGACCGAGCCGACGTACTTGTGCGCGTACGTCTCCAGGGGCTCGCCGCGCAGCGCGTGGACGATGTTGTCGCCGAGGACCTTGGCCTGGCGGACGGCGTGCTGGGCGTTGGGGGCGGTCTCGGTGCCGGGCTCGGCCGCGGTGACGTCCGGGACGGCCGCCGCGTCGCCGGCCGCCCAGGCGTGCTCCACGCCGTCGACGGTCAGCTGGGCGGTGCACTTGAGGCGGCCGCGGGCGGTGAGCGGCAGATCGGTGGCGGCGAGCAGCGGGTGCGGCTTGACCCCGGCGGTCCACACGAGGGTGCGGGTCGGGAAACGCTGGCCGTCGCTGAGGACGGCGACGCGGTCGGCGAGGGAGTCCAGGCGGGTGTCGAGCAGGACCTGGATGTTGCGGCGGCGCAGCTGGGTGACGGTGTAGCGGCCCATCTCCGGGCCGACCTCGGGGAGGATGCGGTCGGAGGCCTCCACGAGGATCCACTTCATGTCCTCGGGGCGGACGTTGTGGTAGTAGCGCGCGGTGTAGCGGGCCATGTCCTGCAGCTCACCGAGCGCCTCCACGCCCGCGTAGCCGCCGCCCACGAACACGAAGGTGAGGGCGGCGTCCCGGATCGCGGGGTCGCGGGTGGAGGAGGCGATGTCCATCTGCTCGATGACGTGGTTGCGCAGGCCGATGGCCTCTTCGACGGTCTTGAATCCGATGCCGTACTCGGCGAGGCCGGGGATGGGCAGCGTGCGGGAGACCGAGCCGGGGGCGAGCACCAGTTCGTCGTAGCGGAGGAGTTCGGCCGCCCTGCCCTCCTCGCCCGTGGCGAGCGTGGTGACGGCGGCGGTGCGCACCGTGTGGTCGACGGAGGTCACCTCGCCGATGACGACGTGGCACTGGTCCAGGACGCGGCGCAGCGGTACGACGACATGGCGAGGGGAGATCGAACCGGCGGCCGCCTCGGGGAGGAACGGCTGATACGTCATGTACGGGTCGGGACTGACTACGGTGATCTCGACGGCACCCCGCCTCAGCTCCCCCTTCAGCTTCTGCTGCAGGCGCAGGGCCGTGTACATCCCGACGTAGCCGCCGCCGACAACCAGAATGCGCGCACGTTCCTTCACCATCCCATGACGCACCCGGCGCTGTTGTTTGTCCACAGCCCCGACAATTTGTGTGACCGGCGGCCGGGTCGGCGCGGGGCCGGCGGCGGCGGCCGGGCGGGACGAAAGGGACCAGGTCAGCGGGGGCGGACGAGGGGGCGTGAAGGTGCGGAATCGGGACGTACGCGACCCGTACTCCGATCGAGGGGCGCACAGTGCGGAACCTGCCCCTTCTGAATTGACTCCCTCTCAACTATGTTCGTGTGTCGACGGAGTGTAGGGAATGTGGTCGATCGGGCCCGCGACGGGCGGTTCCGGTCGAGACCGACGCCAGTTCCGCGCACTTCGCGTTCAGTGGCGGGGAGAGTCTCCGGGGGGAGACGTCATTACCGGGGGAACACATGCATGTTCAGGACACGCATTGGTCATCTGCAGCCGCCATCGCGCCCGGTGGCGGGATGGTGAGCGCGGCGGCGGGCAACGGACGCGCGGACGGGCCGCGCACGACGCCGCTGCGCGTGGACGCACAGCGCAATCTGGAGCACGTGCTGCGTGCGGCGCGTGAGGTGTTCGGCGAGCTGGGGTACGGCGCGCCGATGGAGGACGTGGCGCGGCGCGCACGGGTCGGGGTCGGCACGGTGTACCGGCGCTTTCCCAGCAAGGACGTGCTGGTCCGGCGGATCGCCGAGGAGGAGACCGCGCGGCTGACCGAGCAGGCGCGGACCGCGCTCGGGCAGGAGGACGAGCCGTGGTCGGCGCTGTCCCGGTTCCTGCGGACGTCCGTGGCGTCGGGGGCCGGACGGTTGCTGCCCCCGCAGGTGCTGCGGGTGGGCTCCGCCGGTTCGGCCGACGCGGAGGGTTCGGCCGGCGCCGTCGAAGAGGCCCGGGTGCCTCAGCAGCGGACGCAACCGGCAGCCGGTGAGCTGCGGCTGGTGGCGGACGAGGCCGCGGTCGTGGCCGACGGCACCGCGGCCGGGGCGCTGCTCGAGGTGGTCGGGCAGTTGGTGGACCGGGCGCGGGCGGCGGGTGAGCTGCGCGCGGACGTGTCCGTGTCCGACGTGCTGCTCGTGATCGCCACGGCGGCGCCGTCGCTGCCGGACGCGGCGCAGCAGGCCGCGGCGTCCGCGCGGTTGCTGGACATCCTGCTGGAGGGGCTGCGCTCGCGGCCGGCGTAGCCGCGTACGGCTCGCCCCGGCTTCGCCTCCGGCGGCCTCAGGGGTCCCACCCGCACCCGACCGCGCGACCGTCGCGGACGGGCGCGGGTGGCCCCGCCCGGCGGGGCACCTCGCCGGCGGTTGCTGTCGCCGGTGTGAACAGTGCCGGTCGCTCTCGGCAGCTCTTTCGGGTGGGTTCCCGGACGCCGTGGGGACAAGTCCGCTCGGATGAGTGGATGGGGTGTGCGAGGGGTCCTTGGGCAAAAGACGGTGTGGCACTCTGAGCCGGTGACGGATTGGGCTGGGCCGGCGTCGGGGGCTTTCCGCGATGAGCGTTGACGGGTGGGACGAGTCCGGCGGTGACGGTGACGCGAAGGCCGTCGGGCCGACCGCGCCCCAGGTGCCGAGTCAGGGCGGTCGCGCCGCGTCCTTCGGCGGGCCGGGCGACCGGAGCGTGCCCGCCCAGCGCGGGGGGAGCGTGCTGCCCCCGCCCCGGGAGACGCCGCCCGCCGACGGCGAGCTGATCGAGCGGATGCGCGGCGGCGACGACTCCGCGTACGAGGAGCTGTACCGGCGGCACGCGGACGCCGTACGACGGTATGCCCGCACCTGCTGCCGCGACGGACACACCGCCGACGACCTCACGGCCGAGGTCTTCGCCCGGACGCTGCAGGCCGTACGCGGCGGTTCGGGGCCCGAGCACGCCGTGCGTGCCTATCTGCTGACCTCCGTACGACGCGTGGCCGCGCACTGGACCAGGTCCGCCCGGCGCGAGCAACTCGTCGACGACTTCGCCGCCTTCGCGCAGACGGCCGCGCGGGCCTCGGAGGTGTCCGACGACGCCGCTCTGGTCCTCGGTGCCGAGGTGCGCGCGATGCACGAGGCCGAGCGGTCCATGGCGATGCGGGCCTTCCGCTCGCTGCCCGAGCGCTGGCAGGCCGTGCTGTGGCACACCGAGGTCGAGGACGAGTCGCCGAGCGAGGTGGCCGTCCTGTTCGGGCTGGACGCCAACGGCACCCGGGTGCTGGCCAGCCGCGCCCGCGAGGGCCTGAAGCAGGCCTACCTCCAGGCACACGTCAGCACCACCCTCACCGACGACGAGGAGTGTGCCCGCTACGCCGACCAGCTCGGCACCTACGCTCGCCGCAAGCTGCGCATCCGAGCCGAACGGGGCCTGCGCAAGCACCTGGAGGAGTGCGCCCGGTGCCGGCTGGCGGCGGCGCAGATCGAAGAGGTCGCGAGCGGTATCCCCGGTGTCGTCCCGGTCGCGGTCATCGGCTGGTTCGGGGCCGCCGGGTACGCCAAGGCCCTCGGCATCGCGGCCGGCGGCGCCGGGGCCGGAGCCGTGGGTGCCGCCGCGGCGGCCACCGGGTCGTCCGGCGCCTCGTCCGGCGGCGCGGGCGGTGCGGCGGGCGGTGCTGCGGCCGCGGAGGGGCTCGGGGCGCCGGTGAAGGCGGGCATCGCGGCCGGTGTCGTCGCGGTGGCCGCCGCCGCGGTCGCGCTGGCCCTGGCGAACGACAGCCACCCGGCGACGGAGGCCGCCGAGCCGTCGTCTTCGGCACCGCTCGCGCAGCCCGGGACGTCGGCACCCGCATCGCCGAAGCACGAGCCCTCGCCGAAGCCGGTGGTGCTCACCCCCGAGCCGCCCCCGACGCCGACCCCCACTCCCACGCCCACGCCGACGCCCACCCCCGAGCCGACACCCACTGCCACCCCCACCGCGACGCCGACGCCGCCGGCACCGAAGACGACGCCCAGGCCGACCCCGACGCCCCCTCCCCCGCCGGCTCCCGCCGTCTACGAGTTGAGCGAACTGCGGTACGACGTGAACGGTGACGGCACCCGGCCGGAGATCGCGCTGCGCGAGAGCAGCTGGGTGTGGCAGCGCTACGGCATGTCGATCGGCGGCAAGCGGTACGCGGGCGGGGTGACCGTCCACGGCGACTCCTCCGTCACGATCGTCCTCAACCGCCGGTGCACCGCCTACGACGCGCTGGCCGGGGTGGACGACCTGACGCTCGGCCTCGGCAAGGTCTCCTTCTCCGTCCTCGCCGACGGAGCCCGGCTCTGGCAGTCCGGGACGGTCAAGGGCCGTGACCAGGCCGTCCCCGTGCATGTGGACCTGACCGGGCGCGAGACCGTCCAGCTCGTCGTGGAGCCGCACAGCAACGCCTTCGACCGGGCGGCGTCGGCGGACTGGGCGCAGTCCCGGATCACCTGCCGGTAACCGCCCTCGCACGCAGCTCGCGCAGGACGTCCGCCACGCCGAGGGTCGCGCCCTTCGCGCACTCGGCCGCGAACCGCTCGGCCGACAGCGCCGCGCGGGCACCGGCGTGCACCCGGGCTGCCTCGCTGCGCTCCGGCTCGGGGCGCATCCGGCCGTCGCGCCAGTGGTCCGCGGCGGCGAACAGCCGCAGCGCGGCCGGCAGATCGCCGAGCCGGGCCAGCAGACCGGCGCCGGTGTCCACCAGCCCCGCCGTGATCGACTCGGCACACCGCTGGGCCACGGCGTCGCTCAGCGCCTCGGCGACGACCGGCAGTCCGTGCTCCGGGCCCGACTCCTCGGCCGCGAGGAGCGCCTCGAGCGTCCGCACGGCCGCCACGAACTGCGGCGGCGGGGTGCCTCCGCGCGTCATCGCGCAGGTCGCCTCGTACAGCTCGCGGGCCGGCGCCGGCCGACCCTCGTGCAGCGCGACGTGGGCGCGCATCAGCAGCACGAAGGCGCGGGACTCCGGCACCGCGTACCGGTCGGCGGCCGCCCCCGCCTCGTCCAGGACGGTCAGCGCGGTGTCCAGGTCACCGGAGCGGTAGGCGATCTCGGCGAGCCTCGCCATCAGGAACGGCGACTCGGCGTAGGCGCCCACCTCGTAGGCGAGCCGCAGCGCCTCCTCGTACTCGCCGCGTGCCTCGTCGAACCGGCCGCGCGCCATGGCGGCCTCGCCGGCCGCGCTGCACACCTGTGCCCGCATCCAGCGGTCCCCGACGCGCCGGCTGAGCGTCCGCAGCTCGGCCAGGTCCTCGTCCACGCCCCGCAGATTGCCCGGCGAGTCGACGGTGACGTGGGCGCGGTACATCAGGACCACCCCGATCTCCCAGTCACCGCCGTGCCTGCGGCAGTTGGCGACGGCGGCGGCCATGTCGGGGCCCACGTCCGCCGGGCTGCCCAGGTAGTAGGTGGTCAGTGGCCAGACGATGCCGGGGAGCCGGGCGGCCGGCGGACCGCCCGGCTCGTAGGCGGCCCGTACGCGCGCGACGTACTCCGGGGCCCGCTCGTCCTCGCCCAGGTGGTCCGGGCTCGACTCCGAGGTCAGGAACAGGTCGAGCATCCGCAGGTCCATGCGCAGCTCGCGCAGCGGATGCCCGGCCTCGCCGTCAGGGGCGGCGAGGAAGGTGCCCATCGGGTCGGCGGACTCCACCCGTGCCATCAGATCGCCCGCCGGCGCTCCGGCGGGCAGGCCGTCCAGGGCCGCGCCCAGGCTGAGCACCAGTCGGACCCAGGACACCGCCTCCTGGCGGTAGTTGCGCAGCCACCAGAACCAGCCGATGGCCAGGGCGATCGCGCCGGCCTCCGCCTCGTCGCCGGCGCGCACGGCACGGTCCAGGGCCGCCCTGATGTTGTCCAGTTCGCTCTCCAGGCGGGAGATCCAGGGCAGCTGGGCCGCGGACCGCAGCTGCGGCTCGGCCTCCTCGACCAGCGTCCGTGCCCACGCGCGGTGCCGGCGCTCGGCCGCGGCGCGCAGGCCGGGGACCTCGGCCGCGCGCTCGGTGGCGTACTCGTGGATGGTCTCCAGCATGCGGTAGCGCATGCCGCTCGCCGGAGCGTCGCCGTCCGGTGCGTGCGGGGCGGCCACCACCAGGGACTTGTCGACGAGTGCCCCGATCAGGTCCGCCGCCGGGCCGGTGCACACGGCCTCGGCCGCCGCGAGGTCCCAGCCGCCGGCGAACACCGACGCCTCGCGCAGCACCGTGCGCTCCCGCTCGTCCAGCAGTTCCCAGGACCAGTCGACGACGGCGCGCAGGGTCTGCTGGCGGGGCAGGGCCGTGCGGCTCCCGGTGGTGAGCAGGCGGAAGCGGTCGTCGAGCCGGTCGGCGATCTGTCGTGGGGTCAGCAGCCTGAGCCGGGCGGCGGCCAGCTCGATGGCGAGCGGCAGCCCGTCCAGGCGGCGGCAGATCTCCGCCACGGCCTCGGTGTCGGCGAGCACCGCGTCGGCGTCGGGACGGACGGCCTTCGCGCGCTCGGCGAAGAGGCGGTGCGCCTGCTCCGGGACGAGGGGCTCGACCGGACGCACCGACTCACCGGGGACGCCCAGGGGTTCACGGCTGGTCGCGAGGATCGTGAGCCCGGGGCAGTGGGTGAGGAGGGTCTCGGCGAGGGCGGCGGCCGCGCCGATGACGTGTTCGCAGTTGTCGAGGATCAGGAGTGTGCTGCGCTGGGCGCAGTACTCGGTCAACAGGGCCATGGGGTCGGCCTGGCCGGTCCCCAGGTCGTTGGCCAGCAGCACGGTCTCGCGCAGACCGAGTGCGCTGACCACCGCGCCCGGCACCGCCTCGGGACGGTCGAGCGGGGCCAGCTCGGCCAGCCATGCCTGGGGGAGGCCTGCGGCGGCCTCCTCGGCGAGGCGGGTCTTTCCGGAGCCGCCCGGTCCGATGAGCGTGACCAGTCGGGCCCTGTGCACGTCGGAACGAAGGGCTTCGAGTTCTGGTTCCCGCCCGACGAAGGACGTCAGGCGGGGCTTGAGGTTGCCGGTGCGCTCGGGGCGCTGGGCGGGGGCCGGCGGTGCCGCCGGTACCGGCGACTGCGGCGGCCGCGGCTCCTGCCGCTTGAGCAACGAGGCGTGCAGGGACTTCAGTTCCGGGCCGGGGTCGGTGCCGAGGGTGTCGGCGAGTGTGCGGCGGACGGACTCGTAGGCCGCGAGGGCGTCGGCCGGGCGGGCCGTGTCGCGCAGGGCGCGGATGAGGAGGGCGTGCAGGGGTTCGTCGTACGGGTGGGCCGTGGTCAGTTCCCTCAGCTCCGGTACGACGTCCCGGGCGCGGCCGAGGTCGAGGGCGGCGGCGGCGCGGGCGCGGGTCGCCTCCAGGCGCAGGGCCTCCGCGCGGGTGGCCGCGGTGCGGTCGGGCAGGTCGGCGAGGGCCGGGCCGTACCAGAGGGCGAGGGCCTGGGTGAGGGTGCGGTGCGCGGTGGCCGGGTCGGCGTCGGCGAGGGCCTTGGTGCCGGCGTGGGTGAGCCGCTGGAAGACGTGCAGGTCCACGTCGTCGCCGGTGGCTTCGAGGCGGTAGCCGCCGGGGGCGGAGGTGATGGTGTGCCGGCCGACGGCGCGGCGGAGGCGGCCGATCAGGGCCTGGAGGGCGGCGGGGGCGTCCTGGGGCGGGTCGTCCGCCCAGACCTCGTCGATGAGGGTTTCGGGGGTGGTGGTGCGGCCGGGGCGGAGGGCCAGGGCGGCGAGAAGTGTGCGGAGGCGTTGGCCGCCGAGGGGCAGGGGGGTGCCCTGGTCGTCCGCTGCTTGGGCCGGGCCGAGGATTCTGTACCGCACCCGGTCATTGTCGCGGGGGGTGGGCAGTGGGGCACGGGGGTTTCGGCAGCGGGGACGGTGCCCTGGGCCTCGGCCGAGCACGACCGGGAACCCCGCCCGCCGGTCACCGCCTGCCGGTGCCGGACGAGGGTCGGATCGCCGGCCCGCGCCGGCGGCCACGACCGAGCCGCGGGCAGACGGGGCGGGGCGGCGGACCGCCGGGCGTGGTGGCCCGGCGCCTTCACGCCCCCGGGGCCAGGGCGCCTCTCCTCGGCTGGATGCCGGAGGGCACCGCGCGTGCCCGGGCGGGGGTGCCCGTCCAACAGGTGCCGCGGCGGGAGAGCAGGCGGCGCAGCCAGAGTTCGAGCGAGACCAGGTCGGCGAGACCGTCCAGGGGGAGCGGCTCGCCCGCCGCCGCCGCGCGCAGGGCCTTGCGGACGACGCGGGCCTCCACCAGGCCGGCGTCGGCCAGCAGCGGGGTGGCGAAGAGGTCCGTCAGGGCGTCGGCCGACACCCGCAGGCCCGCGCGCGCGGCGGCCGCGGAGGAGGCGTGGGAGGGGGCACCCCAGCCGGGCGGGAGGCCGGTGACGCCGGCGCCCTCCAGGACGGTACGGAGGATGGCCGCGCGGGCGCCCGGCTGGACGCGCAGCGCCTCCGGGAGGTCGCGGCAGGCGCGGACGACCTGGTTGTCGAGGAAGGGCGCGTGCAGGCGCTGGGAGCGGATCTCGGCGGACTGTTCCAGGACGCGCAGATCGGCGGCGTACCGGGCGAGGGCCGCCCGCGCGCGGTGGTCGCCGGGGCGCCGGTCGGGACCGGCGGCGGAGCGGTCCGCCGCACCCCCCAGCAGAACCGATACTTCAGCCAGTGCCTCACCCGTCAGCCACCGCGCCGCCGGCCCGGGTCTGGCCCAGGTCAGCGCGGCCAGGGACGCGCCGACCGCCCCCTTGGGCTCCTCGAAGCGGCGCCGCATCAGCCGCTCGGCCAGCACCTCCAGGCCCGTGCGGTAGGGGGTGCGGGCGAGCCGCCGGGCCGCGCCGTACACGCGCGCGGGGACCATCACCGAACCGTCGGCCCGGGCGAGGGCGGCGACGGGCCGGACCAGGTGCCGGCGCCGGCGGTCCATCAGGAGGTCGGCGAGACGGGCGGGATGGGCGTCCAGGACCTGGCGGGCGCCGTGGCCGGTGAAGTGGTCGGCGCTGCCGGCGGCGAGCCGGGCGCGGTGCCGGACCGCCGAGACCAGCGAGGGCCCCGGCTCGTCGGTGAGGGGGCCGTCGAGGTCGGCGTACGGCAGGGTCTCCTCGCCGCCGGTGACCACGACGTGGTGCAGACGGGGGTTGGCGGCGAGGGTGCCGGCACGTTCGAGTTCGGCCTCGCGGCCGCCCACGGCGAGGTCGTTGAAGGTGACGGCGAGGAGCCGTTCGCCCGCGCCCGTGCCGTGGCCGAGGAGCGTGCCCGGTCGGCCGGGGAGCCCGGCCGCCAGCAGCGCGAGGGTGCCGGAGGCCGGGCCTCCGGACAGGTCGGCGCCGATGCCGGGCAGCGGCATCCCGCGCGCCGCCCGCCGCTCGGCGGGGCCCATACCGGGCACCGGACCGGGGTCGAGGTCGGGTACGTGCCGGGGCGCCGACAGCCGCGTGCGGACCGCCTCCACGAGGGCGTCCCGTACGGCGTCCACGGCACGGTCCGGGTCGGCCGGCGGTGCGGCCACGGCGAGGGAGGCGACCGGCTCGTACCCGACGATCTCGCGCGCTCCGGCGCGCAGCACCAGCGCGTGCCCCGGCGCGATCCGACGCACGCCGTCGTACGGGGTGGTGTCGCGCAGCGCGGCCGGTACGTCGGGGGCGGCCAGCAGGGCGGCCAGGTGGCCGAAGTCGAGGTTGGCCTCGATGAGGTCGGCGAGGGGCAGTGCGGCGGTGGCGTAGGCCGTACCGCCGGCCCACGGGGTGTGGAACACCGGTCGGGCGCCCGCGAGGTCACCGCAGACGGTGATGCGGCGGCCCACCTGGACGACGGCCGTGTAGCTCCCGGGCCAGGTCGTCAGATGACGCAGGGCGCCCCCGCGCGCGGTGAACAGCCCGCGCCGCAGCTCCTCGTCGGAGGCGCCGCAGATGCCGAGGACGGCGATCCGGTTCTGCCCGTCGGCGCGCACCACGCGGACCTCGTCCGGGCGCCAGTCGCCGACGGCCCACAGTGGGTCGGGGTCGCCCCACAGGAGTTGGGAGCCGACCGGCTGCAGGGTCTCGCCGTCGTGTCCCAGGGCACCCGCGGAGCCGAACCCGGCGGCGCCCGCGGCGGTGCTGCTCCAACCCACCAACCACCGCATCGACGCCTCCACAGGCTGTGGACCACCAGAGCACCGCATGAACCGGGTCCCCATGCTGCCATGAAGAACGCGCCCTGGAGGGGCGGTGGCGCCGCCTTCGATCGAGGGAAATCGCGGCGGAGCCGGGCGGGGTGTCCGTGCGCCGGGGGCAGGACGGCCGAGGGCCGCCGGGGGGTGAACGCCCGTACGGGCCAGGTCGGGAGGGCCGGCGGACCGAGGCCGGTGCGATGCGAATGCGCCCCCGATATGCGCCCTGAAAACGCCCTTCGCGCCCTCAAGTACCGTGGTGGCAGCGGAAATCGCTCACGGGACCCAGGGATGATTTTCGGCCAAATCGTCGGCAGCGACTCGACGTTGAGCACGCTCCGTACACACCTGCGGAGCGCTCCCGGGTCCGCGCACGCGCACAGTCCGGGAGGCGGGCATCGCCTCCCGGACCGGTCCGCCACCCGCGGGGATGAAGGTGGCGGTGTCCCCCAGCCCACTGGATCCAGTACAGCGGGCCGACCCACGCAAGAGCCATGGAACCGCTCCCCCGGTGGCCGGAGAAGAGCGCACGGACGGGCGCACGGCCACACGAGCGGGGGCACGCGGCGACGGGCCGTGCACGGTGCGTACAGGACCGCACTTCCGTACGGACCACAATCCCGCCAACCGGAACAATGCCCCTTAACGCTTGGGATCCGGCGAACTACGCTGGGTTTACGAATGCCGCGTGGTTATGCCAGCGCGGCAGCCGTCTGTGTCGAGGGGTGGCTCATGTCCAGGGAGCAACGCGGGCCGAACGAGAAACTCGGCGCCGTTCTCGCCCTCGCGGGAATCAGCAACGCCGGCCTCGCGCGGCGCGTCAACGACCTCGGCGCACAACGCGGGTTGACGCTTCGCTACGACAAGACGTCCGTGGCGCGCTGGGTCTCGAAGGGGATGGTTCCGCAGGGAGCGGCGCCGCACCTCATCGCGGCCGCCATCGGACAGAAGCTCGGCCGCCCGGTGCCGCTCCACGAGATCGGCCTGGCGGACGCGGACCCCGCGCCCGAAGTGGGCCTCGCCTTCCCCAGAGACGTGGGACAGGCGGTCCGGTCGGCGACCGAGCTGTACCGTCTCGACCTCGCGGGACGCCGGGCCGGCGCCGGCGGCATCTGGCAGTCCCTCGCCGGGTCGTTCGCAGTGAGCGCATACGCAACGCCCGCCTCACGATGGCTGATAACCCCCGCCGACAGCTCGGTCGCGCGGGAGGCCGGCTCCGTCGAGGGCTCGGGCGCACCGATCAAAGTCGGCCACAGCGATGTGCGGAAGCTGCGGGAGGCCGCCGAGGACGCCAGGCGGTGGGACTCCAAGTACGGGGGCGGTGACTGGCGCTCGTCGATGGTGCCGGAGTGCCTGCGGGTGGAGGCGGCACCGCTGCTGCTCGGCTCCTACTCCGACGAGGTGGGCCGCGCCCTGTTCGGGGCCTCCTCGGAACTGACCCGCCTCGCCGGGTGGATGGCCTTCGACACCGGACAGCAGGAGGCCGCGCAGCGGTACTACATCCAGGCGCTGCGGCTCGCGCGCGCGGCCGCCGACGTGCCGCTCGGGGGTTACGTCCTCGCGTCCATGTCGCTGCAGGCGACGTACCGGGGCTTCGGCGACGAGGGGGTCGACCTGGCGCAGGCCGCCCTGGAACGCAACCGCGGACTGGCGACCGCACGCACCATGAGCTTCTTCCGGCTGGTCGAGGCGCGGGCCCACGCGCGCGCGGGAGACGCGCAGGCCGCCGGCGCGGCGCTGAAGGCGTCCGAGAGCTGGCTCGAGCGGTCCAGGGAGGGCGACAGCGACCCGTCCTGGCTCGGTTTCTACGGCTACGACCGGTTCGCCGCCGATGCCGCCGAGTGCTACCGCGACCTGAAGGCGCCGCGGCAGGTCCGGCGGTTCACCGAGCAGGCACTGTCGAAGCCGACGGAGGAGTTCGTGCGCTCGCACGGGCTGCGGCTGGTCGTCTCCGCGGTGGCCGAGCTGGAGTCCGGCAACCTGGACGCGGCCTGCGAGCAGGGGGTGCGGGCCGTGGAGGTGGCCGGGCGGATCTCGTCGGCGCGGACGACGGAGTACGTGAAGGACCTCCTGCACCGGCTGGAGCCGTACGGGGACGAGCCGCGGGTGGTGGAGCTGCGGGAACGGGCCCGTCCGCTTCTGATGACGACGGCGTAGCGCCGCCCCGCTCGCCTGCACTGCCGTTCCCCGCGTTTGAAGCGACTGTCAGTGGCGCAGTGCACTATCGGTAGCGGGAGGTGGTGCAGGTGCCGGTCGGGGCGTACGACTGCGACGTGCTGGTGGTCGGCGGGGGGATCGTCGGGCTGTCGACGGCGTATGCGATCACGCGGGCCGCGCCGGGTACGCGGGTGACCGTGCTGGAGAAGGAGCCGGGGCCGGCCCGGCACCAGACGGGGCGCAACAGCGGGGTGATCCACAGCGGGATCTACTACCGGCCGGGCTCGCTCAAGGCGCGGTACGCGGTGCGGGGCGCCGCCGAGATGGTGAAGTTCTGCGCCGAGTACGGCATCGCGCACGCCGTCACCGGCAAGCTGATCGTCGCCACCGAGCGGGAGGAGCTGCCGCGGCTCCACGCACTCGTGCAGCGCGGGCGGGAGAACGGGATTCCGGTGCGGGAGCTGGGGCCCGCGCAGATCACCGAGTACGAACCCGAGGTGCGCGGCCTCGCCGCCATACACGTCGGCACGACCGGCGTGTGCGACTTCGTGGGGGTCGCGCGGCAGCTGGCCGCGGCGTCCGGGGCGGAGATCCGCTACGGCGCGCGGGTCGTGCGGGTGGACCGGCGGCCGGATCGGGGCGTGGCCGTGCTCACCGCCGGCGGGGACGTCGTCCGGGCGCGTGTGCTGGTGAACTGCGCCGGGCTGTACTGCGACGAGGTGGCGCGGCTGACCGGGGACGAGCCAGAGGTGCGGATCGTGCCGTTCCGCGGGGAGTACTACGAGCTGGCGCGGCCCGAGCTGGTGCGAGGGCTGGTCTATCCGGTGCCGGACCCGGCGTTCCCGTTCCTCGGGGTGCATCTGACCCGGGGCATCGACGGGGGCGTGCACGTCGGGCCGAACGCGGTGCCGGCGCTGGCCCGGGAGGGATACGGCTGGGGGGTCGTACGCCCAGGGGAGCTGGCCGGGACCGTGGCGTGGCCGGGGTCGTGGGCGATCGCCCGGCGGCACTGGCGGTACGGCGCCGGGGAGCTGCGGCGGTCGGTGTCCAAGGGGGCGTTCGTGGAGGCGGTGCGCAGGCTGTTGCCCGGGGTGGAGTCCGGGGACCTGGTGCGGGCCCCCGCCGGGGTGCGGGCGCAGGCGGTGCTGCGGGACGGGACGCTCGTGGACGACTTCCTGATCCGGGAGGGGGCGCGGGCGGTGCACGTCCTCAACGCGCCGTCACCCGCGGCCACCGCTTCGCTCCCGATCGGACGGGAGGTGGGGCGGCGGGTGCTCGATCTGCTGGGCGCGCTGTAGTGCGAGGGGGCCGTTCCGCGGCGCCGTAAAATCGTCTTACTGTGTCTGACTCCGTGAACACCCCCGAAGCTCCGCCGTCGGCCCCGCAGGCCCCCGGTGCCTCCATCCGGCACACCCGGACCAAGGGGGAACCCAGGTTTCCCGACGGGCCGAAGGCCGATCCGGCCGGGTCGCACTTCGAGCGGCGGATCCGCAGTTTCCAGCCGCGGCGCAGCCGGGTGACGGCCGGGCAGGCCGACGCCCTGCAGCGGCTGTGGCCGAAGTGGGGGCTGGACATCGACGGGCAGCGGGTCATCGATCCGGCCGAGCTGTTCGGGAACGGCAACCCCGTCGTGCTGGAGATCGGCTTCGGGATGGGTGAGGCCACCGCCCGGATGGCCGCCGCCGACCCGGACACCAACGTCCTCGCGGTCGACGTGCACACCCCGGGGCAGGGCAATCTGCTCAATCTCGCCGACCAGAACGGCCTGTCCAACGTCCGGGTGGGCAACGGGGACGCGATCATCCTGCTCCGGGAGATGCTCCGCCCCGACTCGCTGGACGGGCTGCGCGTGTACTTCCCCGACCCCTGGCCCAAGAAGCGGCATCACAAGCGGAGACTCATCCAGCCCGAGTTCCTGTCGCTCGCCGCGACCCGGCTGAAGCCCGGCGCGACCGTGCACTGCGCGACCGACTGGGAGGAGTACGCCGAACAGATGCTCGAGGTGCTCAGCGCGCATCCGGACTTCGAGAACACGCAGGCGGGGGGCGGTTTCGCGCCACGCCCCGAGTTCCGGCCGCTGACCCGTTTCGAGGGGCAGGGACTGGACAAGGGACATGTGGTGAACGATCTCCTCTTCCGGCGCGTACCGCACCGGGACCGATAGCCGGGCCGGTACGGAACCGGCGGGCGGGGCCGGCGGGCAGGTTCGGCGCCAGGCCCTGCGGCCCGGTCCGACAAACCGATAGCCCCTCGTTCCGTCACCGTTAGGGTCGATGCCGTGGCCAGCAGTGCTCCGTACCCGACACCCCCCACCAGCCCCGGCGCCGGGGTGCTCCGTCACCCGCACTGGTGGCAGCGCGGATGGGTGCGGTACGGGGCGCTGATCACGCTGCTGGCGCTGTCCGGGCTGGTGATCCTCGCGCTCGTGCGGCGGCAGACCGGCACGGAGGGGTTCCTGGTCGGGCTCGGACTCGCGGTGCTGCCCGTGCCCTGGCTGACGGCCGCCTTCCGGTGGCTGGACCGGGTGGAGCCGGGCCCCTGGCGGAACCTGGTCTTCGCCTTCGCCTGGGGCGCCTGCGCGGCGGCGCTGATAGCCATCGTCGCGAACACCTTCGCGACCAAGTGGATAGCCACCGCCACCGCCGATCCGGCCAATGCCGACACCCTCGGCGCCACCGTGATAGCGCCGATCGTGGAGGAGTCCGCCAAGGCCGCGGCCGTGCTGCTGGTCTTCCTCTTCCGCAGACGCCACTTCACCGGACTCGTGGACGGGATGGTGATCGCCGGGATCACCGCCACCGGTTTCGCGTTCACCGAGAACATCCTCTACCTCGGTACGGCCTTCGGGACCGACCAGATGACCGGCGGACGGGGCATCGCCTCCGTCACCGCCGCGACCTTCTTCGTGCGCATCGTGATGTCCCCGTTCGCGCACCCCCTGTTCACCGTCCTCACCGGCATCGGCTTCGGCGTCGCCGCGCTCTCCGGGGAGCGGCAGCATCTGCGGCGGGTGCTGCTGCCGGTCTGCGGGCTGCTGCTCGCGATGAGCATGCACGCCCTCTGGAACGGCTCCTCCACCTTCGGCCAGTACGGGTTCTTCGCCGTCTACGGCGGGTTCATGGTGCCCGCGTTCGGGTTGCTGACCTGGCTCGCGGTCTGGACGCGGCAGCGGGAGCTGCGGACCGTGCGGGAAGAGCTGCCGGCGTACGTGCTGGCCGGGTGGCTGGGGCCGGCCGAGCCGTTCGCGCTCGGGTCGATGCGGGCGCGGCGGATGGCCCGGGAGTACGCCCGGCACCACTTCGGGGGGCGGCCCGCGGCGCGGACGGTGGCTCAGTACGAGGCGTACGCCACCTCGCTCGCGTTCCTGCGGCACCGGGGGCGGCAGGGGCGGGCCGGGGCCGACTTCGTCGTACGGGAGCGGGAGTTGCTGACCGAGCTGTGGCAGCGCAGGGGCATGGCGCGGCCGGCCCTGGAGTACGCGGCCAGGGCTTCCGCTCCGACACCGGTGTACTGGGCACCGCCGTACGGGTACCCGGCGGTGCCCCATCCCGCGTACAACCCGTATCGCACCTAGGGGGTTCGGGCAGCCGGGCACCGCCGGTACGGGCGCTTGCCGTCGCGGTGGAACCGGGGTGACCGGTCCTACGCCGAGGCTTCCGTCAGCCTGGTCACTTCCTGGTCCGTCAGCTTCAGGTCCGCCAAGCCCAGCAGGGCCGGGAGTTGTTCCGGCGTGCGGGCGGAGGCGATGGGGGCCGTGATCGTCGGCTGGGCCGCGAGCCAGGCCAGGGCGATGGTGGCGGCCGGGGCCTCGTGGGCGGCGGCGATCTCGTCCAGGGCCGCCAGGACCTTCTGGCCGCGCTCGGAGTCCGCGTACCCCTGGGCCCGGCCGGCGCGGGCGCTGTCCACGGTCGTACCGGGGCGGTACTTGCCGGTCAGGAAGCCCGCGGCGAGGGCGAAGT
Source organism: Streptomyces sp. NPDC031379 (assembly GCF_055569615.1). NCBI lineage: Bacteria > Bacillati > Actinomycetota > Actinomycetes > Kitasatosporales > Streptomycetaceae > Streptomyces > Streptomyces sp. NPDC031379. The sequence goes on along the minus strand of NZ_JBVIIT010000042.1, from coordinate 34,294 downwards.
AGGGCACGGCGGCGAGGCCCTCGCGGACGGCCAGGTCCCGCAGCGGGCCCTCGTAGGTGTCGCGGGAGACCAGGTTGTAGTGGGGCTGGAGGGCGACGTAGCGGGCGAGGCCCTCGCGGTCGGAGAAGTCCAGGGAGGCCTGGAGGCGTTCGGGGGTGATGTTGGAGGCGGCGATGTGCCGGACCTTGCCGGCCTTCACCAGCTCGTCCAGCGCGCCGATGATCTCCTCCACCGGCACCTCGGGCTTGTCGAAGTGCGTGTAGTAGAGGTCGATGTGGTCGGTGCCCAGGCGGCGCAGGGAGGCGTCGGCGGCGGCCTTGATGGTGGTGGCGGACAGACCCTGGTACTCGGGGTGCTGACTGACCTTGGTCGCGATGACCACGTCGTCGCGGTTGCCACGGGCCTTGACCCACCTGCCGATGATCGTCTCCGACTCGCCGCCCTGGTGGCCCTCGATCCAGGCGGAGTAGGAGTCGGCGGTGTCGACGAAGTTGCCGCCGGCGGCCGCGTAGGCGTCGAGGACGGCGAAGGAGGTCTCCTCGTCGGCGGTCCAGCCGAAGACGTTGCCGCCGAGGGAGAGCGGGAAGACCTCGAGGTCGGAGGAGCCGAGTGTGCGCAGAGAAGTCATGCTCCACGTCAACGCCGACGGCAGATGATCGCATTCCGCCGTCGGCGCCAAGATCCCGCAAAGGGGTGCCCCCGCGGGCTCCCGGAGGGACGTGTCAGGGGTTGAGGCCCTTGTCCCGCAGCCATGCCATCGGGTCGATGCCGGTGGACTGGCCGCCCGGGTGGACCTCCAGGTGGAGGTGCGGGCCGGTGACGTTGCCGGTGGCGCCGACGCGGCCGATGACGTCGCCGGTGGAGACCTTCTGGCCGACGGAGACACTGATCGAGGACTGGTGGCAGAACCACAGCTCGGTGCCGTCGTCGAGGGTGAGGACCGTGCGGTAGCCGTAGGAGCCGGCCCAGCCCGCCTGGGTGATCGTGCCGGTGTGGACGGCCTTGATGAGGGTGCCCGTGGGAGCCGCGAAGTCGAGGCCGGTGTGGTAGCCGGAGGACCACATCGAGCCGGCCTGGCCGAACGTCGAGGTGAGCGTGTACGAGGAGGTCGGCAGCGCGTACTGCTTGGCCAGCTCGGCCAGCCGCTTGGCCTCGGCGGCCTTCTCGGCGTCGGCCTCCGCCTTCTCCTTGGCGGCGGCGGCCTTGGTGGCGGCTTCCTTCTCCGCCTTCGCGGCGGCGTCCGCGGTCTGCTTCTCGGCGGCGGCGAGTGCCACGGCGGTGGCCTTGCTGTCGGCCTTGCTCTGCTGCTGCTCGGCCTGGGCCATGATCCGGTTGCGCAGGGCCTCGCCCGCGTCGGCGTCCTGCTCGGTGTCGGCGGAGGTCACGCCGACGTCGCTGAGCGCGGTCGTGGCGGTGGCCTCGGGTGCCGGGGCGGAGTCGTCCTCGAAGAGCGAGCCGACGGAGGGCAGGTCCGGCAGGGAGATGGAGACCGGCGGCTTGCCGGTGTTGGCGCTGGCCATGCCGCCCGCGCCGACCGCGGCGATCACGCCGACGCCGAGAACGGTGGAGCTGCGGGCGAACCCGCCGCGCTGCTTGGCGACACGGTGCCGGCCGCGGACCGGGGCGACGGAGTCCTCGGTGGGATTCCACTCCTCCCAGGGGCCCTCCTCGGCGCGGTAGGAGCCGTAACCGAAGGTCTCGGTCTCACGCTGAGCCGGTATGAACGGGGCTTCTGGGGCAGGGCGGTTGGACGCCACGCGGGCGTGCTCCTTTCCTTCCTCCGCCTACCGGGTTAGCTGACGGGTTCGGAGCAGGAAGGTCTCCTACGCGCGTATACCAGGCGTGGACTCAGCGAGTTCACGTCGGTGTCCGCGTGATTCACCCCAAGGTGGTGGTTCCCCGGTTCCCTTGCGGGATTCGGCGCATGCGCACGGAGCCGCCTCTTGTGACGGCTGGGACGACCGCGCTGCGTTATCGAACGTTAATAGACGTGCCAGGCACTTTCCAAGCCGTTCGGCTTGATCATTAACCTTTTCGGCCGCGGACTTACCTGCCAGGACCGCTGCAAATCGGGCGAGTTGGCCGCGGTTCAGGAGTCACAGAAGTTTTGATGGTGACTCAGATGTTATGCGCACGGCGGTCGACCGGTCACCCTCGGTGAGGCTGCTCATGGCTGCCGTACGGCGAGCAGCGCCATGTCGTCCGTCATCCCGCCGCCGGAGTGGCGCCGCACCTCCGCGGCGAGCCGGCCGAGCAGTGCGCCGGGGTCGGGGAAGGCACGTCCGGCGAGCCGTCGTTCGGGTTCGTAGAACCGGCCGTGGGCGTCCCGGGCCTCGGACAGACCGTCGGTGTAGAGCAGCAGGGTGGCCCCGCTCGGAAAGGCGGCCTCCAGCGTCCGGTCGGGCCACATGCCGAGGTCGCCCATGCCGAGCGGCAGCGCGGGCTCGTGCGCGGTCAGGATGCGCAGGGTGCCGTCGGCGTGCAGCAGCAGCGGGGAGGGATGGCCGCGGTTGAGGACGCGTACGACGCCGTCGCCGTGCGGGAGTTCGGCGAGGACGGCGGTGGTGAAGCCCTCGAACGCGTCGATGCCGTCCCGCCGGGTGCCTTCGCGGGCCAGCGCCCGCTCCAGCCGCTCGGCGACCGCCTCCAGCGTGGTCTCCTGCTCGGCCGCCTCCCGGAACGCCCCGATCAGCACGGCGACGGCGGCGACCGCGCCCAGGCCCTTGCCGCGCACGTCCCCGACGACCAGCCGGACGCCGTGCGGGCTGTCCTGCACCGCGTAGAGGTCGCCGCCGATGAACGCGTCCTGGCGTGCCGCCTCGTAGCGGGCGGCGATCTCGAAGCCGCCGATCCGTGCGGCGGGCTCGGGCAGGACGGCCCGCTGTGCGGCCTCGGCGATCTCCCGGGCGGAGGCGAGCCGCCGGTCGCCGAGGCGGACCACGCGGTTGATGGCGACGGCCGGCAGGGCGACCGTGGCCACGGTGACCACGTCCGTGACGGTGGCCACGGCCGGGTGGGCGCCGGCCTGGGCGTGCACGGCGCAGGCGGCGGCGAGGGCCGTGAGGCCGGTCAGCACGGTGGTGCGCAGCGAGGACAGGGGCGCGGCGATCAGCAGGGCGGCGGTGAAGAACGGGACGGCGGTGAAGTCCTCGGGGGTGAGCAGGCCGTAGAGGACGCCGCAGGCGACGAGGAGGGCGGGCAGGGCGCGGGCCAGGGCACGCGGGCTCGGGCGGCGGGTCCTGCCCGCGGGTACCGGGTCGGCGCCGACACCCGGGTCGGGCACGGGGTCGCCGGGGAGCCGGCCACCCGCCCTGGCGTACGTGTTCTGCTCCACCTCACCAGGACGCACCGCTTGTCTCCCACGTGTCCGACGTACGTCCAGGTTTGCGGGCACGGGGAGGCGGGGCGACCGCTGTGGACCGACCGGATGACCTGCTGTGATGTATGCCACTCGACAGAAAGGCCGGGCGTCGCCGGGGGAACCCCGGACACCCCGGGAAACACTCAGGGCCGGAGTCCATGTACTGGATTCCGGCCCTGAGTCTTCAGTAGCGGGGACAGGATTTGAACCTGCGACCTCTGGGTTATGAGCCCAGCGAGCTACCGAGCTGCTCCACCCCGCGTCGTTGTGTCTCTACTGTACGCCATACGCAGGACGGAATGCACATCGGTTTCCCCCGGGCCCCGCCCGGACCGGTGCCGGGGGCGGCGCTCAGCCCCGCAGGTGGGCGTTGGGCGCCTTGGCGAGCGCCTCGAGTTCCGGGAGTACGACGACCTCGGCTCCCCCGTCGCGCAGCACCCCCGTGCCGTCGGCCGCCGCGACGAAGGTGTCCGGCTCCCGCCAGGCGGTGACCACCCGGCGCACCCCGGCGCGCAGGATCAGCTCGGCACAGGGCGCGGGGCGGGAGGCGCGGCGGGCGCAGGGCTCCAGGCTGCTGTAGACCGTGGCACCGGTCAGCCTGGGGTCGGCCCGGTCGATCTTCGCCAGCGCGGCCTCCTCTGCGTGGACCACCGGGTCGCCGTTCTCCCGGGAGTGGCCGCGGGCCAGTTCGGTGCCGTCGGCGGCGACCACGACCGCGCCGACACTGAACGCGGTCTCCGAGGGCGGGCACAGGGCGGCGAGGTCGCAGGCGGTGCGCAGCCAGCGGCGGTCGGCGGCGGTGGGGGCGGGGCCGGTGCCGGGGGCCGTGGGCTCGTAGCGCATGAGGACGACGTCCTCGATGCGGCGGGTCTCGAGCAGGCGCAGCCGGCCGCCCTGGTAGGCGCCCGGCCCGAACAGGCGCGGGGCCGCCGGGTCGCCGACGAACAGCGGGGCGAGGACCAGCTGGAGTTCGTCGGCGAGGCCCTGCTGGAGGAGCTGGGTGTGCACCTGGCCGCCGCCCTCGACCATCAGGCGCCCGACACCGCGGACGTCGTGCAGGTGCTCCAGCAGGGCGCGCCAGTCGAGGTCGGCGCCGAGCGGGACGACGTCGGCGGTGCCGCCGAGGAGGCGGGTGGCCCGTTCGGCGCCCTCGTCGGTCGTGTAGACGAGCTTCTCGCCGCCGGTGTGCCAGAAGTGTGCCCCGGGGTCGAGTTCGCCGGAGGCGGTGACGGTGACCTTCAGCGGGTAGGCGGGCCTGCCCGTTGCCTGCCGGGCCGCGCGGCGCTCGGGGGAGTTCACCAGCAGGCGCGGGTTGTCGGCGCGGATCGTGCCGGCGCCGACGAGGATGGCGTCGACGGAGGCCCGCACGTCGTCGACCCGGTCGAAGTCGGCGGGGCTGGACAGCAGGAGCCGCTCGGGGCCGGTGTCGTCCAGGAAGCCGTCGAGGGAGACGGCGGCGGACAGCAGCACGTACGGCAGGGGCATCGGCGCACTCCCTCGCGGCGGCCCGGCGGGCTCACCATCTTGGTTCAAGTTTGAAACAAACTTACACTGGCAGCATGACGACCCGCTGGCTCAACCCCGAGGAGCAGCGCGCCTGGCGCGCCTACATCGCCGCCTCCCGGCTCCTGGAGGACGCGATCGACCGGCAGCTCCAGCAGGAGGGCGGCATGCCCCACCTGTTCTACTCGGTGCTGGCCAACCTCTCCGAGGCGCCCGACCGGCGGCTGCGCATGACCGACCTCGCCGAGACGCTGAAGATCACCCGCAGCAGGCTGACCTACGCGGTGACCCGGCTGGAGCGGGACGGGCTGGTGCGCCGGGAGGACTGCCGCTGGGACAAGCGCAGCAGCCTGGCGGTGCTGACGGACGAGGGGATGGCCGTGCTGGAGCGTACGGCACCGGGGCACGTCGAGACGGTCCGCGGCACCCTCTTCGACCGGCTCACGCCGGAGCAGGTGGGACAACTGGAGCAGATCTGCACGGGGATCGTGCGCGGGCTGCAGGGGGAGGACGAGGCGGGGGCGGCCACGGAGGACGTGCCGTGGCGGCGACGGTCGGGATCGTGCGAGGGCGGCGCGACGGAGTGAGACGGCTCTCGTGAGTCCCGAGAGCCCCGTGAGTCCCGAGAGCCCCGTGGGCTTCACCGCGCATCATTGATTCAACTTTGAAGCATGAGGTAGGGTCTCGGCTCTGAACATCTGCTTCAAATCTGAAACAGATGGCCACGGCACAGATCCCGGAGACCCGCATGCCCGACATCCCCGCCGCCACCCCGCGTGCCCGCGTCCGGGTACCGCTGCGCTTCCACGACGGCTACAGCGCCGACGCGGAACTCGTCACGTTCCACGGGCTCGCCGACGGCCAGGAGCACGTCGCCGTCGTCCTCGGCGACCCCGGCCCGGTCCCGCTGGTGCGGCTGCACTCCGAGTGCCTGACCGGAGACGTCTTCGGCTCCGCCCGCTGCGACTGCGGGCCCCAGCTGCGCGAGGCGGTCGAACGCATCGCCGAGCGCGGCGGCGTCCTGCTGTACCTCCGCCAGGAGGGCCGTGGCATCGGCCTCTACAACAAGCTCGACGCGTACGCCCTCCAGGACCAGGGCCTCGACACCTACGAGGCGAACGCCGCCCTCGGCCTGCCGGAGGACGCCCGCGACTACACCGCCGCCGCGCAGATGCTCGCCGCCCTCGGCATCGGCGAGCTGGATCTGCTGTCCAACAACCCCGACAAGGCCGAGCAGTTGCGCGCGCTGGGCACCGTCGTCCGGGACCGGGTGCCGACCGGTGTCTTCACCACGGCCCACAACGTCCGCTACCTCCGCGCGAAGGTCCTCCAGACCCAGCACACCCTCCCCCTGCCCGAGCTGAACGCACTGACGGGACTGAGCGCGGGCTGATCCCTGACGGGGTCAGGTCTCGTGGCGGTCGGGGAGGCGGAGTGCCGAGATGATCCCCAGGGCGAGCAGCGCCGCCGCCACGGTGTAGGCGACGCGGAAGCCGGTCGGGCCCGGGCCCGCCGAGACCAGGACCACCGACAGCGCGGCCGTGCCGACGGACGCGGCCAGCTGGGAGTTGATGCTCAGCATGGTGCTCGCCCCGGCCAGCCGTTCCACGGGCAGGTCACGGCCGGCGGTGGTCATCGTCGGCATCAGCGTCATGCCGACGCCGACGCCCATGACCAGTCCGGCGGCGACGATCCGCCAGGGCGCCACGCCCGCGGTACCGGTCTGCCAGGCCAGCAGGCCCATGCCGAGCGCGGCCACCGCACACCCGGTCGCGATCAGCCGGCGCGGTGACACCCGGTCGATCCGCCGCGCCGCGATCTGCATCGTCGTACCGACCACGAGCCCGAGCGGCGCCCCGAGCAACCCGGCCGTCGTCGCGCTCTGCCCCCGTTCCTGCTGCCAGTACAGCGGCCCGAGCAACGCCGCCCCGAAGTAGCCGCAGGTGAACGGGGCGAGGGTGCGGACGGCGGCCGCGAAGGTACGGTCCCGCAGCAGTCGCAGGTCCAGCAGCGGCGCACGGACGGTGAGCGCCCGCCGGACGAAGGCCACCGTGAGGACGGCACCGGCGAGCGTGGGCGCGAGGGCGCCGGGCGCGGTGAACTCGCCGCGTTCGCCGCCGCGGGCAAGGCCGTAGAGCAGCAGGGCGAGACCGGGCGAGAGCATCAGCAGCCCCGGGACGTCCAGCCGGGGCAGGTCGGTGCCGCGGGCGTCCGGGGCGTCCTTGGGCAACAGCCGGACGGCGAGGACCAGGGCGAGGGCGCCGACGGGCAGATTGATCAGGAAGATCCAGCGCCAGGAGGCGACGTCGACCAGCCAGCCGCCGAGTACCGGGCCGGCGACCGGGCCCACCAGGACGGGCAGTCCCAGCAGGCCCATCGCCCGGCCGAGCCGCGCCCGGTCGGCGACCCGCATGCCCATGGCCATGCCGACCGGCTGCAGCAGCCCGCCGCCCAGTCCCTGCACCGCACGGAAGGCGATGAGACTGCCCGCGTCCCAGGCGCAGGCGGCGAGCACGGACCCCAGCGTGAAGAGGACGAGTGCGGTGACGTAGGTGCGCTTGGCGCCGATGCGGCCCATCGCCCAGGCGGCTACGGGAATGACCGCGGCGAGTGCCAGCGTGTAGGCGGTGGCCGTCCACTGCATGGTCTCCAGCGGGGCACCGAAGGACTCGGAGAGGCGGCCCAGCGCGACGTTGACGATCGTCATGTCGAGCACCGCCATGACGCTGCCGAGGACGACGACGGTGACGACGCGGTAGAGGGAGCCGGATGCGGGCGAGGTGACCCCGGACCCGGTGGACTCAGTGGACTCAGTGGTCTCGGCGGGCTCGGCGGGCCGGGTGGCTTCCGCCGGCTCGGCGGTCCCGCCGGGGCGGGTCGGGCGAAGGGTGCTCATCTCCTCGTCCCCCTCAGCCCGCGTAGGGACGCTCGGCGCGAGCGGTTCGCAGGGTCCGCCCCCACCAGCCGAGCTGGCCCAGCATGCCCTTGGCGGCACCGGCGCACACGTCCGCGTCGCGCGGGGTGCCGTCCGGGCCCAGGCCGGACCAGGGCCCGTGCAGGCTGACCGAGTCGCGCACGGTCACCGCGTGCAGCTCGGCGAAGACCAGCCGGAGCTGCTCGACCGCGCGCAGCCCGCCGCCTAGACCGCCGTACGACACGAAACCGACCGGCTTGGCCTGCCACTCGGCGTGGTGCCAGTCGATCAGGTTCTTCAGGGACGCCGGGAAGCTGTGGTTGTACTCGGGCGTCACGACGACGAACGCGTCGGCGGCCGCGAGCCGCGGCGAGACCCCTCGCAACACGGCGCCGGTCTCGGGGCTCGGCGCGCCGCCCCAGCCGGGCAGCGCCAGCGGCAGCTCCACCTCGGCCAGGTCGATGACGTCGAGGTCGAGACCCGCCTCGCCGCCGGCGGTGGTGAGGAACCAGTCGGCGACGGCCCGGCCCTGCCGCCCCTCACGCACGCTGCCGATCACGACGGCGACGCGGAGCGGAAGGTTCTCGGTGCCGGCGGACCCGGAACGGGACTCGGTGGCGGAAGCAATGGACGCGACAGCAGACACAGGTATCCCCCATCTCAGGACGGGCGGGCCGCTTCGGCGGCCGCCTCCCCAGCAAAGTACAACGCTCGTTGTAGAAATTACAACGGGCGTTGTACATCGACTAGAGTGGCTGGTCCCGAAGGAGGCGGACGTGGGCGAAACGAACGAGTCCCGGCTGGAGAAGGCGCGGCGCGAGGTCTCACCGCGCAAGCTGGAGAAGCAGATGGCCATCGCGAGCGCGTCCTGCACGCTCTTCGGCCGCGAGGGCTACGCGCGCGCGTCGGTCGACGCGCTCGCCGCCGAAGCCGGCGTCTCCACCCGCACGCTCTACAACCACTTCCCCGGCGGCAAGGCGCAGCTCTTCCAGACCGTGGTGACCTGGACGTCGAGCCAGGTCCGCGACGCCCAACTGACCCAGCTGCGCTCCGTGCTGGATCCCGGGCGCCCGCCGCGCCCCGACGACCTGGAACGCGACCTGGTCGCCCTGGCCCGCGCCTTCGTCGGCCTCATGAGCGACTATCCGAACCACTTCGCGCTGGTCCGCCACATCCACGCCGAGGCCGACCACGTACCCCCGGAGGTCCTCAGGGCCTGGCACGAAGCGGGCCCGGAACCCCTCGCCCGGGCCCTCGCCGAGGCGATGACCCGCCTCGCGGACGCCGGCCTGCTCGACCTCCACGGCGACGCGGCCATGGCGGCCACCCACTTCACGGCCCTGACCTCGCACACGATCGTCCAGCTCACGCACTACGGCGTCCTCCCGCTCCCGCCCGCCCGGACGGACCACCTGGTCAGAAGCGGAGTGGAGGCCTTCCTGCGGGCCTACGGGGTGAAGTGACGGACGCCGTGCAGGAACGCCGGTGAACCGCCGGGCGGGCGCGCCGCCGGACAACTTCGCATGCAGTACTCTGCCTGAAGTGGTTGTGTCAGGTGCCGAGCAGCGCGTCGGGAGTCGTGACCCATGGTGAGACGGAACGACCAACGGCGTGCCGCGCTCGTCGACGCCGCGATCGAGGTGCTGGCCGGGGAGGGGGCCCGCGGGCTGACCTTCCGGGCGGTGGACGCCGAGGCCGCCGTGCCCCTCGGTACGGCGTCCAACTACTTCTCCAGCCGCGACGAACTGCTCACCCAGGCCGGCGCCCGGGTCTACGAGCGGCTCCAGCCCGACGAGACCACCCTCACCCGCCACCGGACGGCCGGCCGCGACCGGGAGACGTACGCGCAGCTGATGCGGGAACTCATCGACCGCATCGCCACCTTCCGCACCGGCTACCTCGCGCTGCTGGAACTCCGCCTGGAGGCCACCCGTCGCCCGGACCTGCGCGCGGTCCTCACCGCACGCGTCCGCGCCGACCTGGACGCCAACCTCGCCTACCACGAGGCCTCCGGGCTGCCCGGCGACGCCATGGCCGTCAAACTGCTCTACCTCGCCCTGAACTGGCTGATCGTCGAACAGCTCACCCTGCCGGACGTCCTCACCGAGGCGGAGCGCGACGAACTGGTCTCGGCCGCCGTCGAACGGATCGTGGCCGCGGCCCCGCCCCGCTGACACCTCGCCCGCGCCCCGCCGGCGCTCCGCCCCCGCGCCCCGCCCGCGCTCCGCCCGCGTGAGGATGCCCACACCCTGCTGAGATGCGCCGCGTCGGGCCTCCCCACACGATGGGGAAAGGGACCGACTCAGCCCGGACCGCAGGAGAAGACGGTGAACGCTGAACAACTCCCGCCGTCGTGGCTCCTTCCCCAGGCGCAGGCCCCGGCGCCGCGCACCCTGGGAGCCGACCCCTTCGTACCGACGGCCGAATCCTTCGGACCCATGGTCGACGGCACCCTGACGGCGTGCGAGTGCGGGTTCCTGCGCGGGATCATCGAAGGCACCTCCGCCCCCGTGGTGATCCTCGACCGCCATCTGCGTCACCTCTACGTCAACCCCGCCTGGTCCCGGGTCACCGGCGTCCCCGCCGACGCCTTCCTCGGCAGGACGCTCGCGGAGGTGCTGCCGCAGGTGCAGACCTCCGAGGACGTGCTGATCGAGGTGCTCGCCGACGGGCAGCCGCGGGACGTACCCCTGAACGGCACCACGCGCGTCCCCTCGCCCGTGGGCCGCAGGCTCTGGCGCGCGGTCTTCCACCGGCTCGAGGTGGAGGGGCGGGTCATCGGCGTGTGCGGGATCGCGGTGGAGGTCAGCAACCTGCGGCAGTACCTGGACGACCTGGAGAACGCCCATCAGCGGCTGGCCCTCCTGGACGCCGCGGCCACCCGGGTCGGCACCAGCCTGGACGTGGAGGCCACCTGCGCCGAACTGGCCGACTTCCTCGCGCCCTCCCTGGCGGACATCGCCGCGGTGGGCATCGTCGAGGAGGACTTCTTCGGGATGCCCCCGCCGCCGCCCGGCATGCTCCGGCTGCGCAAGATGAAGCTGACGGCACCGCCCGAACTCGAACGCCACCTGCGCGAGCTGGGCGGCCCGGAACCGTATCTGGACCTGCCCCGCGGGGCGGCGTCCCGGCGCTGCCTCGAGAGCGGCCGGCCCTGGCTGGGCAACCAGGCCTCCGACGACCTGTTCCAGAAGGTCACCATCGACCCCGAACGCGCACGGGTCTTCCGCGCGGCCGGCGTCCACTCGGTCCTCATCGTCCCCCTGCCCACGGCCCGCCGCTGCGTCGGCGTCGTCATGCTGATGCGCGTCGGGACGTCTCCACCCTTCAGCGAGGACGACATCCTGACCGCACAGGGCGTGGCCGCACGCGCCGGCGTCTCCATCGACAGCGCCCACCGGTACAGCCACGAGCACACCATGACGCTGGAACTCCAGCGCGCCCTGCTGTCGGAACCCGACCGCCCGCACCCCACGGTCCAGGTGGCCACCCGATATCTGCCCTCCGGCCGCAGCGCCCTGGTCGGCGGGGACTGGTACGACTCCATCGCGCTTCCGGACCGCCGCACCCTGCTCGTCATGGGCGATGTGATGGGCCACGGATTCCAGGCCGCGGTCGCCATGAGCCAGTACCGCTCCGTGCTGCGCACCGTCGCCGCCTCCGGCCTGTCCGTGGACGCCATGCTCGCCGAGGCCGACCGCAGGGCCGCCCGCATCGGCCTCGACCGCGTCGCCACCTGCCTGCTCGTACTCGTCGACCCCGAGGCGGCCACCTGCACCGCGGCCACGGCCGGGCACCTGCCGCCCCTCGTCATCCGGCCCAACGGCAGTACCGGCCTGATGCACCTGCCGGCCGGGCCGCCCATCGGCACCGAGCTGGGCGACTACGAGATGACAACGTTCGCATTCGAGCCGGGCTCGGTCCTCCTGCTCTACACCGACGGCCTCGTGGAACAACGGGGCGTGGACATCGACGACTCCGTGCGCGCCCTCACCTGCATGGGGCTGTCCGCCGACGACCCGCTGGAGCATCTGCTCGACACCCTGCTGACCCAGCTGACCAGCGGCATGTGCGACGACGACATCGCCCTGCTCGCCGCCCGCCTGCGCACCGGGGGCACCTGACCGCCGCTCCGTCTCCCCGCGCACCGGCGTCCTGGGGGGTTCCTGGGGGTTCCTGGGGGCCCTCCCGTTCGGCGCATTTCCATGGCCCGAGCGAGTGACAACCCGATTCGAACGCGAAGCCGAATGCGGCTCCGGTGGAATCGCTGTTCCCGCAGAGCACACACAAGGGAGCAAGCATGAAGTTCGGAATCAGCGCCGCCAGAGGCCTGTCGGTGGCAGCCGGATCCGTGATCGCCGGGTTTCTCATCGCCTCGCCCGCGGCCGCCGTCACCGCCGGCACGGTGCCACCGGTCCCGCCGAACACGACGAACTCGACGGCCGCGCAGACCACCGCCAAGGGCCTCAGCGGCAACGACCAGAACCAGGTGCAGAGGGCCGTGCGGGCCGTGGTCCGGGCGGACGGGACCCTCGTCCCCGGGCAGAGCTTCGGTGCCACGTCGGCGGGCAGGGTCGAACTCCCCTCCGGCACCTACCAGGTCTGCTTCGCCGTGCCGATCACCAACGGCACCTATGTCGCGACCATCGGCCTTCCCGGCAACTCCGGAACGTCGTCACCCGGTGAGATCACCGTCGTGGGCCGGGCCGGCACCAACAACTGCCTGTTCATCCAGACGTTCGACTCGGCCGGAACGCGGACGGACCGCAGCTTCCACGTGCTGGTCGTGTACTCCGCGAACCGCTGACGGTGACACGGGCTCATGGGAGCGCCCCGACCGGACAGAGCCGGTCGGGGCGCTTCTTCGCAGGTCAGAGGCGATGCCCCCGTTCCTGCGGCCGTAGGCCCTGTGGGACTCGAACCCACAACCAATGGATTAAAAGTCCACTGCTCTGCCAATTGAGCTAAGGGCCCAGGCGATGTTGCCTGTCCGAGCATAGCCGGACGAGGCCGAGTCTCCGATCGGGTATCGGGACACGGCCGCGTCGGGCGGGCACGGAGCGGGGCGTTGGTCACGTTTTGGTCGGCTCGGGGGCGGGCGCGGGGGTCTGGTCGAGGAACCAGTGGCGCGCCGAGGCCAGCCACCAGGTCGCGGCGAAGCCCAGGACGACCAGGACGGCAACGGGGGCGTAGTTGAAGGTCTTCCAGGTGACCGGGGACATCTGAGGCAGCATGAACAGGACCGTGATCACGGCGACCCAGAGGACCGAGACGACGCCGATCGGCCCCGACCAACGGCCCAGGTGCCAGGGGCCGCGTTCGAAGGCGGCACCCTTGCGGACCCGCAGGAAGGTCGGGATGACGTAGGCGATGTAGAGACCGATGACCGCGATCGAGGTCACCGCCGCGTAGGCCGTCGTGTTGATGAGGTACGGCAGGCCCAGGGCGAGAGCGGCCAGCGCGGCCAGCCAGACCGCCGCCACGGGGGTGCGGGTGCGCGGGCTGACGGTGTGCCAGACGCGGGAGAAGGGCAGCGCGCCGTCGCGCGAGAAGGCGTAGATCATGCGGCTGTTGGCGGTGACGGAGGCCATGCCGCAGAAGAGCTGGGCACCGATCACCACCAGGAGCAGGAACTTGCCGGCCGTGGCGCCGAGGGCGTCCAGGAGGATCTGGGCGGGCGGGGCGCCCGTGGGGGACGTGAGTTCCTTGTCGTAGGACTGGATCGCGAAGGTGAAGCCCAGCAGGAGGACGAAGCCGGCGATCCAGGACGTCCAGATGGAGCGGACGATGCCCTGGGGCCCCGCCGTGGACGCGTCGTGGGTCTCCTCCGTCATGTGGGCGGAGGCGTCGTAGCCGGTGAAGGTGTACTGGGCCATCAGCAGACCGAGCAGGACCACGTACACGCCGCTGCCCCAGCCCGTCTCGTTGACGAAGTGCGTGAGGACGAAGGACGCCGACCGGTGGTGGTCGGGCACGAAGGCGAGGGCGCCGACGATGACGGCGACGCCGAGGACGTGCCACCACACGCTCACGCTGTTCAGGAAGGCGACGATGCGGACGCCGAAGGTGTTCAGCAGGCCGTGCAGCACCAGGATCGCCGCGAACAGCAGCACCGTGCGGCCGGGGGTCACCTCGAAGTCGAACTGGAGGTTCAGGTAGGCGCCCAGGAAGGAGGCCGCGCCGAAGTCGATGCCCGCGGTCACCGCCACCTGGCCCAGCACGTTGAACCAGCCCGTGAACCAGGCCCAGGCCGCCGCCGAGCGCGGCGGGGCGAGGCGGTGAGCCCAGAAGTACAGGCCGGCCGACGTCGGGTAGGCGGAGCAGATCTCGGCCATCGACAGGCCGACGAACAGGGTCATCAGGCCCACCGCGACCCAGCCCCAGACGATCACCGCGGGTCCGCCGGTGGTCATTCCGAAGAGGTACAGGGTGAGGCAGCCGGACAGCACCGAGATGATCGTGAAGGACACGGCGTAGTTGGAGAACGCCGACATCCGGCGGGCCAGCACCTGGGTGTAACCGAGCTGGGCCAGCCGTTCCTCGTCCGACAGGCCGTCAGGCCCGCCCGCTCTCGCGTCATCTGTCATGCCCCCAGCAATTCCCGCGCCGGGGGCGTGACATGCGTCACTCACGGACCGGGTGTGGCCGGAAAGCGGCGGGCCATGCGAAAGGGCCCGTACGACCGGAGTCGTACGAGCCCTTCCTCATGTCACTCGGCGTCAGCCGTTGCGCTTCCAGCGCGGCTTGTCCTCGCGGCGGCCGAAGGAGCCGGTGCCACGGTGGTCGTCACGACGGCCGTAGGGGCGGTCGTGACCGCCGGAGCGGAAGCCCGGACGGTCGTCGCGGCGCTCGCGGTTGAACGGACGGTCGCTGCCCCGGTGCCCACCACGCTCGTCCCGGCGGAAGCCGCCACGGTCGTCGCGGCGCTCGAAGGAACGGCCACCACGGTCACGGTCGAACGGACGGCGCTCGTCACGGCGCTCGAAGCCACGGCCACCCCGGTCGCCCCGGTCGCCCCGGTCGTCGCGGCGCTCGAAGGAACGGCCACCACGGTCGTCCCGGCGGTCGTCACGACGCTCGAAGCCACGGTCGCGGTCACGGTCGAACGGACGGCGCTCGTCACGGCGCTCGAAGCCACGGCCACCCCGGTCGCCCCGGTCGTCGCGGCGCTCGAAGGAACGGCCACCACGGTCGTCCCGGCGCTCGAAGGAGCGGCCACCACGGTCACCGCGGTCCTCGCGCCGCTCGAAACCCCGCTCGCCACGGTCGTCCCGGCGGTCGAAGCCGCGCCGCTCCTTGCGCTCGTACGGCGCCGAGGCCACGGCACGCTCCTCGCGCTCGGTCTCGCGCTCGGCCGGCCGCTCGGCGGCGACGGACGCCTCGGCCACGGCCTCGGCGGCGGACGCCTGGGCCTCGGCCACCGCGGCCTCGGGGTCCTCCCCGCGCTCGCGGGCGACCCGGGCGACCAGCCGGTCGGCCTCTTCGCGCAGCTCGGCCGCCCGGCGCTGGGCGCGCTCCAGCTGCTTGGTGAGCTGGGCGACGTCGCGCTCGGCCTGCTGGGCGGCGTTGCCCGCGGACTCGGCCTGGACCTCGGTCATGGAGCGGGCGCCGGTGATCTCGGCGACCTCCGGGTCGAAGGCGCCGGCGCCCTGGATGATGTGGCGCGCGGCGTCGACGCCGGCGTCCTCCATCAGGCGGAAGATCTGGCGGCGCTGGTGCGGCAGGGAGAGGGAGACCACCGTGCCGGTGCGGCCGGCACGAGCGGTACGGCCCGCGCGGTGCAGGTAGTCCTTGTGGTCGCCGGCCGGGTCCACGTTCAGCACCAGGTCGATGCCGTCGACGTGGATACCGCGCGCCGCGACGTCGGTCGCGACCAGGACGTTGACGTAACCGTCCTTGAAGTCGGCCAGCGTGCGGGTACGGGCGCCCTGGGTCATGCCGCCGTGCAGCGCGTCCGCCTTCGCGCCCGCCTCGCGCAGCTGCTCGGCGACGCGGTCGGCGCCCAGCTGGGTGCGGACGAAGATGATCGTGCGGCCCTTGCGGGAGGCGATCGCGGCCGTGACCGGCGCCTTGTCCTTGGGCTTCACGATGAGGATGTGGTGCGACATGGTCGTCACCGCGCCCTGGGCCGCGTCCACCTCGTGGGAGACGGGGTTGTTCAGGTAGCGGTCGACGAGGGTCTGGATCTCGTTCTCCATGGTCGCGGAGAACAGCATCCGCTGGCCGCCCGCCGGGACCTGGTCGAGCAGCTCGGTGACCTCGGGCAGGAAGCCCAGGTCGGACATCTGGTCGGCCTCGTCGAGAACGGCGATCTGCACGTCCTCCAGCGAGCAGGCGCCGCGGTTGATGATGTCGCGCAGCCGGCCCGGGGTGGCGACGAGGATGTCGACGCCGCGCTCCAGGGCGTAGATCTGGTTGCCCATCGAGGTGCCGCCGCAGACGACCTTCATCTTCAGGCCGAGGACGTCGCCGTAGGGCTGGAGGGCGTCGGCGACCTGCATCGCCAGCTCGCGGGTCGGGGTCAGGATGACGGCGCGGGGCCGCTTCTTCTCGGTACGGCCGCCGGCCAGCGTGGCCAGGGTCGGCAGACCGAAGGAGAGGGTCTTGCCGGAGCCGGTGCGGCCACGGCCGAGGATGTCCTTGCGGGCCAGGGCGTCCGGGATGGTCGCGGCCTGGATCGGGAAGGGGGTGGTCACGCCGTTCTGTGCGAGCTTGCGCACGATGCCCTCGGGGAGGCCGAGGTCGGCAAAGGTGATCTGGGGGGTGTCAGTGGCCTCGGGGGCCTCGGTGACCTCGGTCGTCACGTCGGTGAGTTCGTTCTCGTTCTCGGACACGACGATCTGGTCAGTACTGGACACGGACATGCGAATGCGAAACCTTCCGGAGTCTCGTCGGCACGCGCCCGTCAACTCCGTGATTCGCTCACACGACCGCCTCAATGCGGTCCGCCACGGCAAGGGAGAGTACGCGCCACACGGCGCGCTCTGTGGTGGCGCCGGGCAAATGGGATCAAACGATCTACCACCATACGCACCTACCACCCCTGAAGGCAAACCGAGCCTCCAAGCCGCAGCTCAGCGGCACTGTGCCCGCCGCGACGGCGCTCGGCCGCGCCGCAGGCATCACGCCGCCACGCCCGCCGCGGGCGCCGGCACCGGTTCCCGCCGGACCAGCTGCGGCCCCGTCTCCTCGTGCGCCGACGACGACGGCTCGGCCGACGGCGGCTCCGAGGGGGGCGGGGGCGGCGGGGTGGAGGACGGCGGCTCCGGCGGTGCGGAGGTGGGCGGGAGTGTCGGCTGCGCCTGGGTCGGCACCGGGTCCCCGGGCTCGACGCTCTTCCCCGGCTTCGCCGGCGCCGCGGACGCGCTGCCCGCCCCGGACGGCGTGGCCGCCGACGCCGAGGCCGACTTCCCCGGCTTCGCCTTGCCGCCGTGCCCGCGCTTGCCGTCGACCGCCGCACCGTCGTGCCCGAGCCCGCCCACGCCGTCCACCGGACCGCCGTCCGGTGCCTCACCGCCGCGCTGCCCCGCCGAGTGCGAGGGCCCGGCCCGGCCGGCGTCGTCCCCCACGTTCACGCAACCGGCGGCAGCGGCGACGACCAGCACCGTGACGGCCAGACGGACGGGTACGTACAAGGGGCGCACGGCGGCCACCTCCGGGGTGGGCAAGTAGCGGGAGTCAACCTCCCCAACTCCCGCCGCCCGCAAGAGGACACGCGGCGCGTTCGAAGCGGCGCTCACCCGTGGCGCGCCCGCACACCCGGTCCGCGGTGTCCTCCCCGACAATGGCCCTGTGCTGGAGATGACACGCGACAGGTTCGAAGAACTCGTGAGTGAGGCCCTGGACCGGATCCCGCCGGAGCTGACGCGGGTCATGGACAACGTGGCCGTCTTCGTGGAGGACGAGCCGCCCGCCGACGATCCGGAGCTGCTGGGCCTGTACGAGGGGACCCCGCTCACGGAGCGCGGGGAGTGGTACGCCGGGGTCCTCCCCGACCGCATCACGATCTACATGGGTCCGACCCTGCGGTACTGCGAGAGCACGGAGGAGGTGGTCCAGGAAGTGGCCGTGACGGTGGTCCACGAGGTGGCGCACCACTTCGGCATCGAGGACGCCCGGCTCCACGAACTGGGCTGGGGCTGAGAAGCGGGCTCCGGCGGACCTTCCGAGCGCCTTCGAACGGCGCGCCTGCCGGGCCGTCGCATATCCGCGCCGGGGCATGGGCATACGGGACCAATGGCCCGCGTCCCCGTCGCAGCCCTGAACCGCATGCTGAACCGGATCCAGAACCGCACACACCGCCGCCGCAGGACCGCACCGCCCGCCCTGGAACTCGCAGCGCGGCCCCGTCCGTGGCTCCGCGCCCTCGGCCTCACCACCGTCGTCCTCGTCGGCGCCTGGCTGGGGCTGCTGATCGTCGGCAGCGTCCGCACCCCGGTCGGCCCGATGAACACGACGATGGCGCTGCGCCCCTCCCTCACCGGCGGCACGAAGATCAACATCTCCCCGCTGGGAGCGCTGAGCCTGGACAGCCATGTCGCCCCCGTCCGCCTGGACGTCAACGTCGACCAGCTGGACCCGCTGCGCTCACAGGCCCTGGTGGACCACCCCGAGCGGCTCTCCGGCCTCCAGGACGAGGTCACCCAGGACGTCGAGCACGGCACGCTCGACCTGGCCGTGCGCTCCTGCGTCGCCGTCGTGTCCGGCGCCACGGCCCTCGGCCTGGCCGTCTACCGCCGCCCGCGCCGGGCCCTCGCGGCCGGTGGCCTGGCCCTGACGCTGCTGGCCGCCTCGGCCGCCACGGCGTACGCCACCTGGAACCCGAAGTCGGTCCTGGAGCCGAAATTCTCCGGGCTGCTCAGCTCGGCCCCGTCCGTGGTCGGCAACGCGCGCAGCATCGTCACCGAATTCGACGTCTACCAGAAGGAGTTGGCCCGCCTGGTGACGAACGTGACCAAGCTCTACGACGTCACGTCCACGCTCCCGGCCTACCACCCCGACCCCTCCACCATCCGGGTCCTGCACGTGTCGGACATCCATCTGAACCCGGCGAGCTGGAAGATCATCGCCTCGCTGGTGAAGCAGTACAAGGTGAACGTGATCGTCGACTCGGGCGACACGATGGATCACGGCACGGCAGCGGAGAACGGATTCCTGGACCCGATCGCAGACCTGGGCGCGCCGTACGTCTGGGTGCGCGGCAACCACGACTCCGGGACCACCCAGCGCTACCTGGAGCACGTGAGGAACGCGCACGTTCTGGACGACGGCCGGGCGGAGACGGTCGGCGGCCTGCGCTTCGCGGGCATCGGCGACCCGCAGTTCACCCCCGACCGCTCGGTGGTGCCCGGCGGCGAGGCCTCCGAGCAACTGGCCGGCGACCGGCTGGCCAGCGCCCTGCGCGACCAGCGGGCGGCCGGCAGGCCGGTGGACGTGGCGATCGCCCACGAGCCGACGGCGGCCCGCGAGACGGACGGCGAGGTCCCGCTGGTGCTGTGCGGCCACCTGCACCACGAAGGCACCGAGATGCTGAAGTACGGCACCCGGCTGCGCAGGGAGGGCTCGACCGGCGGCAGCGGCCTGCGTGCGGTGGAGCGCCGGTACCCCGCTCCCATCGAGGCCTCGATCCTCTACTTCGACCGCGACAGCCGCCGCCTCCAGGCCTGGGACGCGATCGAGCTGGGCGGCCTGGGACTGGCAACAGCCGAGGTCAGCCGCCATCTGGCGGACGAGAACCGCCCCGAGGCGTCCCCGAGCCGGACATCCTCCGGCACTCCGTCCGCGCCGCCGTCCGAGCGCTCGCCGTAAACCGTTTTGGCGATACTCCCCGCCATCCCATATGCTTCTCACGTCCCCGACGCGCTGAGAAGCGCCCAGGCGGGCCGATAGCCCTCATCGTCTAGCGGCCTAGGACGCCGCCCTTTCAAGGCGGTAGCACGGGTTCGAATCCCGTTGGGGGCACGCAAGATCGTGTGCGACACTGTTGCACACAAGCTTGGTCCTGTGGAGCAGTTTGGAGTGCTCGCCACCCTGTCAAGGTGGAGGCCGCGGGTTCAAATCCCGTCAGGACCGCTGGTGTTTCACGTGAAACACCGTGGCTGGGTAGCTCAGTTGGTACGAGCGTCCGCCTGAAAAGCGGAAGGTCGCCGGTTCGACCCCGGCCCCAGCCACAGCCAGAAGACCCCGTTCGACGAACGGGGTCTTCGTCGTTTGGAGCGGCTTCAGGGGGCAGCGGTGGAAGGTCGCGACACCGGACTGGAGAAGGACCGGGCGCGGTACGGGCTACTCGCGGTGGTGATCAGCAATCTCGCCATCGCGGGAGTAGCGATCTTCGGCGTATGGCGGCTCGACGGCGACAAAGCCGTGATCGTCGGCGTGCTCACCGCCGCCTTCACCGCGGTCAGCAGCATGACCACCGCCTATCTGGGCATCAAGGCCGTCTCCAACACCGCCAGGTCGATCGCCCTGGGCGACGGCCCCTCCCGGCAGCACACCGCGCATCCCGCAGCACCGCCGTCCCAGCGAAGCTCCTAGCCCGCATGAGCCGGGCGTGCCGGGCGTGCCGGGCGGCCGCCCGGGTGCCGGTGCCGCCAGATCAGGAAGACCGCGCAGGAGACGACCGCCCAGCCCGCCAGCACCAGGAACGGGAAGGCATGCTGGTGACCGCGGAAGTACACCGCGGTGTGCTGGGCGTTGACCGAGGCGCCGGGCGGCAGCCAGCGGCCGATCGTGCCGAGCGGGGACGGCAGCAGCGGCCAGGAGACGGCACCGCCGGACGAGGGATTGCCCAGCAGCACCATCAGGCCCCACGTCGGCAGCATGGCCCAGCGCCCGACGAGGGTGTTGAACATCGTGAACACCATGCCCGAGGCGAACATCGTCAGGGCGAGGATCAGCCAGGACTCCACGAACGGCAGCGAGAGCGCCCCCAGCAGCCAGTCCACCACCGCGGCGATCACGAACCCGCCGAGCAGGGCGTAGGCGGCGGTGAAGGCGATGCGTTCCAGGGGGTTCAGCTCCCGCGCGTGCACGCTGAGCTGGATGGCTCCGACGAAGCCGATGATCACGGCCGCGAGTGAGATGTAGAAGATCGCCAGACCGCGGGGATCGCCCTTCTGCAGCGGCTTGAGGTCGTGGACCACCACCGGTGTGCCGGTGGCCTTGCCCACCTCCACCGCCGCCTCGGCGAGCAGCTGGGCGACCGACGCCCCGGACGCCCCGGACACGTCCAGGGTGACCGGCCGGCCCGCGGGCGCCTCGAACACCGCGAACTCCTTCTGCTCGTCCACCGCGCGCACCGCCGCCTGTCTGCTGCCGTACGGGTGCAGCTTGAGCGAGGCGTCCAATGCCCGCTCCATGCCCTCGATGAAGCGCCGGGCGGCGGGCTGGTCGTGGGCGCCGGTCACGGCGGTGGGGATGCTGTGCGGGGTCGGATCGGCCATGGCGTACGTGTAGGACCCGGCGAAGAGACCGGCAGCGGCGGCGAGGATCAGCAGCAGGACCGTGGCGGGGAGGAAAGGGGACGCCCGGAACGCCGACCAGCGCTCCGCGCGGGTGGGGGGACGGCCGTGCTCTCCGTGCGGCGAATCGGGCATAGGGCTCACGCTAGGTCATTTGTCGTGCACTGCTCCTGTTCGAGGATCTCGGTG
The DNA here is from genome assembly GCF_055569615.1 of Streptomyces sp. NPDC031379. Lineage (NCBI taxonomy): Bacteria > Bacillati > Actinomycetota > Actinomycetes > Kitasatosporales > Streptomycetaceae > Streptomyces > Streptomyces sp. NPDC031379. Next base: position 12,867 of record NZ_JBVIIT010000042.1, on the reverse strand, counting down.
ACCCGCCGTGGGAGTGACGGGTGCCGCGCCCCTTCGGGGCGCCCCGCACCGGCGCCGGTGAAATCGTTCGCCTCTCTTTTGGGCGAGGTGAGATCCTGGACCGCGTATGTCTACGCATCCCGCCCCCGCCCTCGGCACCCTCGCCCCCCGACTGACCGAGCTGTCGCTGCGCGACGCCCACCGGCTCGGTCGCCGGCTCGAGGGCGCACGCAAGATCCGTAAGCCGGAGGCCCGCGCCGCCGTCCTCGCCGAGATCGACGCCGAGGTCGGCAAGGCCGAGGCCCGGATGGCCGAGCGGCGCTCCCGCGTGCCCGCCGCCACGTACCCCGAGCAGCTGCCCGTCAGCCAGAAGAAGGACGAGATCGCGGCCGCCATCCGCGATCACCAGGTCGTCATCGTCGCCGGTGAGACCGGTTCCGGAAAGACGACCCAGATCCCGAAGATCTGTCTGGAGCTGGGACGCGGCGTCCGGGGCATGATCGGCCACACCCAGCCCCGCCGCATCGCCGCGCGTACCGTCGCCGAGCGGGTCGCGGAGGAGATGAAGACCCCGCTCGGCGAGGCCGTCGGCTGGAAGGTCCGCTTCACCGACCAGGTGAACCAGGACGCGACCTTCATCAAGCTGATGACGGACGGCATCCTGCTCGCCGAGATCCAGACCGACCGCGAGCTGCGCGCCTACGACACGATCATCATCGACGAGGCCCACGAGCGGTCCCTCAACATCGACTTCCTGCTCGGCTATCTGGCCCAGCTGCTGCCGAAGCGGCCGGACCTGAAGGTCGTCATCACCTCGGCGACCATCGACCCCGAGCGCTTCTCCCGGCACTTCGGCGACGCCCCGATCATCGAGGTCAGCGGCCGGACGTACCCGGTGGAGGTGCGCTACCGGCCCCTGCTGGAGGAGGACTCCGAGGACTCCGACCGGGACCAGATCACCGCCATCACGGACGCCGTCGAGGAGCTGATGGCGGAGGGCAAGGGCGACATCCTCGTCTTCCTCTCCGGTGAGCGGGAGATCCGCGACACGGCCGACGCGCTGGAGAAGAAGAAGTACAGATTCACCGAGGTGCTCCCCCTCTACGCCCGGCTCTCCCACGCCGAGCAGCACCGCGTCTTCCAGCCGCACACGGGGCGCAGGATCGTTCTGGCGACCAACGTCGCCGAGACCTCCCTCACCGTGCCCGGCATCAAGTACGTGATCGACCCCGGCTTCGCCCGGATCAGCCGCTACAGCCACCGCACCAAGGTCCAGCGGCTGCCCATCGAGCCGGTCTCCCAGGCCAGCGCCAACCAGCGCAAGGGTCGCTGCGGCCGTACGTCCGACGGCATCTGCGTCCGGCTGTACAGCGAGGACGACTTCCTCGCCCGGCCGGAGTTCACGGACGCGGAGATCCTCCGTACGAACCTCGCCTCCGTCATCCTGCAGATGACCGCGGCCGGACTCGGCGACATCGAGAAGTTCCCCTTCATCGACCCGCCGGACCACCGCAACATCCGCGACGGCGTGCAGCTGCTGCAGGAGCTGGGCGCGCTGGACCCGGCCCAGAAGGACCCGCGCAAGCGGCTCACGGACACCGGGCGCAAGCTCGCCCAGCTGCCCGTCGACCCCCGCCTGGCCCGCATGGTCCTGGAGGCCGACAGGAACGGCTGTGTCCGCGAGGTCATGGTCATCGCCGCCGCGCTGTCCATCCAGGACCCGCGTGAGCGCCCGGCGGAGAAGCAGGCCCAGGCCGACCAGCAGCACGCCCGCTTCAAGGACGAGACCAGCGACTTCCTGGCGTACCTGAACCTGTGGCGGTACGTCCGCGAGCAGCAGAAGGAGCGCGGATCCAGCTCCTTCCGCCGGATGTGCAAGCAGGAGTACCTGAACTTCCTGCGCATCCGCGAATGGCAGGACATCTACACCCAGCTGCGCACGGTCGCCAAGCAGATGGGCATCCACCTCGCCGAGGAGGACGCGCCCGCCGACCGCATCCACGTCTCCCTCCTCGCCGGCCTCCTGTCCCACATCGGGATGAAGGACGTGAAGGACGGCAGCAAGAACGAGTACCTGGGCGCGCGCAACGCCAAGTTCGCGGTCTTCCCGGGCTCCGCGCTGTTCAGGAAGCAGCCGAAGTTCGTGATGTCGGCCGAGCTGGTGGAGACCTCGCGGCTCTGGGCGCGGGTCAACGCCAAGATCGAGCCCGAGTGGGTCGAACCGCTCGCCGGACACCTGCTCAAGCGGACGTACAGCGAACCGCACTGGGAGAAGGACCAGGCGGCCGTGATGGCGTACGAGAAGGTCACGCTGTACGGCGTCCCGATCGTCGCCCAGCGGAAGGTGAACTACGGCCGCATCGAACCCGAGGTCAGCCGCGAGCTGTTCATCCGCAACGCGCTGGTCGAGGGGGACTGGCGCACGCACCACAAGTTCTTCGCCGACAACCGCAGACTCCTCAGCGAGGTCGAGGAGCTGGAGCACCGCGCCCGGCGCCGGGACATCGTCGTCGACGACGAGACGCTGTTCGACTTCTACGACCAGCGGGTGCCCCCGCACGTCGTCTCCGGTGCCCACTTCGACTCCTGGTGGAAGAGCAAGCGGCACGAGCAGCCGGACTTCCTGGACTTCGAGCGGGAGATGCTCATCCGGGAGTCGGCGGAGGCGGTCACCAAGGCCGACTATCCCGACTCCTGGCGGCAGGGGCAGCTCAAGTTCCGGGTGACCTACCAGTTCGAGCCGGGCGCGGACGCCGACGGCGTGACCGTGCACATCCCTCTCCAGGTGCTCAACCAGGTCACGGACGAGGGCTTCGACTGGCAGATCCCGGGCCTGCGCGAGGAGGTGGTGACGGAGCTGATCCGCACCCTCCCCAAGCCCGTCCGCCGCAACTACGTGCCCGCGCCTAACTACGCGAAGGCGTTCCTGGAGAGGGCGGTACCCCTCCAGGAGCCGCTCGTCGTGACGATGACGCGCGAGCTGAGGCGCATGGTCGGCGTCCCCTTCGAGGCGGACGACTTCGACTGGGCGAAGGTGCCGGACCACCTGAAGATCACTTTCCGTATCGTCGACGAGCGGCGCCGGAAGCTGGCCGAGGACAAGGACCTGGAGGCGCTGAAGCTGCGCCTGAAGCCGAAGGCGCGCCAGGCGCTCTCCCAGGCGGCGGCCGCGACCGCGTCCCGGGAGGGCGGCGAGTCGCTGGAACGCAAGGGCCTGACCGACTGGACGATCGGCACGCTCACCCGCGTCTTCGAGACCCGCCGGGCCGGCCAGCCGGTCAAGGCGTACCCGGCGCTGGTGGACGACGGTGACACGGTCTCGGTCCGTCTCTTCGACACCGAGGCGGAGCAGTCCGAGGCCATGTGGAAGGGCACCCGTCGGCTGATCCTGCGCAACATCCCGGTGAACCCGGCGAAGTTCGCCTCCGAGAAGCTGACGAACGCCCAGAAGCTCGCCCTGTCGGCCAACCCGCACGGCTCCGTCCAGGCCCTGTTCGACGACTGCGCCATGGCCGCCGCGGACAAGCTGATCGCGGACTTCGGCGGGCCGGCGTGGGACGAGGAGTCCTACCGGAAGCTGTACGACAAGGTGCGCGCGGAGATCGTGGACACGACGGTCCGTACGGTCGGCCAGGTACAGCAGGTCCTGGCCGCCTGGCAGGCCTGTGAGCGCCGTCTGAAGGCCACGGGCAGCCCGGTGCTGCTCGCGAACCTGACGGACGTCCGCAAACAGCTGGACGCCCTGGTGAAGCCCGGCTTCGTGACCTGGGCGGGCATACGCCGGCTTCCCGACCTCATGCGCTACCTGGTGGCCGCCGACCGGCGTCTGCAGCAGATGCCGACCGGCGTCCAGCGGGACACCACGCGCATGGAGAAGGTCCACGAGATGCAGGACGAGTACGCCTGGCTCCTGGAGCAGCTCCCCCAGGGCCGGCCGGTGCCCGCCTCGGTGCTGGACATCCGCTGGATGATCGAGGAGCTGCGGGTCAGCTACTTCGCCCACGCGCTGGGCACGGCGTACCCCGTCTCCGACAAGCGGATCGTGAAGGCGATCGACGCGGCCGTCCCGTAATCGCTTGCGTACAGGGGGTGAGTTCGACCAGGCGGCGCACCTCCTGTACAGTCTCTCTCGCAGCGCAAGACAGCAAGTCAAACGCAGCGAAGCCTGGTCCTGTGGAGCAGTTTGGAGTGCTCGCCACCCTGTCAAGGTGGAGGCCGCGGGTTCAAATCCCGTCAGGACCGCATAGAGAAGGGCCCCCGTCACGGGGGCCCTTCTGCTGTTCCGGCGAGAGCCTCTCACAGCCACCTGCGCCCTTGACGGCGTCACATTCCCTCGGTACCCAGAGAGCAGGGCCCGTTCCTCCTGTGCGGCCCCTGGAGGTGGCGTATGGCGGCATCGGCCAGGCACGAGACGCGGGCGCTTCTGAGGGCGCACCTGTCGGCCGCCTCGTCCTACCGGCATCTCACCCGCCACTGCCCCATCTGTCATCGCCTGCTGCGGCTGGCGATGGACACCGGCCCTCGACCCCAGGACGCGAGCGAAGAGACCGCCGAGGACGAAAGTCCCCGGAACGCGTGACCGACACCGACGCCAACACCGGTCGGCGCGTGGGACGCTGGAACACGCGCTTCCATTAGCGCACCGGCGCCATCGGCAACAAGCGGCCCGGCGTGTGACGGGAGTCACGGCATGACTTTTTGAAAGAGTGGCACTTACCCCCGTCATACAACTAGTCAATTTAATATGTGCAATTGCACCTCGCCCGGAGGTCACGCACAGAGCTTCCGACACCCCTCCCCAGACTCCGACAAGCCCGCTCACAGCAGGGCCCGCACAGCCGCGACCAGCGCACAAAAAAGATCGCGCTGGACTCGGCGGAGTCCAGCGCGATCTACGACGCACCCTGTGTCGCTGCCAACAACGTTCTCTTCGGCCTTGGGCGAGGGCCCTGTTGGGGCAGGTCCCGCGTCGCTTGGAGCTAAGGGGTTCGGGCGCCTCGGCGGGTTGGGGGACCAGCCGGTTTGCCCGTTATTCAGTTGTTCAGGCCTCGCTGCGCTGCTGCGGGATGCCCGCGAGCAGAGCGCGGACCTCGGCCTCGCGGTAGCGGCGGTGCCCGCCGAGCGTGCGGATGGAAGTGAGCTTGCCGGCCTTCGCCCACCGCGTGACCGTCTTGGGGTCGACGCGGAACATCGTGGCGACCTCAGCCGGGGTCAGCAGCGGCTCGGCATCAGGGGTGCGAGCGGTCATGAGCGGCCTCCTCGGGAGAACCGAACCTTCTCGGTTCTTTCCTCTAAATTCTGCACCTTGACCCGCGTTGCCCGAAATGGCGGACGCGAGTCGAGTCGGTTATAGGACGAACGGCTTGTCCTCGGCACTACAACTACACCATCTGTCCAGCCCGGTCGGCCAAACCGATGGAATTGCCCTCCCAGGTGTTCATCAGCGACGGAAGCCGATGGACCACCCCATAGCGGACAGTCACGCCACTGTGACGATCAGTCACAGGGCGATCAGGAGTCACCAGACCCCCCAAAGCGTGCAATGCTGAGATTCCGCCCACAACGGAGCACAGTTGGACGGACAGAGCCCTCCCCGGACTCCTTGTCCTATTTTGGCATGAGGAGGGGCAAGAGGCGCAAGGGCCCAGTACGTGCGGTCCGTCACGCTTCAGCCATCCCTGGAACAAAAGCCCGGATCGGGACCAACGTCCCGTCAGCTGGTGAAGTGGCGTCGACCGTACGCTGTTCGACGATGTCTCAGCTGTGACCCACGTCACGTTTTCGGCGTTTCTGTTGAAACGTCAGTTCGTCAGTTGGCCGAGCGCCGGTCCCGCACCGCCCGCCATCGCTCCACGAGCCGCCCGTAGGCCGCTCCGGCCGCCGTTCCGTCGCCCCGGCGCAGCGCCTCGACGCCTTCGGCCACATCCGCCGCCGAGTGATCGCCCTCCAGCTCACCGGCCGGCAGCACATGCACCAGGCCGCCGTAGTCCAGCTCCACCAGCGAGCGCGGGTGGAACTCCTCCAGCCAGCGGCCGACGTCCACGATCCCGTCGATCAGCGGGCCCTCCTCGACGGTGTCCTTCAGCGTGCGCAGCGTCCGCGCCACCCGGCGGCGCGCCTGCACCATGGGCGTGCGGTAGCGCAGCACGGGGGGCACCTCGGCGGTCCCCTTGGCGTACCGCCGCTCCTCGTCGGAGACCAGCACGAACCAGTTCAGCGGCACCTGCCACGTCGCCGTACGGATCCAGGGGCGGGCGTCGGGGTTGCGGGCCAGCCAGCGCTCGTAGTCCTGGGCCGCCTGGCGGCGCACCACCGGCGGCAGCACCGCGTCCAGCACCGGCGGGGGCAGCTCCTCCGCGAGTTCGCCGAGGGCCTGCCAGCCGCGCAGCCGGGTCCGCCAGGGACACACGCAGGTCACCCCGTCGACCTCCAGCACGAAGGCGTCCCCGCTCTCGTGCACCGGTACCGCGATCGGCGGGGTGGGCAGCAAGTCGGCCAGGGAGCGGCGCAGTTCGTCCTGGTAGGAGGGGCGGTCGGGGCGGCGGGCGTAGCGCGTCCAGTGGCTGCGCTCCGGCTCCGGGAAGGCGCCCAGCGGCTCGTACACGCGCAGGTAAGCGGTGTAAGGGACGACCATGGAGGACACCTTGGGCACGCCTGCTCACTCCCCATCGGACCCGGCTCGAAACCACTGCAAATCGTGCCACGGTCATGCGTGCACTGAGGGCACGGCAGAGTGATCCTGAACACTGCGCGGATGGTGGTCGTGCTCAGGCTCTACGCTCGTGCCACGGCACCCCGCCACCCGTACGGGGCCCGTCCCCACTCGCCGCTATTTACACAGGAGTCACCACAGTGACCGACGTAACCGGCGCACCTGCTGATGTCCTGCACACCCTGTTCCACTCGGACCAGGGCGGCCATGAGCAGGTCGTGCTCTGCCAGGACCGCGCCACCGGCCTGAAGGCCGTGATCGCCATCCACTCCACCGCCCTGGGCCCGGCCCTCGGCGGCACCCGCTTCTACCCCTACGCGACCGAGGCCGAGGCCGTCGCCGACGCCCTCAACCTCGCGCGCGGGATGTCGTACAAGAACGCCATGGCCGGACTGGACCACGGCGGCGGCAAGGCCGTGATCATCGGCGACCCGGAGCGTGACAAGAGCGAGGAGCTGCTTCTCGCCTACGGGCGCATGGTCGCCTCCCTCGGCGGGCGCTACGTCACCGCGTGCGACGTCGGCACCTACGTCGCCGACATGGACGTCGTGGCCCGCGAGTGCCGCTGGACCACCGGCCGCTCCCCCGAGAACGGCGGCGCCGGCGACTCCTCCGTGCTCACCGCCTTCGGCGTCTACCAGGGCATGCGCGCCTCCGCCCAGCACCTGTGGGGCGACCCCTCGCTGCGCGGCCGCAAGGTCGGTGTCGCGGGCGTCGGCAAGGTGGGCCACCACCTGGTCCGGCATCTGCGCGAGGAGGGCGCCGAGGTCGTCGTGACGGACGTCCGCGCGGACGCCGTCCAGCGGATCGTCGACCAGTACCCCACGGGGGTGACGGCGGTCGTCGACACCGAGGCGCTGATCCGCGTGGAGGGGCTGGACATCTACGCCCCCTGCGCCCTCGGCGGTGCCCTGAACGACCTCTCCGTGCCGGTGCTCACCGCCAAGGTGGTGTGCGGCGCGGCCAACAACCAGCTCGCCCACCCGGGCGTGGAGAAGGACCTCGCCGACCGCGGGATCCTCTACGCGCCGGACTACGTGGTGAACGCCGGCGGGGTCATCCAGGTGGCCGACGAGTTGCACGGGTTCGACTTCGACCGGTGCAAGGTCAAGGCGTCGAAGATCTTCGACACCACGCTGGCCATATTCGCACGTGCGAAGGAAGACGGGATTCCGCCGGCCGCCGCGGCCGACCGGATCGCCGAGCAGCGGATGGCCGAGGCCCGCACGGCGCGCTGAGCGGCCGCGCGGGACCCCGACCGGGCGTCCGATCGCACAGCTGAGCGGTACCCGTCGGCGGGAACTTGGAGAGAACTCTCACTTCCACCGGCGGGTCGTTCCCCGATAAGTGGTTAAAATCGCCACTGACCAGCGAGGACAGGGCGCCTCGAAGGTCCCGGGTACACGCGCGTGCTGCGGGCGACGTACCGTATGGGCGCGGGCTCAGGTACCGTGGAAGCCCTACGGACCGGCCTCTCTGCGGAGGGTCCGTTCCGGATCATGAACGCGTGTCAGACTCTGGGGCCGTCGAGCCCCGTCACCGAGGGGGTCGAGCCATGGGGCGCGGCCGGGCCAAGGCCAAGCAGACAAAGGTCGCCCGCCAGCTGAAGTACAACAGCGGTGGGACTGACCTGTCACGTCTGGCCAGTGAACTGGGCGCATCTACTTCGAGCCAGCCGCCGAACGGCGAGACGTTCGAGGACGATGAGCATGACGAGGACGACCTTTACTCCCGTTACGCCGACCTCTATGAGGACGACGACGAGGACGAGGACGAAGGTCCCTCACAACACCGTCGCGGCGCTTGACCTTGCACTGAGCACTCACCCGGTCGGTGGCACTGCCACCGACCGGGTTCTGTGCTACCCGCAGGTTCAGGCGGAGTAGTCACCGACCAGCTCGGCGCCGGTCTCCTTGTCGCCGCGGTCGGTGATCTCGCCCGCGACCCATGCCTCGACACCCCGGTCGGCCAGCGTCGCGAGGGCCACCTCGGTGGACTCCTCCGGGACGATCGCCATCATGCCGACGCCCATGTTGAGGGTCTTCTCCAGCTCCAGGCGCTCCACGTTCCCGGTCTTCCCGACCAGGTCGAAGATCGCGCCCGGGGTCCAGGTGCCACGGTCGACCACGGCGTGCAGGCCGTCCGGGATCACCCGGGCCAGGTTGGCCGCGAGTCCGCCGCCGGTGATGTGGCTGAAGGCGTGCACCTCGGCGGTGCGGGTCAGCGCCAGGCAGTCCAGCGAGTAGATCTTCGTGGGCTCCAGCAGCTCCTCGCCGAGGGTGCGGCCCAGCTCCGCGATCTCCGTCTCCAGGGCCAGGCCCGCACGGTCCAGCAGGACGTGGCGGACCAGGGAGTACCCGTTGGAGTGAAGACCGGAGGCCGCCATGGCGATCACCGCGTCACCCTTGCGGATACGATCCGCGCCCAGCAGCCGGTCGGCCTCCACAACGCCCGTACCGGCGCCGGCGACGTCGAAGTCGTCCTCGCCCAGCAGGCCCGGGTGTTCGGCCGTCTCACCGCCCACCAGGGCGCAGCCGGCCAGCACGCAGCCCTCCGCGATGCCCTTCACGATGGCGGCGACCCGCTCGGGGTGGACCTTGCCGACGCAGATGTAGTCCGTCATGAACAGCGGCTCGGCACCGCACACCACGATGTCGTCCATGACCATGGCGACCAGGTCGTGGCCGATGGTGTCGTAGACGCCCAGGCGGCGCGCGATGTCGACCTTCGTGCCGACACCGTCCGTGGCGGAGGCGAGCAGCGGGCGCTCGTAGCGCTTGAGGGCGGAGGCGTCGAAGAGTCCGGCGAAGCCGCCGAGGCCGCCGAGGACCTCGGGCCGCTGGGTCTTCTTCACCCACTCCTTCATGAGTTCCACGGCGCGGTCGCCCGCCTCGATGTCGACGCCCGCGCTCGCATAGCTGGCACCAGCGCCCACGTGCGGTGCACGCTGATCAGAATCAGCAGAAGACATGATTTTGAGAACTTTCGTGTCGTACCGCGTGAACAGCGGGGATTACGGACGCCGGATCGCGTCGGCGGCGGCCGTGGCGGCGGGCCCGGCTGCCAGCTCGGTCTCCAGGAGCTGCTTGCCCAGCAGCTCGGGGTCCGGCAGCTCCATCGGGTATTCGCCGTCGAAGCAGGCGCGGCACAGGTTCGGCTTGGCGATCGTGGTCGCCTCGATCATGCCGTCGAGCGAGATGTAGGCCAGGGAGTCGGCGCCGAGGCTGGTCCCGATCTCCTCGATGCTCATGCCGTTGGCGATCAGCTCCGCGCGGGTGGCGAAGTCGATGCCGAAGAAGCAGGGCCACTTCACGGGCGGCGAGGAGATCCGGATGTGGACCTCGGCGGCGCCCGCCTCGCGGAGCATGCGGACCAGGGCCCGCTGGGTGTTGCCGCGCACGATCGAGTCGTCCACGACGACCAGGCGCTTGCCCTTGATGACTTCCTTCAGCGGGTTCAGCTTCAGGCGGATACCCAGCTGGCGGATGGTCTGCGAGGGCTGGATGAAGGTCCGGCCGACGTAGGCGTTCTTCACCAGGCCGTTGCCGAAGGGGATGCCGGAGGCCTCCGCGTAGCCGATGGCGGCCGGGGTGCCGGACTCCGGGGTCGCTATGACCAGGTCGGCCTCGACCGGCGCCTCCTTGGCCAGGCGGCGGCCCATCTCCACGCGGGAGAGGTACACGTTGCGGCCGGCGATGTCGGTGTCCGGGCGGGCCAGGTACACGTACTCGAAGACACAGCCCTTGGGCTTCGCTTCCGCGAATCGGGAGCTGCGCAGGCCGTTCTCGTCGATGGCGACGAACTCGCCCGGCTCGATCTCCCGCACGAAGCTGGCGCCGCAGATGTCGAGGGCGGCGGACTCGGAGGCGACCACCCAGCCGCGCTCCAGGCGGCCGAGGACCAGCGGGCGGATGCCCTGCGGGTCGCGGCCGGCGTAGAGGGTGTGCTCGTCCATGAAGACGAGGGAGAACGCGCCCCGCACCTTCGGGAGCACCGCGTGGGCGGCCTCCTCGATGGTGAGCGGCTTGCCGTCCTCGTCGACCTGGGCGGCGAGCAGGGCCGTCAGCAGGTCGGTGTCGTTGGTCGCCGCGACCCGGGCGGAGCGGCTGTTGTTGTCGTTCGGCAGTTCGGCGACCATCTCGGCGAGCTGCGCCGTGTTGACCAGGTTGCCGTTGTGGCCGAGCGCGATCGAACCGTGCGCGGTGGCGCGGAACGTCGGCTGGGCGTTCTCCCACACGGAGGCTCCGGTGGTCGAGTAGCGGGCGTGTCCGACCGCGATATGACCCTGGAGCGAACCGAGAGAGGTTTCGTCGAAGACCTGGGAGACCAGGCCCATGTCCTTGAAGACGAGGATCTGGGAGCCGTTGCTGACCGCGATTCCCGCGGATTCCTGACCCCGGTGCTGGAGGGCGTAGAGCCCGAAGTACGTGAGCTTTGCGACCTCTTCACCCGGAGCCCAGACGCCGAAGACGCCGCAAGCGTCCTGGGGGCCCTTTTCGCCGGGAAGCAGATCGTGATTGAGTCGACCGTCACCACGTGGCACGCCATCGAGTGTAGGCGAGGTCGACCACTGGTCCGAATTGGGGATGCGCGCCCAGGACGGGCCAGGCGTCGTCGATCACCTTGGGTGATTCTACGTTTTAGCAGGTCAGGGGCGATTCTCGGCCACGACTCCGGGTCCCGGCCGGGCTGTGCGGGCCGATCCGGAACCTCGAGGCCGACTCCATGAGTGAGGTGTCGCACATCATTCTGGGGCGCTGCGGCTGAGGTGGACGCGGTCACCGTCACCGCCGGTGAGCGTCAGCTTCTCCTCGTCGGCCTTGGCGACCAGCGTGCCGGTGGTGAGGGTGCGGGCGAGGGCCCGCTCGAAGTCCATCCGCTCCTTGTCGCAGGCCATCCTGGTGGTCCGCAGGTCACCGAAGGTGATCCGGTCCCCGTGCACGGTGGCCCGGGCGCTGAACTGGTTGCAGCCGAGATTGCCGGCCGCCTTGCCGTCCTCGTCGATGCGCAGGCGGGCGGTGGCGGGCGCGTGCCGGGTCGTACCGCCGACGGTGACGTCGTCGACCCGCCAGTCGATCCCGGTCACCGGCTGCTGGACGCTCACCGCACCACTGTCCGCCTCTCCGCTGCCGCAGGCCACCGCGACCGGGACGAGTGCGGTGGCCGCCATCAGGGTCATGCGCTGCTTGTACCGGTTCATACGGATTCGACGGACCGCCGGTACGACCGGTTCCGCTACGACATCAGCGGCAGCAGATCCCCGATGTCCGCCCGCTCCCCGCTCGCGCTGACCTTCGCCTCCGCCACCGCGTCCTTCCAGGCCACGCGTCCGGTGGCGAGCCGGACCCAGGTCAGCGGGTCGGTCTCCACGACGTTGGGCGGGGTGCCCCGGGTGTGCCGGGGCCCCTCGACGCACTGCACGACGGCGTACGGCGGCACGCGCACCTCGGTGGAGCCGCCGGGCGCCTTCACGGCGAGGGCGTCGGCGAGCAGCCGGGTGGCCGCGGCCAGGGCCTGCCGGTCGTACGGCACCTCGAGCCCCTCGACGGCGGCGGTGAGGTCGTCGGTGTGGACGACCAGCTCGACGGTGCGGGTGACGAGGTAGTCGTCCAGGGGCAGCGCACCCGCGTTGGTCGCCAGGAGCCGGCTGCCGGGATGCTCGGCGAGCAGGGCGCGCAGGCTCTCGTCGATGCCGGTGAGGTAGGCGTCGAGGTCGGTGTGCTCGGCGGCGAGGGCGCGGGTGAACTCGAAGATGGCGGTGGAGCTGGCGGAGGTGGCGAAGGGCCACTCGACCACCGTGGCGTCCTGCCGGGGCGGTGCGGGCTTGTCCAGGGCCCGGTGCACGGCCGTGACCGCCATCCCGATGTGCGCGATCAGCTCGCGCACGGTCCACTCGCCGAGCCGCGTCGGCAGCGCGAGCTGCTCGGGGGTCAGGCCGCGGACGGCCTCGCGTACGTGTCCGAACTGGGCGAGGACCGCCGCGCGGGTCCTGGCGGGATCGTAGCTGCGGGCACGCTTCTTGGCCGGAGACATGACGGTGACCCTATGTCCTGACCGCGCGGCCCTTCAGGGAATTTCGCCGTCGCGGGGGGGGGGGGGGGGGGGGGGGGGGGGGGGGGGGGGGGGGGGGGGGGGGGGGGGGGGGGGGGGGGGGGGGGGGGGGGGGGGGGGGGGGG
>NZ_JBVIIT010000041.1:0-56581 GCF_055569615.1 Streptomyces sp. NPDC031379 | reverse complement strand
TCGGGTTCCGAGACGCGCAGGGCGCCGATGACACCGCGCTGGAGCATGCCGTTGCCGTCCTGCTGTTCGTACACGTACAGGCCCGGCTCGGGGTCGGCGGTGAGGATGCCCTCCCGCAGCCAGCGGCGCAGGGTGTCGGCGGCCTGTTCGGTGCGGGCGCTGGGGGTGCCGGCCTGGGGCAGGATCAGCCGGACGATGTTGTGCGGGTCGGCCGACTGGAGGTGGTGCACCCCGTCGGGGCGCACGACGACGTCGTACGGCGGAGAGGTGACGGAGGCCAGGCTGCCGACCCGGTCGGGGTCGTAACGAAGGCCGCGGAACGGGGTGAGTTCCAGGCCCCGGCGCGCCATTGCTTCCGAGTGACCTGCAGTGTTCATCCCGGCATCGTACGTGTGTGAGCGGCATGCGGGATGATCGGGGGAAAGGCGAGTCGACGAGGAGCGATGCGGAAATGAGCCAAGGCGTCAGGACGAGGCCCGAGGGCAGTGGGCAGCCCCTGAGCGAGGCGTACGACACGGCGCTGCTCGATCTGGACGGGGTGGTGTACGCGGGCGGGAACGCCATCGCGCACGCGGTGGACTCGCTGGCGGTGGCGCGGGCGGGCGGTATGCGGCTGGCGTACGTCACCAACAACGCGCTGCGGACGCCGGACGCCGTGGCCGGGCATCTGACCGAGCTGGGCATACCGACGGGGGCCGAGGACGTCATCACCTCCGCGCAGGCCGTCGCGCGGCTGATCAGCGAACAGGTGCCGGCGGGGGCGCGGGTGCTGGTCGTGGGTGGTGAGGGGCTGCGGGTGGCGCTGCGCGAGCGGGGGCTGACCCCGGTCGAGTCGGCGGACGACGATCCGGCGGCGGTGGTGCAGGGGTACGGCGGTCCCGAGCTGCCCTGGGGGCGGTTCGCGGAGGCCTCGTACGCGGTGGCGCGCGGGGTGCCGTGGTTCGCGTCCAACACCGATCTGACGATCCCGAGCGGGCGGGGCATCGCGCCGGGCAACGGGGCGGCCGTGCAGGTCGTACGGATCGCGACCGGCGCCGAGCCGCAGGTGGCGGGCAAGCCGCTGCCGCCCATGCACAAGGAGACGATCATCCGGACGGGTGCGGAGCGGCCGCTGGTCGTCGGCGACCGGCTGGACACGGACATCGAGGGCGCGTTCAACGGCGGGGTCGACTCGCTGCTGGTGCTGACCGGCGTCACCGACGGGGCCCTGCTGCTCGCCGCGCCGCCGCAGCACCGGCCGACGTACGTGGACGCGGATCTGCGCGGGCTGCTCACCGGGCAGCCGGAAGTCACCGGAAAGGGTGACGGGTTCCGCTGCGGCGGGTGGACGGCGAGCGCCGGCGCGGACCGGCTGGAGCTGGACGGGGACGGCGAGACGCCGGACGGGCTGCGGGCGCTGTGTGCGGCGGCCTGGACGGCGGCCGGGGAGGGCTCCTGCGAGCTGGACGGGGGGAAGGCGCTGGCCCGGCTCGGACTCTGAACCGGGCCTGTGGGACCCGGGGATCGAGAAAGTATGCGAGGGTAGGCTAACCTAACCTCGTGTTGGTCGACAGTCCTCCGGAACAGCGCGCGGCTACCGCCCCCGCGCCCCCAACCCGCCGGGCGGCCAGGGCCTTTGGGCTCCTGCTCGCCGTCACGATCCTGGTGCTCGTCGCTCTGGCGAGCATCGCGGTCGGGGCGAAAGCGCTGCCGTTGGACCAGGTCTGGCACGGCCTGTTCCACGACACGGGGACGTACGGCGACGTCGTCGTGGACGAGCGGCTCTCGCGCACGGTCCTCGGCCTGCTGGTCGGTGCCGCGCTCGGCCTGGCCGGGGCGGTGCTGCAGGCGCTCACCCGGAACCCGCTGGCCGATCCCGGACTGCTCGGGATCAACGCCGGCGCCTCGGCGGCCGTCGTCACCGCCATCACCTTCTTCGGCGTCACCAGCCTCACCGGGTATGTGTGGTTCGCCTTCCTGGGCGCCGCGGCGGTCGGCGCGCTGGTGTGGTTCCTCGGCGGCAGCCGGGGCGCCACCCCGGTGCGGCTCGCGCTCGCCGGTACGGCGATCAGCGCGGCGCTCTACGGCTATCTCCAGGCCGTGATGATCCTGGACGACGCGGCGCTGGGCAAGATGCGCTTCTGGACGGTGGGTTCGCTGGCCTCGGCCACGAACTCGACCATCACGCAGGTGCTGCCGTTCCTCGCGGTCGGCACGCTCCTCGCGCTCGTGCTGGCCCGGCCGCTGAACGCGGTGGAGATGGGCGACGACACCGCACGCGCCCTCGGCGCCGACCTCAACCGCACCCGCGCCCTGGCCATGCTGGCCGCCACCGTGCTGTGCGGTGCCGCCACCGCCGCCTGCGGGCCGATCATGTTCGTCGGTCTGATGGTCCCGCACGTGGTGCGCTCCTTCACCGGCCCCGACCTGCGCTGGATCCTGCCCTACGCCACGGTCCTGTCGCCTGTGCTGCTGCTCGGCGCCGACGTCATCGGCCGGGTCGTGGTCCGCCCCGCGGAACTCCAGGTCGGCATCGTCACCGCGATCATCGGCGGCCCGGTCTTCATCTTTCTCGTACGACGGCGGAGGACGGCCCAGCTGTGAAGACACACTCCAGGAGCCGTGCCGTACGCGCCCCCGGTGGGCTCTCCCTGCGTCTGGACCCGCGGGCCCTGATCGTCGTCGTCCTCCTCCTGGCCGCCGCGCTCGCCGCCGGAATCGCGCTGATCGGCACCGGCGACGCCCAGATCCCCGCGGCCGACGTGCTCAGGACGCTCGCCGGGAACGGCACCGCGTACCAGGACTTCATCGTCAACGAGCTGCGGCTGCCGCGCGTCCTCGTCGGCCTGCTGGTCGGCGCCTCGCTGGGCCTCGGCGGGGCGCTGTTCCAGGCCATCTCCCGCAATCCGCTGGGCAGTCCGGACGTGCTCGGCCTGTCGCAGGGCTCGACGGCCGGCGCGCTGATCGTGATCGTGCTGATGTCCGGCAGTTCCACGCAGGTCACGGTCGGCGCGCTGGTCGGCGGACTGGCGACCGGTCTCGCGATCTATCTGCTCGCCTGGAGACAGGGGGTGCACGGCTACCGGCTGGTCCTGGTCGGCATCGGCGTCTCCGCCGTCGTCACCGCGGTCAACGGCTATCTGCTCACCAAGGCCGACCTGGTCGACGCGGCCCGCGCGGTCGTGTGGATGACCGGCTCGCTCAACGGCCGTGACTGGTCCCAGGTCTGGCCCCTGCTCGGCCTGTGCGCGGTCCTCGTCCCGCTGGTCCTAGCCAACGCGCGCGGCCTCAGGATGATGGAGATGGGCGACGACGTCGCGGGCGCCCTCGGCGTGCGCGTCCAGCGCGTCCGGCTGCTGCTGATGGTCTGCGCCGTGCTGCTGACCGCGGCCGCCACCGCCGCCGCCGGACCCGTCAGCTTCGTGGCCCTCACCGCCCCGCAGCTCGCCCGGCGCCTGACCCGCTCGCCGGGACCGAACCTGGTGCCCTCCCTCTGCATGGGCGCCGCCCTGCTCGTCGCCGCGGACTGGGCCTCGCAGCGCGCCTTCGGCGCCGACCAGCTGCCCGTCGGCGTGGTCACCGGCGTCCTCGGCGGCGGCTATCTGCTGTGGCTGCTGGTCACCGAGCGCAGGGCGGGCCGGATATGAGGCGCGCGCGGGGCGGGCCGGATGCGAGCGGCACGAACACGAACACGACGAGGAGCACTGTGAACCGCCTGTCCGCCGAGAACGTCACCCTCGCCTACGACCAGCGGGTGATCGCCGAGCAGCTGTCGGTGGAGATCCCCGACAACTCCTTCACCGTGATCGTCGGCCCGAACGCGTGCGGCAAGTCGACGCTGCTGCGGGCCCTGTCACGGATGCTCAAGCCCAGTCGGGGCCGGGTGCTGCTCGACGGGCAGGCCATCCAGTCGATGCCCGCGAAGAAGGTCGCCCGGACCCTCGGCCTGCTCCCGCAGTCGTCCGTCGCGCCCGACGGCATCACGGTCGCCGACCTCGTCGGCCGGGGCCGCTACCCGCACCAGGGCCTGCTGCGCCAGTGGTCCGCGGAGGACGAGCGCGTCGTCCAGGAGTCGATGCGGCAGACCGGGGTCGCCGAGCTGGCCGACCGGTACGTGGACGAGCTGTCCGGCGGGCAGCGGCAGCGCGTGTGGATCGCCATGGCGCTGGCCCAGCAGACCCCGCTGCTGCTCCTGGACGAGCCGACCACCTACCTCGACATCCAGCACCAGATCGACGTCCTGGACCTGTGCGCGGAGCTGCACGAGACCCAGGGCCGCACCCTGGTGGCCGTCCTGCACGACCTGAACCACGCCGCCCGCTACGCCACCCACCTCGTCGCCCTGCGCGGCGGCGAGGTGATCGCCGCGGGCGCGCCGAACGACATCGTGACGGCCGAACTGGTCGAGGAGGTGTTCGGGCTGCGCTGTCAGGTCATCGACGACCCGGAGACGGGGACCCCGCTCGTGGTGCCGGCCGCGCGCAAGGCACGGGCGCAGCGGGTCACAGCAGCTTCCTGAGCCGGAACAGGTCCAGCAGGCTCGCCTCCAGTCTCACGTGGCCCCTGCCCCAGGCGGTCGCGAAGTTCAGTGCGCCGTCCACCAGGGCCACCAGGTCGTCGCCGGTCAGGGCGAGCCTGATCTGCGCCTTCTCGCGCGGCGGCCCCGGACGGGTCTCGTCGACCTCGATCCGGCCGCCGGTCATCCGGCCCGCGAAGGTGATGTCGAGATCGGTGATGTGGCAGCTCACCGAGCGGTCCAGGGCGGCGGCCGCACGCACCTCGCCCTCGGTCCCCTGCATGTTGTCCGAAAGCTTTCCCAGTGCGGCGCGGCACTCCTCGATCGTGGCCATCGCCACCGACGGTACCCCAGGGGTTCGAGGTAGCGTCTGGGCATGAGCGAGTCCGTGTCCGAGGCCGTCCCGCAGGCCGCCGCGATCGTCACAGAGCCGGGGCCCGAGCCCGAGTACGATCCCGCCGCCCCGGCCCCCCTGAACGTCCCGCGTACCCCCACCGGCGACGCCGAGGTCGACGCCCGGCTGGAGCGGCTGGCCGACGCCGACCACCTCGCCACCGACGGGCATCTCGAGGTGTACGAGGATGTACACCGGGGGCTGCGCGACGCGCTCACCGCGCTCGACGCCCGCCCGGGACCTTCGGCTCCCACCCGTCACCCGGCCGCCCCTCAATGAGACCCTTCGGGTCACACCTTCAGATCGTCGTACCACCAGAGCAGGAGCTGAACCGAACGTGGCAGGAGTCGCACGCCGCCGTCTGGACGCGGAGCTGGTCCGCCGGAAGCTCGCGCGCTCGCGCGAGCACGCCAGCCAGCTGATCGCCGCCGGGCGGGTCACCGTCGGCAAGACCGTCGCGACCAAACCGGCCACGCAGGTGGAGACCGCCGCGGCGATCGAGGTGCAGTCCGACGACAGCGACCCGGACTACGTGTCCCGGGGCGGGCACAAGCTCGCCGGCGCGCTGCAGGCGTTCGTGCCGCAGGGGCTCGCCGTCGAGGGCCGGCGCGCGCTGGACGCCGGCGCGTCCACCGGTGGCTTCACCGATGTCCTGCTGCGCGCGGGCGCCGCCCACGTCGTCGCGGTGGACGTCGGATACGGACAGCTCGCCTGGTCTCTGCAGAGCGATGAACGCGTCACCGTCAAGGACCGTACGAACGTACGCGAGTTGACGCTTGAGGCGATCGATGGGGAACCTGTGGATCTTGTCGTGGGCGATCTGTCCTTCATCCCGCTCGGGCTGGTGCTGCCGGCCCTGAAGCGGTGCGTGAAACCGGACGCCGACCTGGTGATGATGGTCAAGCCGCAGTTCGAGGTGGGTAAGGAGCGGCTCGGCAGCGGGGGTGTCGTACGGAGTCCGCAGCTGCGGGCGGAGGCCGTGCGGGGAGTGGCCGAGAAGGCCTGGGAGCTGGGGCTCGGGGTGCGTGGCGTCACCGCGAGCCCGCTGCCCGGCCCCTCGGGGAACGTCGAGTACTTTCTCTGGCTGCGGGCGGGGGCACCCCAGGTGGACCCGGCCGACGTCGACCGTGCAGTGGCGGAGGGGCCGCGTTGACACAGAACCTGGCGCGTACTGTTTTCCTGCTCGCCCACACCGGGCGGCCCGCGGCGATCCGCAGTGCGGAACTCGTCGTCAAGGGCCTGCTGCGGCATGGCATCGGGGTGCGGGTGCTGGAGGAGGAGGCGCGCGACCTGCCGCTGCCGGACGAGGTGGGACTGGTCAAGGAGGCGACTCCCCAGTGCCTCGACGGCTGCGAGCTGCTGATCGTCCTCGGCGGCGACGGCACACTGCTGCGCGGGGCCGAGTTCGCGCGTGCCTCCGGGGTGCCGATGCTCGGCGTCAACCTCGGGCGCGTCGGGTTCCTCGCGGAGGCCGAGCGGGACGACCTCGACCGGGTGGTCGACCGGGTGGTGGCGCGGTCGTACGAGGTCGAGGAGCGGATGACCGTCGACGTCGTCGTGCACCGCAACGGGGACATCGTGCACACCGACTGGGCGCTGAACGAGGCGGCCGTGCAGAAGGCGGGCGCCGAGAAGCTGCTGGAAGTCGTGCTGGAGATCGACGGGCGGCCGGTGACGGGTTTCGGCTGCGACGGCGTCGTGCTCTCCACGCCGACCGGGTCCACCGCCTACGCGTTCTCCGCCGGGGGGCCTGTGGTGTGGCCCGAGGTGGAGGCGCTGCTGATGGTGCCGATCAGTGCGCACGCGCTGTTCGCGAAGCCGCTGGTGACCTCGCCGGACTCCGTGCTCGCCGTGGAGGTGCTGCCGCACATTCCGCCGGGTGTCCTGTGGTGCGACGGGCGGCGGACCGTCGAGCTGCCGCCCGGGGCGCGGGTGGAGGTGCGGAGGGGGGCTGTGCCGGTACGGCTGGCGCGGCTGCATCACTCGTCCTTCACCGACCGGATCGTGGCGAAATTCGCCCTGCCGACCACCGGGTGGCGGGGGGCGCCTCACTAGCGCCGCTCGTGGGGGTGGTTCCGTTTCGGCGGCGGGTGCGGGTGCTTCGTGGCCGGTCGCGCAGTTCCCCGCGCCCCTTCGGACGGGACCACTCGCCGGAGTGATAGGGGCGGCCTGTGTGCACTCCCCGCCCCGGACCTCGTATGGTCTGTTCCGTGTTGGAGGAGATGCGGATACGGTCGCTCGGGGTCATCGACGATGCTGTCGTCGAGCTGTCGCCGGGGTTCACAGCCGTCACCGGTGAGACGGGTGCGGGCAAGACCATGGTGGTCACCAGCCTGGGACTGCTGCTCGGTGGCCGGGCCGACCCGGCGCTCGTGCGGATCGGGGCCGAGAAGGCGGTCGTGGAGGGGCGGATCGCCGTGCCCGCGGACGCCGCCGCCGTCGTACGCGCGGAGGAGGCCGGGGCCGAACTGGACGACGGGGTCCTGCTGATCAGCCGTACCGTCTCCGCAGAGGGCCGCTCGCGGGCCCACCTGGGCGGTCGCGGGGTGCCCGTGGGGCTGCTCGCCGAGCTGGCCGACGAGCTGGTGGCCGTGCACGGGCAGACCGACCAGCAGGGACTGCTGAAGCTGTCGCGGCAGCGGCAGGCGCTCGACCGGTACGCCGGGGACGCGGTCGCCGTGCCGCTCGCCAAGTACACGGAGGCCTACCGGCGGCTGCGGGCCGTCTCCACCGAGCTGGAGGAGATCACCACGCGCGCGCGTGAGCGGGCGCAGGAAGCCGACATGCTGCGGTACGGGCTCGACGAGATCGCCGCCGTGGAGCCGCGGGCCGGGGAGGACGTCGAGCTGGCCGAGGAGGCGGAGCGGCTGGGGCACGCCGAGGCCCTGTCGTCCGCCGCGACGGCCGCGCACGCCGCTCTCGCGGGCAATCCCGAGGACCCCGAGGGGATCGACGCCTCCACCCTCGTCGCGGGCGCCCACCGGGCCCTGGAGGCCGTGCGGTCGCACGATCCGGCGCTGGCCGCGCTCGCCGACCGGATCGGCGAGGTCGGCATCCTGCTGGGCGATGTCGCGGGTGAGCTGGCGGGATACGCCGACGATCTCGACGCGGATCCGCTGCGGCTGGCCGCGGTGGAGGAGCGCAGGGCGGCGCTGGGCGGCCTCATGCGCAAGTACGGCAACAACGTGGATGCCGTCCTGGCCTGGGCCGAGCAGAGCGCCGCGCGGCTCACCGAGCTGGACGGCGACGACGAGCGGATCGAGGAGCTGACCGCCGAGCGGGACGCGCTGCGCGTCGAACTGGGCGGGCTCGCACAGGCGTTGACGGACGCGCGGACGGAGGCCGCCGAGCGGTTCGCCGCCGCCGTGACCGCCGAACTGGCCTCCCTCGCCATGCCCCACGCGCGCGTGTCCTTCGACCTCCGGCAGACCGAGGACGCCGAGGGCGTCGAGGTCGGCGGCCGTACGGTCGCCTACGGGCCCTCGGGCGTCGACGAGGTCGAGCTGCTGCTCGCCCCTCACCCGGGCGCCCCGCCCCGGCCCATCGCCAAGGGCGCGTCCGGCGGTGAGCTGTCCCGCGTGATGCTGGCCGTGGAGGTCGTGTTCGCGGGTACCGACCCCGTGCCGACGTACCTCTTCGACGAGGTCGACGCCGGTGTCGGCGGCAAGGCGGCGGTCGAGATCGGCCGGCGGCTGGCGAAGCTCGCCAGGACCGCGCAGGTCGTCGTGGTCACCCACCTGCCCCAGGTCGCCGCGTTCGCCGACCGGCAGCTGCTCGTCGAGAAGACCGACGACGGGTCCGTCACCCGGTCCGGTGTGAAGGTCCTGGAGGGCGAGGAACGCGTCCGGGAGCTGTCCCGCATGCTGGCCGGCCAGGAGGACTCCGAGACGGCCCGCGCCCATGCGGAGGAACTCCTGGCGGCGGCCCGGGCGGACGCCTAGGAGTGCGGTCGGGACGAAGGACCGGCTTCGCGCTGGCCGCCGGTGTGACGCGGGCGGGCATGGCGGTCCTGCGCAGGACCGCGCCCGGCGGGCGTGCGCGCTGGGAGCGGCGGAACCACGCCGGGCGGAGCGTCGGGATGTATGCCGGGCCGGCGTCGGCCGGGGCGGCGGTGGTGGGGGCCGCGCGGGTTCACCCCGGCGCCGGGCTCGCGGTGCTGGCGGCCGGGGTCTGCGGTGCGTACGACGACGTCGCCGGGGATCACCGGCGCGGGTTCCGGGCGCATCTCGGGGCGTTGCGGGACGGCGAAGTCACCAGCGGGGCCGTCAAACTGTTCGGGATCTCGGCCGCGGGGCTGGCCGCGGGGGCCCTGCTCAAGGAACGGCCGGCCGACAAGGTGCTGGCCGGTGTCGTGATCGCCGGGGCCGCGCATTTCGTCAATCTCGTCGACGTACGCCCCGGGCGGGCGGCTGGCGCGGTGCTCGCGTTCGGGGCGCCGGGCCTGCTGCGGAGGGGACCGGGCGGCGAACTGACCGCGGCCGTCATGGGGGCCGCAGCGGCCGTGCTCCCCGACGACCTGGGTGAGCGCGTGATGATCGGGGACACGGGGGCGCACGCGCTCGGGGCGGCGCTCGGTACCGCCGTGGTCGCGTGCAACCAGCGCGCGGGACTGCTCGCGCACGCCGCCGCCGTCGTGGCCGCCGCCGTCTACGGGGACCGGGTCACCGCGTGGGCACGGGCGCTGTGAGGCGCTGAGCCGGTCGCCCGCGCTGCCCTGCGGGGCGGAGCTGATCGCCTCCGGGGCCGCGGTCGGCCGACCGCGCCGGATCCGGTCCGTGCCGTTCGGCCGGGCCGGGGTTGCTTTCACCCGTGTGGGTGACGTGCTCCGGCGCATTGCCCCGGTTCGCCGCACGGTGCGCCCACCCACGTTTCCCGGAACAGGCGTACGTCCTGGCATGCTTGGCGGGGAACGCGGGGCGGGCGGCAGGCCGGGACGATCCGCGCCGCAGGCGCGCGGGGTACGTCCTTCCACCCCCCTGACCCCGCTACCTTCTGTACGTTTCCCCGTGACCACACCACGCCGAACCAGGAGCCCCGGCCGTGAGCCCCGTGAGCAGCAACGCACCGCACGGCCAGTCGCCGCTGCGCACCGTGCAGGTGCTGGGCGGAGGCAACGCCGGCAGCAGCGCGCACGTGCGTTCCCTCGCCGAGGGGCTCGTGGCGAGGGGCGTACAGGTCACGGTGTGCGCCCCCGCCGAAGCCGACCACGCCTACGACTTCACCGGGACCGGCGCCGAGCACGTCCACGTGCCACGCAGCAGCGACCCGGCCTCCGTGGCCGCGCTCCGATCGGCCTGCGCCGACGCCGACCTCGTGCACGCGCACGGACTGCACGCCTCCTTCCGCGCCGTGCTCGCACTCGGCGGACGCAGCACCCCTCTGGTGGTCACCTGGCACAACCGGGCGCGGGCCGAGGGGGCGCGGGCGCATCTGCTGCGGCTGCTGGAGCGGCGGGTGGTGAAGACGGCGGCCGTCGTCCTCGGCACCAGCTCCGACCTGGTCGACCGGGCGCGCCTATGCGGCGCGCGCGACGCCCGGCTCGCGGGCGTCGGCCTGCCGGGACAGCACCCGATCTCCGCCCCTCCCGGCCGCGCTCGGGCGGGGGGACCCGCCTCCCGGGACGACCTCGACCGGCTGCGCCCCAAGATCCGGGCCGAACTCGGCACCACCGGCCGCCCGATGCTCATCGCGGTCGGCTCACTCGACCGCCACCGCGGCTACGACGTCCTGCTCGACGCGGCCCGCGCCTGGCGGGACCTGGACCCCGTGCCGCTCGTCGTCGTCGCCGGGGAGGGCCCGCTGCGGCCGGTGCTGCAGCGGCGGATCGAGGACGAGGAGCTGCCGGTGCGGCTCATCGGCCGCCGCGAGGACGTGCCCGAGCTGCTCGCCGCCGCCGACCTGGCGTTGCTGACCAGCAGTTGGGAATCGCGGTCCGTCCTCGCCCAGGAGGCGCTGCACGCGCGCGTGCCGCTCGTCGCGACCCGCGTCGGCGGCATCCCGGACCTCGTCGGAGACGCGGCCGAACTCGTCCCGTACGGCGATGCGGAGGCGCTCGCCGACACCGTCGTACGCCTGCTCGTCGATCCGGAGCGGCGCGAACTGCTGCGGGAGCGGGGCCTGCGGCAGGCCGCCACCTGGCCGACGGAGGACGAGACCGTCGCCCAGGTGCTCAGCGTGTACGACGAGTTGACCCAGCCCCGGCCGCTCGCCTAGGGGACGTGGCGGCGGGCGCGGAGGGCCAGGCTCAACGCCAGGACCGTCTGCGGGTCGTCGAGGTCGGTGCCGAGCAACTCCCCGATGCGGGCGAGCCGGTTGTACAGGGTCTGGCGGTTGAGGTGCAGTTCGCGGGCCGTCTCGGCCTTGCGGCCGGTGTGCGCCAGATAGGTCTCCAGGGTCGGCAGCAGCGGCGGCCTGGAGCGGTGGTCGTGGTCGCGCAGCGGGCCGATCGCGCGGTCCACGAAGGCAGCCAGGTCCGGGTGGTCGCGCAGCCGCCACAGCAGCAGGTCGATGTCCAGGCGGCGGGCGTCGTACCAGGGGCGGTCGGTCAGTCCCTGGGCCGCCGCCGCCGTCTCCGCCGCGTGCCGCAGCCCCGCCGAGGCGGCCGCCCAGCCGCCCGCCACGCCGACCACCACCACCGGCGGGGGAGAGCCCGGCCGCCGCATCCCGGCCCGCTCCACGCCCGCGCGCAGCGCCGCCGCCACCCGGTCCGCGACCGCCGACCGCTCCGACTCCGAGCGCAGCCCCAGCAGCACCAGCACCCGGCCCTCCAGCGGCCGCACCCCCAGCAGCACCGGCACGCCCACCGCGGCCAGCTCCTCCGAGACCGCCCGGGCCAGCACCGCCCAGCCGCCGCCGGGAGACAGGGAGTCGCCGACCCGCATCACCACGGGCAGCAGCGGGCTGTCACCGGGCTTGAAGCCGAGGACCCGGGCCTGCGCCGGCGCGTCCTCCGCCGTGATGCGGCCCTCGGCGAGATCGGTGAGGAAGTCACCGCGTCCGCGCGCCGCCAGCTCCTCCTCCTGCCGGGCCTGCATCAGCACCACGGCCAGGATGCCCGCGGCCCGCTCGGCGGCGATCCGGTGCACCGGAGCCAGCGATGAGCGGACCGGCAGCAGCACGAGCCGGGCGCGCACCGAGCCCGCCGTACCGGGACCGCCGCCGGGGACGTCCACGAGCACCGAACCGGCCGGCGGCGGGACGTCCTTCTGCGGGCCGCGCAGCCCCTCCCACACCTGCAGCGGATCCGCACCTTCCGGACCGGACCCGGCGGCGTACAGCAGCCGGCCGTCCGCCGTCTCCAGGAACACCGGATTGGCGCTGAAGTCGGCCAGGATGCCCAGCACCTGCGGCACCCCGCCACCGCTCAGCAGGGCCTCCGTGCAGCGCCGGTGCACCTCCTCCGCCCGCTGCAGCAGCGCGTAGTGGCCGTTGACGATCTCCGTGTGGATCTCCTCGGTCACCGTCACGAACGGCACCTCGCGGTGCAGCTGGACCAGCGGGAGCCCGGCGCTGCGGGCGGTGTCCACCAGAGCGGCGGGCAGCCGGGCGAAGCGCGGGCCCAGCTCCACCACCAGGGCGGCGATCCCGCGCTCGGCGAGGGTCCGTACGAAGGCCCGCTGCTCGGCGGGGCGGGTGCCGAGGCCGTAGCCGGTGGTGAGCAGCAGTTCGCCGCCCTTGAGCAGCGAGGCGATGTTCGGCACCTCGCCGGCGTGCACCCAGCGCACGGTCCGCCCCAGCCGGTCGGCGCCCGCCAGGATCTCCGGCAACCCGCTGCGCAGGCCGGGCAGCTCCAGGGCCCGCTGCACGGTGATGCCGGCGCCCTGGGTGTCGAATCGGTTGTCCGTACGGCTGTCCATGCAGCGGACGCTACCCGCGCACACGTTCCGGCGACATCTCCGCGCGGTCACGAAGACGATCTTGGCGCCCTCGCGCGCGTCACGAGGTCACCGGTGGGCGGTGGGGTCAGACGGGCCTGATGTTGTGGTTGAAGCGGAACACGTTGTCCGGGTCGTACCGCCGCTTCACCTTCTCCAGGCGCAGGGTGTTCCCCTCGCCCAGACCCGCCCTGACCCGCTCCGGGCCCTCGTCCCCGATGAAGTTCAGGTAGACGGCGCCGGTGCTCCAGGGCCGGACGTCGGCGCGGACGTCCCGCACCCACGTGATCGCCCGCTCGTCGTCGGCCGGATCCGTCCAGATGGCGAACGGGTGCGCGGCCCAGGCCGCGTCCCGGTACGGCACCGGGTACTCGTGCGGACCGGAGGCGATCGCCCCGCCCTGCGGGAACAGCAGATGCTGGGTGCTGGTCGGCACCGGCATGCTGTCCGCGCGGGCGCAGAAGACCCGCACCAGGTCGTCCGGGAGAGCGGTCAGGTACTCCGCCGACCAGTAGTTCCGCTGCCCAGGCGGATCATCGAGCATGCACTGCACGTCGGCGTACGGCATGTCACCGGCCAGCTCCACCTCGTGCGGCAGCGCGAGCAGCGGCTCGGCGAGCTTGCGCAGCTCGTCCTCGCCGCCCGCATACGTCAGCAGCGCGGCGCAGACCAGCTTGCCCACCAGCTCCGCGGGCATGAAGTCCTCGGGCGGACCGGTCAGGTACAGCACCGCACCGCTCACCTCGTCCGGCCCGGTACGGATGATCTCGCGGAAGGTGCGGGTCACATCCGGTCCGGACTGCGGCAGGAACATCAGCAGGACGATCGAGAACTCCGGCAGCTCGTACAGCCGCAGGGTCAGCGCGGTGGCGATGCCGAAGTTGCCGCCCCCGCCGTGCAGGGCCCAGAACAGCTCGGGGTTCTCATCGGCGTTCGCGTGCACCCGCTCGGCGTCCGCGGTCACCAGTTCCACGCCCAGCAGATTGTCGGCGGCGAGCCCGAAGGCCCGGTCCAGCCAGCCGGTGCCACCGCCCAGGACGAAGCCGCCGACACCGGTGGTGGACGCCCGACCGCCGGTGGTCGCGAGACCGTAGGGCTCGGTGGCCCGGTCCAGATGGCTCATCGTGGCGCCGCCCTCCACCCGGGCCGCCTCGGCCGCCGGGTCCACGGTCACCTGATGCATCCGGCGCAGGTCCACCACGAGCGCACCGTCGCCCAGCGCCGTCCCGGCCACGCTGTGACCGCCGCCGCGCACCGCGATGTGCAGGTCCAGCTCCCTGCCGAAACGCACGGCCCGCACCACGTCGGTGGCGTCCGCGCACTGGGCGATCACGGCCGGCCGCCGGTCGATCATCGCGTTGAAGACGGTCCGGGCCTCGTCGTAGCCCGGGTCCCCCGGGGCGAACACGTCGCCGACCAGATCCTCGCGGAGCGCGGCGAGGGCCGCGCCCGCCTTCGACGGGGGAGCCATGGCCGCCCCCTTCCGTGCAGGGGCTGGGTGACTCTCCCAGCGTAGGCGCGCGCGGCCCGCCGCTCCTGCCGTGGGCCGCAGGATCCGGCTCAGACGACCTCTGTCCCGCCGGCGTCCGTCACGGTGAGGCCCGTGTGAGGGCGGTCCCGGCATGATCCCTGGTGTGCGAGGGTGGCAAAGCATCGGTGTCCGCTCGTCCACTCGTCGGTGATGCCGAGGGCAAGGTCGGCGGCAGTCCTGTGGAGCGCTCGTCGTCCGAGCCGTGCCCAGGGAAAGAACGGACCGCTCTGGCCCTGGAGGTTCTCGAACCTGGCAGTGCACTGCTCTTCGACGTCGTCGATGTCGACCTCGACGACGAGACGTCCGGTGGGGGCGATGAGCCGACCGCAGCGGCGCAGCAGGCCATGAGGATCGCCTCCGATGCCGATGTTGCCGTCGATGAGGAGGACCGTCTGCCAGCCTGTCTCAGCCGGCAGCCGGTCGAACACCGATCGGCAGAGTGCGAGTCCGCCCAGGGCGGTGGTCAGGGCGATCGCACGAGGCGCGATGTCGACCCCGAGGGCGAAGACGCCCCGGCCCAAGAGTGCCCTGCACATGCGGCCCGGGCCGCAGCCGACATCGAGGACAGGACCGATGCAGCGTTCCAGCACTGTCTTGTCGGTCGCCGTGGGCTGCTCGTGCCACCGGTGGACCGGCACCCGGATTCGGCGCCCATCGGCCAGCCGCAGGTACACCGGTTCCCGGCCGGGGCGCAGGGCGAGCGCGTAAGGATCCTCGTCGGCGTCGTACAGCTCGTCCTCGTCCGTCGTCACGGTGCTGCGCCATGTCCTGCGGCGGGTCGGCTCTCGTCGCCGTGGCCGGCCCGCCTCACGCGGCGCAGTCTCATCGCGAAGGCCAGCGCGGAGGTCGCGAAGAGTACACCGGTGATCGCCAGCCATCGGCCGAGGTAGACGCTGTCGGACAGCCCGGTGTCACCGGGGTAGGGGACCGCCAGACGGAAGATGAGGGGAAACCAGACCAGCAGGAGCAGACCCGAGAGGAAGGCGGGGACACGCAGGTGGTTGATCCACGGCACCGACGGTCCGTCGGCGGCTCGGTGCCGCAGTACGGAGAGGGCCGACAGGTCGGCCACCGAGTACAGGGGCAGCAGGATGAGGTCGTGGAGGATCGCCGCGCCGACGAACCAGATCGCCACCTCCCAGGGCTGGACCGCGAAGAGGCGCACCATGGCGTAGCCGGCCAGTGCGAAGGAGGCGATCAGGACGAGCAGGTGCAGAGGACCGGAGCCGTACCAGCGGACGAATCGTGCCATGGTCACGCCCTGAAGGTGAGCCGGTGCACCCACTTGGTGTTGTTCACGCCGGGGTTGGCCGGGACGATGATGCGGGCCGGGTAGCCGTGGTCGAGCGAGAGGTCCGCGCCGTTGACGCGTAGGGCGAGCAGCGCTCGGGGGTCGTGGATCTGGTTGCCCCGCAGCACCACCTGGGTGAAGGGGCCGGGCGGCTGGATGGACTTGACCAGAACGCTTCCCGCGTCGGGCATTCCGGCCAGCGCGGCGAGGTCGGCCAGCCGTAGGCCGCTCCAGTGCTGGTCTTCGGTGGACCATCCCTCCACGCAGGCGATCGGCAGTGCGGCGGCGTGCTGGGACATCGCCAGAAGCTGATCGCGGGTGAAGATCCGCGGCGCTCCGCGCCCGAGAACCTCCAGCCGCCAGTTCGGTCCGACGAGCGCGGGGGTGACGCCCACTTTCGCCGCCGTCTTGTTGATCTGGAAGCTGTTCGGGCCGCTCCCCGGATCGCGGTTGTGCGGCGCGAGCAGCGCTGTGCCGCGCAGCCGCCCGCCGATGCTCTGTCCGGCCGTCACGACGAGGAGGAGCAGCGATCCCGCTCCCACCATGCCCACCGCGCCGCGGCGGGTCATCGTCGGCGGGCCGGGAGCCGCTGCCACCAGGCCGTCGGGATCGGGTGGTTCGGGCACGGTGTGGGCAAGGTCGGTGCGCAGTTCGGCGCCCAGGCCGCGCGAGCGCAGCGCCCGTGTCATCCGGCCGAGTCTGAGGCACACGTGGACGATGAAGGCGGCGATGAACACCCAGGCGCCGTAGAAGTGCAGGCGGTAGAACGAGCCTGGGAAGACGTAGTAGAGCTGGATGTTGAAGATGCCGGTGACGAATTCGAAGATGACGCCGCCGACCAGCATCAGCAGGGACAGCCTCTCCAGGCCGTGGGCGATGGAGCGTACCGGCAGCCATTCGAACAGCTTCGGGATCACCGACCACAGCTTGGCCAGCAACACCGGCACCAGCACCACGCCCAGCGTCACGTGCACGCCCTGGAGCAGCCGGTACAACCAGTAGGGATGCGTGGGCCAGCTGAAGAGGTAGAAGCCCAGGACGCCCTTGTCGGGGGTCTCGTCGTTGATGGGGCTCAGCCCGGGGTTGTAGGAGGCGTAGGAGAGCAGTCCGGTGATGAAGAGCAGCGGAATGCCGATCAGGAGGACCAGTCCGAACACCGATGTCAGCCATGGCCCGCGGATCGGACTGCGCCAGAATCCGGGACGGAACGGCCCCGGGGGCGGGGGAAGCCGCCCGATGCGCTGTGCCGTTGCACGAGTCCGGGCACGGCCCGCGGCAGCGGCGGCAACCGCAGTGCCACGTAGGCGCTTCAGTCGCTTCTGCGGTGGCTTCTCTTGCGACCTGCGGCGTCGAGACCCACCGGTCGGGGCCGGACCCGACGGCCGTTCGCCACTTGCCATCGGCCCGTCTCCTCCAGTCTTCGAGTCGTGCTCGCATGGTCCGCGACGCGTCCGGGCCGGGATTGCCGCGCTTGTCGCGTCCACGGGCCCCTGCTCCCGGCGGACGCAGCCGTCCGGGTTGGTGTCCCTACCGGTGTTCGGGGTTCTCGTAGTCGCGGCGGCAGCCGGCATCCCAGGCGGTGCGCTGGTTGCCGTAGGCGGGGATGCCGCCGAGGTCCTTCAGTGCCCGGGCCAGGTGCAGGAGGTTCCAGGTCATGAAGGTGGTGTTGCGGTTGGTGAAGTCGTTCTCCGGGCCGCCCGAGCCGGGGTCGAGGTAGGAGGGGCCGGGGCCCGCCTCGCCGATCCATCCGGCGTCCGCCTGGGGCGGGATGGTGTAGCCCAGGTGCTGCAGGCTGTAGAGGACGTTCATGGCGCAGTGCTTGACGCCGTCCTCGTTGCCGGTGATCAGACAGCCGCCTACGCGGCCGTAGTAGGCGTACTGGCCCGCCTCGTTGAGCAGGCTGGAACAGGCGTAGAGGCGCTCGATCACCTGCTTCGTCACGGAGCTGTTGTCGCCCAGCCAGATGGGGCCCGCGAGGACGAGGATGTCGGCGGCCAGGACCTGCTGGTAGAGGTCGGGCCAGGCGTCCCTCTCCCAGCCGTGCTCCGTCATGTCGGGCCACACACCGGTGGCGATGTCGTGGTCCACCGCCCGTACGACATCGACGTGCACCCCCTGTGCGCCCATGATGGCGGTGCTCCGGTCGATCAGACCCTGGGTGTTGCTCGTCTCCGGCGAGCGTTTGAGGGTGCAGTTGATCACCAGGGCCCGCAGGTCGTCGTATCGGGCCGGCGGTGTGTCGGTGGCGGGCGACGAAACGGTCACACGGTCCTCCAGAACCCCTCTGCGCAGCACGATGCTCGGCGGCGCGCGTCCACATCCGGCTCCAGCCTGCGGGCAGCCCGCGGCAGCCGCCATCACAGTGCCGCCGAACGGCCTCGGCATGCTTGATGCATCGGTATCCGCACGGCCACCATGGTCGGCGGCCGATCAGTGGCCGGGGCCGGTGGGCGTGCCTACGTTCGGCGCTCAAGCCACCGGGAACGGGCGAACCGGCAGGAGCGAGGTATGAAGCACCGAATCAGCGTCCTCGGCGCCGGCTATGCCGGGGCCTACGTGGCCGGGACCCTGGCCCGCCGGCTGTCCCCAGCGGACGCAGAGGTCACCGCCGTCGGCCCCGAGCGCCATGTCGTCCGCGTGGCCGACGCCGACGGCGGCGGCGAACCCGGCTACGACACGCTTCTCTGCGCGCTCGGCAGCCACGGCGACGACCGCAGTCCCCGGTGCGGCCGAGCACGCCTTCGACGTCGCCGCCAGGCCCTCGGCCCTGCGCCTGCGCGAGCGTCTGGACAGGCTGGACGGCCTGTTCCTCGCCGCCGCCTCCTCGGGCCGCACCGAGCGGCTGGTGGCGCTGGGCCGGCTTCAAACCCACACCCGCGAAACGGCGCCTTGCCGGCGGCACGCCCTCCGCCCACTACGCGCTCGTCAACGGCGCCCCCGCCATCCTCTACGGCAAGATCGCAACCGTGCGCGGCATCGCCGCCCCCAACCCGCCTCGTCCGCCTCACCGAAGCCTGGCGGCAGCACGAACCGGACACGCCGCTCATCACCCAGTGGTGACCACGACGCCGACCGGGGCCACGCGCAGTACACGCGACTGCACCAGCCGTATGCGGACAGCGAGGTCAGGCGCCTTACTCCCGCACCCGCTCAGCCGCCGTAGGCCCCGGAGGCCGTCAGCCGCAGCGCGGTGTCGATCAGCGGAACGTGGCTGAAGGCCTGCGGGAAGTTGCCGACCTGGCGCTGCAGGCGCGGGTCCCACTCCTCGGCGAGCAGACCGAGGTCGTTACGCAGCGCGAGGAGCTTCTCGAACAGCTTGCGGGCCTCGTCCACCCGACCGATCATCGCCAGGTCGTCCGCCATCCAGAACGAGCAGGCCAGGAAGGCGCCCTCGTCGCCGGGCAGGCCGTCGACGCCCTCGTCCTCGCCCTCCGTCGGGTAGCGCAGGATGAACCCGTCCGGGGTGGACAGCTCGCGCTGGATGGCCTCGATCGTGCCGATCACGCGCTTGTCGTCCGGCGGCAGGAAGCCCATCTGCGGGATCAGCAGCAGCGAGGCGTCCAGTTCCTGGGAGCCGTAGGACTGGGTGAAGGTGTTGCGCTCCTTGTCGTAGCCCTTCTCGCACACGTCCCGGTGGATGTCGTCGCGCAGCTCCTTCCAGCGCTCCAGCGGGCCGTCCGCGTCACCGGACTCGATCAGCTTGATGGTGCGGTCCACCGCGACCCAGGCCATCACCTTCGAGTGCACGAAGTGCCGGCGCGGGCCGCGCACCTCCCAGATGCCCTCGTCCGGCTCCTGCCAGTGGTCCTCCAGGTAGCGGATCAGCTTCAGCTGGAGGAGGGAGGCGTAGTCGTTGCGGGCGAGCCCGGTCATGTGGCCCAGGTGCAGGGCCTCGGTGACCTCGCCGTAGACGTCCAGCTGCAGCTGGTGCGCGGCGCCGTTGCCGACCCGGACCGGGGCGGAGTTCTCGTAGCCCGGCAGCCAGTCCAGCTCGGCCTCGCCCAGTTCGCGCTCGCCGGCGATGCCGTACATGATCTGCAGGTTCTCCGGGTCGCCGGCGACCGCGCGCAGCAGCCACTCGCGCCAGGCGCGGGCTTCCTCGCGGTAGCCGGTGCGCAGCAGCGAGGACAGGGTGATCGCCGCGTCCCGCAGCCAGGTGTAGCGGTAGTCCCAGTTGCGGACGCCGCCGATGTCCTCCGGCAGGGAGGTGGTGGGGGCCGCGACGATGCCGCCGGTGGGGGCGTACGTCAGCGCCTTCAGGGTGATCAGCGAGCGGATCACCGCCTCGCGGTACGGACCGTGGTACGTACAGTGCTCGACCCACTCGCGCCAGAAGTCCTCCGTCGCCTCCAGCGAGGTCTCCGGCTCCGGCAGCGGCGGCGGCTCCTTGTGCGAGGGCTGCCACGAGATGGTGAACGCGATCCGGTCACCCGGGGCGACCGTGAAGTCGGCGTAGGTGGTCAGCGCCTTGCCGTAGGTCTCCGCCTGCGTGTCGAACCACACGGAGTCGGGACCGGCGACCGCCACCGTCCGGCCCTCGTGCTTGTGCACCCACGGCACGACCCGGCCGTAGGAGAACCGCATCCTGAGGGCCGAGCGCATCGGCACCCGGCCGGTGACGCCCTCCACGATCCGGATCAGCTGCGGGGCGCCGTCACGCGGCGGCATGAAATCGGTCACGCGGACCGTGCCGCGCGGGGTGTCCCACTCCGACTCGAGGATCAGCGAGTCGCCGCGGTAGCTGCGCCGGGCGGCGGTGGGGGGCTTGGCGTCGGCGGCGTGCGCCGGGCCGAGCCGCCAGAAGCCGTGCTCCTCGGTGCCCAGCAGGCCGGCGAAGATGGCATGCGAGTCGAAGCGGGGCAGGCACAGCCAGTCCACCGTGCCGTCCCGGCAGACCAGTGCGGCGGTCTGCATGTCTCCGATGAGTGCGTAGTCTTCGATGCGCCCGGCCACGTGCAACTCCAGTCGAACGGCCACGTCACCCCCGCGCAGGGGGGCTGTCGCTAGTGCGGTCAAGGGGTCGTTGTTATGCGTCGTTGAGCGGTGAAGCAAAGCAGCCCGCCGAGCCCTGAGGCAACACGACAGTCTTAGCTCAACGAACTGCCGCGCTCTCGTTGTTCCGGGTGATGGTGGCGGGGGTGTGCCGTCGTTCCGGCCGGGCTCGGCAGCGAATGTCCGAGCAGGATACGACGCACGTAGATGATCTGCGTGCTGCTCCGGACAACCTGTGTGAGCCGAACGAGTGAGCAGGGGGTGACGGCGGTGTGACCGGAGCGCGCCACGGTGACAGGTGTGGCGTCGTCGCGTGCCCGGCCGAGCGCGGAGCGTGGCCGGAAGCCATCTCCTCCGGGCGCTGATACCCTGGTAGCCCGTGGACCGGTGGGCCTGAAGCCCCCGAACCGCAGCGACGGCACCCCCGGAAACCTCCGGGCGGAAGCCGCCCCGCATCACCGCCAGCGACCACGGGAGCCCCCTCTTGGCCATGCCGCCCCCTGTTTTTCGAAACAGCACAGCCACGACGACCAAGCACATCTTCGTCACCGGGGGTGTCGCCTCCTCTCTCGGCAAGGGCCTGACGGCCTCCAGCCTGGGCATGCTGCTCAAGGCCCGCGGTCTGCGCGTCGTGATGCAGAAGCTCGACCCGTACCTGAACGTCGACCCGGGCACGATGAACCCCTTCCAGCATGGTGAGGTGTTCGTCACCAACGACGGCGCCGAGACCGACCTGGACATCGGCCACTACGAGCGCTTCCTCGACCGGGACCTGGACGGCTCCGCCAACGTCACCACCGGTCAGGTGTACTCCACCGTGATCGCCAAGGAGCGGCGCGGCGAGTACCTGGGCGACACCGTGCAGGTCATCCCGCACATCACCAACGAGATCAAGCACCGCATCCGGCGCATGGCCACCGACGAGGTGGACGTCGTCATCACCGAGGTCGGCGGCACGGTCGGCGACATCGAGTCGCTGCCGTTCCTGGAGACCGTTCGCCAGGTCCGCCACGAGGTGGGCCGGGACAACGTCTTCGTGGTGCACATCTCGCTGCTGCCGTACATCGGCCCCTCCGGCGAGCTGAAGACCAAGCCGACCCAGCACTCCGTCGCCGCCCTGCGCAACATCGGCATCCAGCCCGACGCGATCGTGCTGCGCTGCGACCGCGAGGTCCCGACCGCCATCAAGCGCAAGATCTCGCTGATGTGCGACGTCGACGAGGCCGCGGTCGTGGCCTGCCCGGACGCCCGTTCCATCTACGACATCCCGAAGGTCGTGCACACCGAGGGCCTGGACGCCTACGTGGTGCGCAAGCTGGACCTGCCCTTCCGGGACGTCGACTGGACGACCTGGGACGACCTGCTCGACCGCGTCCACAACCCCGACCACGAGATCACCCTCGCCCTGGTCGGCAAGTACATCGACCTGCCCGACGCCTACCTGTCGGTCACCGAGGCGCTGCGCGCCGGCGGCTTCGCCAACAAGGCCCGCGTCAAGATCAAGTGGGTCACCTCCGACGACTGCAAGACCCCGGCCGGCGCCAAGGCCCAGCTCGGTGACGTCGACGGCATCTGCATCCCCGGCGGCTTCGGCGAGCGGGGCGTGACCGGCAAGGTCGGTGCGATCCGCTACGCCCGCGAGAACAAGGTCCCGCTGCTGGGCCTCTGCCTCGGCCTGCAGTGCATCGTCGTCGAGGCCGCCCGCAACCTGGCCGACATCCCGGACGCCAACTCCACCGAGTTCGACCCCGCCACCGCCCACCCGGTCATCTCCACCATGGCCGAGCAGATGGACATCGTCTCCGGCGAGGGCGACATGGGCGGAACGATGCGCCTGGGCATGTACCCCGCCAAGCTGGCCGAGGGCTCCATCGTCCGCGAGGTCTACGACGGCAAGGAGTACGTCGAGGAGCGGCACCGCCACCGCTACGAGGTGAACAACGCCTACCGCGCGGAGCTGGAGAAGAAGGCCGGCATCCTCTTCTCGGGCACCTCCCCGGACGGCAAGCTCGTCGAGTACGTGGAGTACCCGCGCGACGTCCACCCCTACCTGGTCGCCACGCAGGCGCACCCGGAGCTGCGCTCGCGTCCGACCCGGCCGCACCCGCTGTTCGCCGGGCTCGTGAAGGCCGCCGTCGAGCGGAAGAATTCGAAGTAGCACACCAGTTGTACGGTGGCCGGGGTGCATACCTTCAAAGGTGGGCACCCCGGCTTCCGTATGAGGCCGGTTCTTTACCTGCACGTGTGGAAGGACAGGGCATGACGATCAAGGACACCCCCGAGGAGTGGGAGATCCGGGCGACGGAGACCCCCTTCACGGGCAACAAGACCTCCGTCCGCACGGACGACGTGGTCATGCCCGACGGCTCCGTGGTCCGCCGCGACTACCAGGTGCACCCCGGTTCGGTCGCCGTCCTCGCCCTGGACGAGGAGGACCGGGTCCTGCTGATCAACCAGTACCGCCACCCCGTGCGGCACAAGCTGTGGGAGATCCCGGCCGGCCTGCTCGACGTGCCCGGCGAGAACCCGCTGCACGCGGCCCAGCGGGAGCTGTACGAGGAGGCCCACGTCAAGGCCGAGGACTGGCGGGTGCTGACCGACGTGTACACCACCCCCGGCGGCTGCGACGAGGCCGTACGGGTCTTCCTCGCCCGTGATCTGTCCGAGGCCGAGGGGGAGCGCTTCGAGGCGGAGCACGAGGAGACCGACATGGAGTACGCGCGCGTGCCGGTCGACGAGCTGGTGCGCCGGGTCCTGGCCGGTGACCTGCACAACAACTGCCTGGTGGTGGGCGTCCTGTCGCTGGTCGCCGCCCGCGCCGGGGACGGGCTGGACGCTCTGCGGCCGGCCGGCGCGCCCTGGCCGGCGCGCCCCTTCGAGTCCTGAGCCGAGCCCGTCCGGCGTACTGGTGTGACCATCGCCTGATCCGATCGGGCGATGTGTCCGCCGTGCTCCTCACGGAACGTCGCAGAGAGTGAACTAGGCTCTGGCAACGCCCGTACCGGAAGATCCGGCGGGCTTGCGCGTGCGGTGGGACGGGAGTGTGGCCCGTGACGGATCAGGCGGTGGACACAGACGATGCGCGACTGTCCGCGCACCCGGCCGTGGACGGTCATTTCCTGGGCCGTACGCGGGAGTTGAAGGAGCTGCGCGCCGACATCGAGCGCGCGGGGCTGGACACCCTCTCCGGCCGCAAGGCGCCTCGCGCGCGCGTGCTGCTCATCGCCGGCCGCCCCGGATCGGGCCGGACCGCACTCGCCGAGGAACTCGTCCGGCAGGTCGCCGAGCGTTACCCCGACGGGGTGCTGCGGGCCCGGCTCAGCGAACCCGACGGCACCCCCGTCCCGGTCGAGCGGACCGCCCGCGAGCTGCTGGCCGCGCTGGAGCTGCCCGCCCCGGCCGGAGCCGCCGAGGACGACCTGACCGAGGCGCTGCGCTCGGCCCTCGCCGACCGGCGGGCGCTGCTCCTGCTGGACGACGCGGCCGGCGCCGACCAGGTCGACGCGCTGCTCCCGGAGGCCCCCGGCTGCCTGGTGGTGGCCGTCTCCGGCGGCCCGCTCACCGGGATCGCCGACGTCCGCCCCTGCACCCTCGGCGGCCTCGACACCAAGTCCGCGGTGGAACTGCTCACCGGCTTCACCGGCTCGGTCCGCGTCACCGTCGACCCGCGCTCCGCGGAGAGCCTGGTCGAGGCCTGCCAGGGCCACCCGGCCGCACTGGTCCTGGCCGGCGGCTGGCTCGCCGCGCGTCCCCAGGCCGCCGTCTCCGACCTCGCCAAACGGCTGCACGGCGGCACCGACGACAGCGCCGACGCCAGCCCCCTGGCCCGCGTCCTGCGGCTCGTGTACGCCCAGCTGCCCGGCGCGGCCTCCCGGATGGTGCGCCTGCTCTCCCTCGCCCCGGCCGGCCTGGTCGACCCGCACACCGCCTCCTCCCTCGCCGGCTGCTCGGTCGACGCGGCCCGCGCCGTCCTGGACGACCTCGTCGCCCTCGGCCTGCTGCGCGCGACGGACTCCCCGCTGCCCCAGTACGACGTCCCCGGCTGCCTGCACCCCCTGCTGCGCGCCCTCGCCCAGAGCCAGGAGCGGCCCGCGGAGCTGCAGCTGGCCCGGGCCCGGATGCTGGAGCGGACGGTGCGGCTGCTGCAGTCCTGCCGGGCGATCACCGAGACGGACAGCCCGCAGTCCCGGGAGAAGCTGAGCGCCATGCCCCGCGAGGTGCGCTTCCCGAACCCCCGGGCCGCCGCCGACTGGCTGCGCATCCGGCGGCCCGCCCTGCTGGCCTCCGCGCGCCTGGCGGTGGCCGACGGGGAGCTGGACACCCTGGCCAGGAGGCTGCTGTCCCAGCTGGTCAGGGCCATCGTGGCGCATGAGGGCACCCAGGCCGCGGCTCCCGACCTGTACGGCGTCCACGGCCTCGTCCTGGATGTCGCCGAGCGGCGCGAGCTGCCCCGGGAGAAGGCCGCGGCCCTGCTGAACCTGGGCGATCTGGACGCGCAGACCGGCCGCACCCGGGACGCGCTGGCCCGCTACCGGGCCGCGCTGGACGCCGGACGCGAGGCGAACGACCCGTACGCGACCGGCCGGGCGATGGAATCCGTAGGCGGGGCGTACCAGGAGCTGGGGGACTACGACCGCGCCGCCGACTGGTTCGGCCGGGCCCTGGCCGAGCGGCTGGCCCGGGGCGAGCGCGAGCCGGCCGCCCGGCTGTACGGCCGGATCGCCACGGCCCACACCTACGCGGGCCGCTACGGCGAGGCGCTCAGGAACTGGCGGGCCGCCGTCGCAGGCCATCGCAAGAGCGGCGATGTCCCCGCCCACGCCCGGGCGTTGAGCGAACTGGCCCGGGTGCAGGAGTACGCGGGGCGGCCCGAGGAGTCGCTGCGCACCTGCCAGGAGGCGGTGGAGTGGGCGCGGCGCGCCGAGGACGTCCGGTTGCAGGCCGCGCTGCAGCTGCGGCTGGCCGACACCCTGGAGCGCCTCGGCGACCCCGCCTCGGCCCACCTGCACCGCGCCGCGGCCGAGCGCATGCTGGTGGAGGAGCCATCGGAGAGCGAGGAACGGCCGGAAGTCGACGTGAGTGCCTGCGAAATCCGCAGTGCATCCGGCGAAGATTGATGCAATGAAAGGCTAGACAGTCGGAACACCTTCATTAAACTGGCTCTGCCGCACGTTCTCCTGCGGTGTCTCCCGGTGTGCCCCCGCATGCCTGGGTATGTCATGTAATGCACCCCCCATACCCTCTGAGCCAAGGACCGTGATCCACGTGAAGGTCGGCATCCCCCGCGAGGTCAAGAACAACGAGTTCCGGGTGGCCATCACCCCCGCCGGTGTGCACGAGCTGGTGCGCAACGGCCACCAGGTCGTCATCGAGCGGGGCGCCGGCCTCGGCTCCTCGATCACGAACGAGGAGTACGTCGCCGCCGGTGCCACGCTGCTCGACACCGCCGACGAGGTGTGGGCCACGGCCGACCTGCTGCTGAAGGTCAAGGAGCCCATCGCGGAGGAGTACCACCGCCTCCGCAAGGACCAGACGCTCTTCACCTACCTGCACCTGGCCGCCTCCAAGGAGTGCACGGACGCGCTCATCGAGTCCGGCACCACGGCCATCGCCTACGAGACGGTGGAGCTGCCGAACCGCGCGCTGCCGCTGCTCGCCCCGATGTCCGAGGTCGCGGGCCGCCTGGCCCCGCAGGTCGGCGCCTACCACCTGATGCGCGCGGCCGGCGGCCGTGGCGTGCTGCCGGGCGGTGTCCCGGGCGTGACCCCGGCCAAGGCCGTGGTCATCGGCGGCGGTGTCTCCGGCTGGAACGCCACCCAGGTCGCCGTCGGCATGGGCTTCGACGTGACCCTGCTCGACCGCGACATCAACAAGCTGCGCGAGGCCGACAAGATCTTCGGTTCGAAGGTCAAGGCGATCATGTCCAACTCCTTCGAGCTGGAGAAGGCCGTCCTCGACGCGGACCTCGTCATCGGCGCGGTCCTCATCCCGGGCGCCAAGGCCCCGAAGCTGGTCACCAACGAGCTGGTGTCCCGCATGAAGCCCGGAAGTGTCCTTGTCGACATCGCGATCGACCAGGGCGGCTGCTTCGAGGACTCCCGCCCCACCACGCACGCCGAGCCGACCTTCCGCGTGCACAACTCGGTCTTCTACTGCGTCGCCAACATGCCGGGCGCGGTGCCGAACACCTCCACCAACGCCCTCACCAACGCGACGCTGCCGTACATCGTCTCGCTCGCCAACAACGGCTGGGTGGAGGCGCTGCGCCGCGACGCCGCGCTCGCCAAGGGTCTCAACACCCATGACGGCAAGGTCGTTTACAAGGAGGTCGCCGAGGCGCACGGCCTGGACCACGTCGAGCTGGAGTCCCTGCTCGGCTGACGCCCGACCGACCCCCGCGACCTGGTGGGTCGCTAAGTCACCCACAGGTAAAAGGCGATTCGTCAACACGTCTCGTCAACATCGCGCACCCGGCCGGACCTTGCCCGACAAGGTCCGGCCGGATGTGTGTATGGTCACTTTGCGACTCTCGGTCAACTCGCCTCGAACGTAACCCTTCGACCGATTCGCACACCGGTGAAACCTGCTGTGCGACGGCCGTACGCCCTTGACAGCGAGATGTTTCATTGCCGACACATCCTGCCGGGTCCGGCGGATTGTGTTGCTGCGGACCGCCGACACGCCATAGAGTCGCCAACCGTCGGCATGGTGCCACGCTGACCTTGTCTAGAAGTTTCCTGGTCACCAAGGAGGTAAGACGACTTGTGAATGAGTCGACATTTTCTCCCGGGGGTGGTCAACCAGGAATGCCGGTACGGGGCCAGGGCCCCACGGGATTCGAGGCTGTCGGCTCCGTAGCTGTGCGCACCTTCGCAGCCCACCAGAGTCCGGTACCGCAACCGGTCCGGACAGCACACCAGAGCATGGATGGCCATCACGTGAACGCCATGGCCGGCGACGGAAGTGGCGCGCCCCACAACCACTTCGCCGACTACGACGAACTGCCCGAGGGGCACTTCTACGACCCCGACGCCGAGTACGAGCCCGATCCGGAGTACGCGGCGACGCTGGCGCCCGACGCGGCCCGCCAGCGCCGTGAGCGCGTCGGTCCGACCGGCCGCCCGCTGCCGTACTTCCCGATCCCGGGCCCGCTGACCGACCACGGCCCCGCGAAGATCATCGCGATGTGCAACCAGAAGGGCGGCGTCGGCAAGACGACGTCGACCATCAACCTGGGTGCCGCGCTCGCGGAGTACGGCCGGCGTGTGCTGCTCGTGGACTTCGACCCGCAGGGCGCGCTGTCGGTCGGTCTCGGCGTCAACCCCATGGAGCTGGACCTCACCGTCTACAACCTGCTCATGGAGCGGGGCATGTCCGCGGACGAGGTGCTCCTGAAGACGGCGGTCCCCAACATGGACCTGCTGCCCAGCAACATCGACCTGTCGGCCGCCGAGGTGCAGCTGGTCTCCGAGGTCGCGCGCGAGTCGACGCTCCAGCGCGCCCTGAAGCCGCTGCTGCCCGACTACGACTACATCGTGATCGACTGTCAGCCCTCGCTCGGGCTGCTCACGGTCAACGCCCTGACGGCCGCTCACAAGGTGATAGTGCCGCTGGAGTGCGAGTTCTTCGCGCTGCGCGGTGTGGCCCTGCTGACCGAGACCATCGAGAAGGTCCAGGAGCGGCTCAACCCCGACCTGGAGCTGGACGGCATCCTCGCCACGATGTACGACTCGCGCACCGTGCACAGCCGTGAGGTGCTCGCGCGGGTCGTCGAGGCGTTCGACGACCACGTCTACCACACGGTCATCGGGCGCACGGTCCGCTTCCCGGAGACCACGGTCGCCGGTGAGCCGATCACCACCTACGCCTCCAACTCCGTCGGTGCCGCCGCCTATCGCCAGCTCGCCAGGGAGGTGCTCGCCCGGTGTCACGCCGAGTGAGTCTGCCCGGGGCCGACGAACTGTTCCGTACGACAGGGGGAATGGCGCTCCAGCCGTCCAGTCCCCGGCGCGGGACCAACGGTGAGGCCCGGGTGCCGGCTCCCGCGGGGGAGAGCGACGAGGTGGCCGCCACCGAGGACGCACCGCAGGCGGTGCCGGTCCAGAGCGGTGACGGAGAGGGCGCGGAGCATGTCGCGGCGGAGGCCGAGCAGGCCGAGGCCGGCGAGTCCCGCACCCGTCCGGCCAGGCGGCAGGCGGCGCAGGAAGGTTCTGCCGCCGCACAGCCGCGCAAGCGCGGGCGGGCGGCGAACCGGCGGCCCAGCGGGCGTGAGCGGCACGACGAGAAGATCACGGTGTACGTGTCGGCCGAGGAACTGATGGACCTGGAGCACGCTCGTCTCGTGCTCCGCGGCGAGCACGGTCTCGCCGTCGACCGCGGGCGGATCGTCCGCGAGGCGGTGGCCGTGGTCCTGGCCGACCTGGAGTCCCGTGGGGACGCGAGCATCCTCGTACGACGGCTGCGCGGACGGTAGCGGTAGCCTTCGGGGGCCATGACCTCGAACGAATCCGGCTCCGCCGGGCGCCGCCGGGTCCTCGGGCGGGGTCCGGGGGCTGTGGTTCCGCCTGCGCCGGACGGCCCGTCCGTGGCCGGGCCCGAGGCTCCCGCGCCTGCCGGTGGGGCGTTGCGCCCGCCCTCACCGCGCCCACCCTCACCCGCTCCCGGCCCCGCCCGAGCGGAGGAGCCCCCCGCGCCCGGTGGAACGGTCGTCCACGACGCCGGCGAGCCCGAGGAGGCGCCCGCAGCCGCCGTACCCCCAGAACCCGCGGCCACCGGGCCCGACGAGCCTCGTGACGGCGTCTTCAAGGTCCGCCTCGCCAACTTCGAGGGCCCCTTCGACCTGCTCCTCCAGCTGATCTCCAAGCACAAGATGGACGTCACCGAGGTCGCCCTGTCGAAGGTCACCGACGAGTTCATGGCGCACATCCGGGCTATGGGGCCGGACTGGGACCTGGACCAGACGACCGAGTTCCTGGTCGTGGCGGCCACCCTGCTCGACCTGAAGGCGGCCCGGCTGCTGCCGGCCGCCGAGGTGGAGGACGAGGCCGACCTCGCGCTGCTGGAGGCGCGGGACCTGCTGTTCGCGCGGCTGCTGCAGTACCGCGCCTACAAACAGATCGCGGACATCTTCAACGAGCGCCTCGACGAGGAGGCCCGCCGCCGGCCCCGTACCGTCGGCCTGGAGCCCGAGCACGCCGAGCTGCTGCCCGAGGTCGTCATCAGCATCGGCCCCGAGGGCTTCGCCAGGCTCGCGGTCAAGGCCATGCAGCCCAAGCCCAGGCCGCAGGTGTACGTCGACCACATCCACGCCCCGCTGGTCAGCGTCCAGGAGCAGGCGGGGATCGTGGTGGCGCGGCTGAAGGAGCTGGGCGAGGCGAGCTTCCGGGCCCTCGTGGCGGACACCGACGACACCCTGACGGTCGTGGCGCGGTTCCTCGCCCTGCTGGAGCTGTACCGCGAGAAGGCCGTCGCCCTGGAGCAGGAGGCCGCGCTCGGAGAGCTGACCGTGCGCTGGACGGGCGGGGACACGGACGCGGCGCCGATGGTCACCGACGAGTTCGACCGGCCGCCCGAGGCGCCCGGGGAGGAGAAGAAGGCATGA
The DNA here is from genome assembly GCF_055569615.1 of Streptomyces sp. NPDC031379. Taxonomy (NCBI): domain Bacteria; kingdom Bacillati; phylum Actinomycetota; class Actinomycetes; order Kitasatosporales; family Streptomycetaceae; genus Streptomyces; species Streptomyces sp. NPDC031379. The sequence continues at coordinate 26,403 of NZ_JBVIIT010000041.1, read as the reverse complement.
GCGAGGAGACCGCGGAACTCCCGGCGGGGCTGCGCGGCGTCGCCGACCTCGAGCTGAAGCCCGCCCTGGAGGCGATGCTCATGGTCGTGGACGAGCCCGCGACCGAGGAGCACCTGGCCAGGATCCTCGACCGGCCCAGGCGGCAGATCGCGGACGCGCTGCGCGAGCTGGCCGACGAGTACACCGTGCAGGGCCGCGGCTTCGAGCTGCGCTTCGTCGCCGGCGGCTGGCGCTTCTACACCCGTGCCGCGTACGCGCCGGCCGTCGAGCGGCTGGTGCTGGACGGCCAGACGGCCCGGCTGACCCAGGCGGCGCTGGAGACCCTGGCGGTCGTCGCCTACCGCCAGCCGGTCAGCCGCAGCCGCGTCTCCGCCGTGCGCGGAGTCAACTGCGACGGCGTCATGCGCACCCTCCTGCAACGGGGTCTGGTCGAGGAGGCGGGCGCGGAACCCGAAACAGGTGCGATCCTGTACAGGACGACGAACTACTTCCTGGAGCGGATGGGCCTGCGCGGCCTGGACGAACTTCCCGAGCTGGCGCCCTTCCTCCCGGAGGCTGAGGCGATCGAGGCCGAGACCCAGGAGGGAGTCCCGTCGTTCGACCCGGACGCGCCGGACGCGCCCGGCGGTCAGGACGCAGACGACTAAGACGGAAACCTTGATGCGAAGCAGCGGCAGCGGTAAGAGCGGCGGGCGCGGTAACTACCGCGGTGCCGGCAACGACAGGGACCAGAAGCAGGGGCAGGGCCGGCCCCGCAAGCCCCGCCCCGAGGAGCGCCGCTACGACGTGGGCCCCGGGGCCACCCAGGACGGCCCCAAGTCCGGGCGCGGCGGCGCGGCCCGCGGCGGCGCCAAGGGCGGCCCGAAGAAGCCCCAGCAGGGCGGCCGTACGGCCCCCGCACGCTCCCGCGAGTACGAGACGCGGGTCGAGGAGCGCAACCGGGAGCGGTACGCGGGCAAGAAGGACGTCAAGCTGCCCAAGACCTTCCCCGGCGCCGAGCAGGAGGGCGAGCGGCTGCAGAAGGTGCTCGCGCGCGCGGGCTACGGCTCCCGGCGTGCCTGCGAGGAGCTGATCGAGCAGGCCCGGGTGGAGATCAACGGCGAGATCGTGCTGGAGCAGGGCCGCCGCGTGGACCCGGAGAAGGACGAGGTCAAGGTCGACGGCCTGACGGTCGCGACCCAGTCGTACCAGTTCTTCTCGCTGAACAAGCCCGCCGGTGTGGTCTCCACCATGGAGGACCCCGAGGGCCGGCAGTGCCTCGGTGACTACGTCACCAACCGGGAGACGCGGCTCTTCCACGTCGGCCGGCTGGACACCGAGACCGAGGGTGTCATCCTGCTCACCAACCACGGCGAGCTGGCGCACCGCCTCACGCACCCGAAGTACGGCGTGAAGAAGACCTACCTCGCCGCCATCGTCGGCCCGATCCCGCGCGACCTCGGCAAGCGCCTGAAGGACGGCATCCAGCTGGAGGACGGCTACGCGCGCGCGGACCACTTCCGGGTCGTGGAGCAGACCGGCAAGAACTACCTGGTCGAGGTGACCCTGCACGAGGGCCGCAAGCACATCGTGCGGCGCATGCTCGCCGAGGCCGGCTTCCCGGTCGAGAAGCTGGTGCGCACCTCCTTCGGTCCGATCACCCTGGGCGACCAGAAGTCCGGCTGGCTGCGGCGCCTGTCGAACACCGAGGTCGGCATGCTGATGAAGGAAGTCGATCTCTAGAACGGACTTGCCGTGATCACCATCCCCTTTTATTGTCAGAGTGACGATAAAAGGGGATGGTGAATCGCGTGTCCAAACGTGCCGCAACGGGAGCACTTCTCGGTCTCGCCCTCGGGGACGCCCTCGGCTACCCGACCGAGTTCAAGACCGTGCCGTTGATCCACACGATGTTCGGGCCCTGGCGGGAGATGGAGCTGCCGCAGCGCGCCCGGGTGTCCGACGACACGCAGATGACCCTCGCTCTCGGACGGGGGCTCCGGACGGCCATGGAGCGCGGACTCCTCGCGCCGAAGCGGCTGGAGCGGCCGCTGCGCGAGGAGTTCGTGGACTGGTACCGGTCGCCGGAGAACAACCGGGCCCCGGGCAACACCTGCCTGACCGCGTGCGACCTCCTGACGGAGGAGGGGCGCCTCTGGCAGGACGCCAGTCAGGTCGGCTCCAAGGGATGCGGCGCCAACATGCGCGTCGCCCCCATCGGGCTCGCCCCGGGCCTGAGCGACGAACAGCGCGCCGGCGCCGCCCAGTTGCAGTCCGGGCTCACCCACGGCCACCCCACCGCGCTGGCCGCCTCCGACCTCACCGTCCGCGCCGTCCACCTGCTCGCGCAGGGCGTCGACCCGGCCGGTCTGGTCGGCCGGTTGCGCTCGTACGCGCTGGACCACCGCACCCGCTACGACCACACCTGGCTCGGCGACCTGTGGACCCGCTCCCAGGACCCCAGCCCCGAGCACTTCATCGCGCGCGGCTGGGACGAGTGCCTGGAGATCCTGGACCGCCTCCAGGAGGCCGTACGGACCGCCTCCCCGGAGGCCGACCCGTGCCTGGCCACCGGAGAGGGCTGGATCGCCGAGGAGGCCTTCGCCACCGGGCTGCTGTGCTTCCTGCTCTTCCCGGACGAGCCGGTCACGGCCCTGCGCCGGGCCGCGTGCACCGCCGGCGACTCCGACTCCATCGCCTGCCTCACCGGCGCCTTCGCGGGCGCCTGGCTGGGCGCGGACGCCTGGCCTGCCGACTGGACCGGGCGGATCGAGTACCGAGGCGACCTGTTGGCCCTGGGCGCGCTCTGGGACGCTTAGGCCCATGATCGAAGACCTCGACGTCGACCTCGCACCCGTGGTCGCGGAACAGCCCGACCCCCTGCTGTTCGCGACCGTCTCCGGAGCCCACCTGTACGGCTTCCCCTCGCAGGACTCGGACGTGGACCTGCGCGGCGTCCATCTGCTGCCGGCGGCCGAACTCGTCGGGCTGCGCGAACCGGAGGAGACCCGGTCACGGGCCTGGGTGCGGTTCGGTGTCGAGCTGGACCTCGTCACCCACGACCTGCGCAAGTTCGTACGGCTGATGCTCCGCCGCAACGGCTACGTCCTGGAACAGCTGCTCTCCCCCCTGGTCGTGCACAGCAGCGAGGCGCACCGGGAACTGGCCTCGCTCGTGCCGGGCGTCCTCACCGGCCACCACGCCCACCACTACCGCGGATTCGCCGTCACCCAGTGGCGGCTGTTCGAGAAGACCGGCGAACTCAAGCCGCTGCTCTACACGTTCCGGGTGCTGCTCACCGGCATCCACCTCATGCGCAGCGGCCAGGTCGAGGCCCATCTGCCCACGCTCCTGGAGCAGGTGGACGCCCCCGGCTACCTGCCCGAGCTGATAGCCGCCAAGGCGCAGCGGGAGCACGGGGCGGCCGAGGTCGTCCACGCGCGCGTGGAGGCCGACGTGGAGCGGCTGCACGCGCTGCTCGACGAGGCGCAGGACGCCTCAGCCCTCCCCGACGCGCCCACCGCGTACGACGCCCTGCACGACCTGGTCGTACGGCTGCGCCTGCAGGGCTGAGGCGCGGCGCACCCGGAAGAGGAAGTCCGCCACGCGCGCGTGGTCCGGCTCCGGCGGCAGCGGGGTGGCCCGCACGGCCTCCTCGGTCTCGGCCGCCAGCCGGACCATCCACGCCTCGGCCCGCGCCCACGGCACCTCGCCGCGCTTCACCGCGAGCAGGGGCTCCCGCTGGTCGCTCACGTCGATGCGCAGCTGCCCGGTCCGCAGCAGGTCGCGGGCGCTCATCAGGAGCCGCAGCAGGTGCATCGCGTGCTTCCAGCGCGGTGCACCCGTCGTGCGGACGTCCGCGTCGAGCTTCTTGCGCTGGCCGAGGGCGTAGCGGGTGAAGGTGGTGTGGACCTGGCGGGAGAGGAAGGCGCCGCGCAGGGACAGCAGCTCGCGGCCGGTGTCGTCCAGCTGCTCCACCAGCGGGGAGTGCAGGCACTCCAGGATGTTCGGGTTGCCGCGCAGCGCCAGCTCGCAGAACCGCTCCAGCTCCCAGGAGAACCGCTCCTCGCCCGGCCCCTCCACATGGGTCGGCGGCTTCTCGAACCGCCAGAAGAGGGGAGTGGGAGCGAGGAACACGCCCCGCCGGTCGGTGTCGCTCCCGTCCGTCGCCAGGCCGAAGGCCCGGGAACCCATGACACAGGTGTAGATCGTGTGGTCGCGTACCAGGTGCTCGGGCTGCATGCCCGGAGCGTACGCGGGCGCCTCACACCAGGCGGATCGAATTTCCCTCCACCGTGATCTCCCTGGTGGGCAGCGGCTTGGACGCCGGGCCGTGGGCCACCGCGCCGTCGGCGATCTGGAACTTGCTGCCGTGGCAGGGGCAGTCGATGGTGCCGTCCGCCACCCGGTTCACCGTGCAGCCCTGGTGCGTGCAGATCGCCGAGAACGCCTTGAACTCCCCCTTCTTCGGCTGGGTGACCACGACCTTCTGGGGCTTGAAGACCTTGCCGCCGCCTTCCGGGATGTCCGTGGTCTTCGCCAGCTCCTGCCCCTCGGGGGAGCCGGACGCCGAGGAGGCGGACGCTGAGGAGGCGGACGCCGGGGAGACGGACGCCGAGGAACTCTGGTCGTTGTTGCCGCCGCATCCCACGCAGGGCGCGGCGAGCGCCGCAGCGCCCGTCGCCAGAACCGTGCGCCGCGTCGCTGGCTGGGTCATGTCACCACTCCGTACAGACGATGAAGAACAAGGGGTCAAACCGGTGCATACCGGAACGATCGCATCGTCTCAGTCATCGGGCGCCGCGCGCCCCGTCCGCGCGGGCTGACTACGCTGGACGGGCCAGCACAGACACACCTGTCAGCGAGGAGCAGCGCCGTGGCGGTACGAGCGGTCCGGGGGGCCGTCCAACTCGAACGGGACGAGGCCGGACACATGGACGAGCAGGTCGGAGCACTGCTCACCGCCATCCTGGAACGGAACGGACTGACCGCCGACGACCTGATCAGCATCTGGTTCACGGCCACCCCCGACCTGCACAGCGACTTCCCGGCCGCCGCCGCCCGCAAGCTCGGCATCGTCGACGTCCCCCTGATCTGCGCCCAGGAACTCGACATCGAGGGCGCCATGCCCCGCGTCGTGCGCGTCCTCGCGCACGTCGACTCGGACCGGCCCCGCACCGGCATCTCCCACGTCTACCTCGGCGCCGCGGCCGCCCTGCGCAAGGACATCGCCCAGTGAGAACCGCACTCGTCATCGGAACCGGGCTGATCGGCACCTCCGCCGCCCTCGCCCTCGCCCAGCGCGGGGTCACCGTCCACCTCGCCGACCACGACCCCGAGCAGGCCCGGACGGCCGCCGCGCTGGGCGCGGGCACCGACGAGGCCCCCGAGGGACCCGTCGACCTGGCGATCGTGGCCGCCCCGCCCGCGCACGTGGCCGGCGTGCTCGCCGACGCCATGCGCCGGGGCGTGGCCCGCGGCTACCTGGACGTGGCCAGCGTCAAGGGCGGCCCGCGCCGCGAGCTGGAGGCGCTCGGCCTGGACCTCACGGCCTACATCGGCACGCACCCCATGTCCGGCCGCGAGAAGTCCGGCCCGCTGGCCGCCACCGGCGACCTCTTCGAGGGCCGCCCCTGGGTGCTCACCCCGACCCGCGACACCGACACCGAGGTGCTGAACCTCGCCCTGGAGCTGGTCTCGCACTGCCGGGCCGTCCCGGTCGTCATGGACGCCGACGCCCACGACCGTGCCGTCGCCCTCGTCTCGCACATGCCCCACCTGGTGTCCAACATGGTCGCCGCGCGCCTGGAGCACGCCGAGGAGGCGGCCGTACGGCTGTGCGGACAGGGCATCCGGGACGTGACCCGGATCGCCGCCTCCGACCCGGGTATGTGGATCGACATCCTGTCCGCGAACCCGGGCCCGGTCGCCGACCTGCTCTCCGACGTCGCCACCGACCTGGACGAGACCGTGCGGGCCCTGCGCGCCCTGCAGTCCTCCGACGAGGACAAGCGGCGCGAGGGCGGCATCGGCATCGAGGACGTGCTGCGCCGCGGGAACGCGGGCCAGGTGCGGGTACCCGGCAAGCACGGCAGCGCGCCGCGGGTGTACGAGACCGTCGTCGTGCTCATCGACGACCAGCCCGGCCAGCTGGCCCGCATCTTCGCCGACGCGGGACGGGCCGGGGTCAACGTCGAGGACGTACGCATCGAGCATGCGACCGGTCAGCAGGCCGGCCTCGTCCAGCTCATGGTCGAGCCGAAGGCGGCGGCGGCGCTGACGCAGGCACTGCGCGAGCGGGGCTGGGCCCTGCGCCGGTAATGCCCGGTGAGGGCGCCTCCCGCGAGCCAGTAACCTTGTGCGGGGCGCCCTCGCGTCCCGCACCCCGCCCACCACCCTTCACCAGGAAGGTGCCCTCCCGTGGAAAACGGCGCCGCCCCGACCGCCAAGCCCGTGATCGTCGCCATCGACGGTCCCTCCGGCACGGGCAAGTCGAGCACGTCGAAGGCCGTGGCCGCGCAGCTCGGCCTCAGCTACCTGGACACCGGTGCCCAGTACCGGGCGATCACCTGGTGGATGGTGACCAACGGCATCGACCTCGAGGACCCCACCGCCATCGCCGCCGTGGCGGGCAAGCCGGAGATCGTCTCCGGCACCGACCCGGCCGCCCCGACCATCACGGTCGACGGCGTGGACGTGGCCGCACCGATCCGCACCCAGGAGGTCACCTCCCAGGTCAGCGCGGTCAGCGCGGTGCCCGACGTGCGCGCCCGGATCACCGAACTGCAGCGCTCGCTGGCCACCGGCGCGGAGAACGGCATCGTGGTCGAGGGCCGGGACATCGGTACCACCGTCCTGCCGGACGCCGACCTGAAGATCTTCCTCACCGCCTCCCCGGAGGCCCGCGCGGCCCGCCGCAGCGGCGAGCTGAAGGGTGCCGACATACACGCCACCCGCGAGGCCCTGATCAAGCGCGACGCGGCCGACTCCAGCCGCAAGACCTCGCCGCTCGCCAAGGCCGGCGACGCGGTCGAGGTGGACACCACCGAGCTGACCCTCGCCCAGGTCATCGAGTGCGTCGTCACGCTGGTCGAGGAGAAGCGGGCCGGGAAGTGACCCAGCCGTCGATCCCCTCGGAGCGGGGTGCCGAGGTCGGGCGGCGCATCGGCGTCGGCCTGATGTTCGGGCTGTGGAAGCCGCGCGTGCTCGGCGCCTGGAAGGTGCCCGCGACCGGACCGGTGATCTTCGCGGTCAACCACTCCCACAACATCGACGGCCCGATGGTCATGGGCGTGGCGCCCCGGCCGACGCACTTCCTGATCAAGAAGGAGGCGTTCGTCGGCCCGCTGGACCCGTTCCTGACCGGCATCGGCCAGCTGAAGGTGGACCGCACGTCCGCCGACCGCACCGCCATCACCCAGGCCCTCGGCCTGCTCGAGGCCGGGGGAGTGCTCGGCATCTTCCCGGAGGGCACCCGGGGCGAGGGCGACTTCGCCTCCCTGCGCGCCGGGCTCGCCTACTTCGCGGTCCGCAGCGGGGCGCCGATCGTGCCCATCGCCGTACTGGGAAGTTCCGAGCGGCGCGGACGGTTGATAAAGGGGCTTCCGCCCCTGCGCTCCCGCGTCGACGTCGTCTTCGGCGACCCCTTCGACGCGGGCGACGGCAGCGGGCGGCGCACGCGCAGGGCGCTGGACGAGGCGACCGAGCGCATCCAGAAGCAGCTCACCAGCCACCTGGAAAACGCCAGGCGCCTGACCGGGCGCTAGGCGACACTTGAGTAGTGGATCAGCCCACGCGGGGCCGTTCCACCGATCACCACGAATGAACGACGAGGTACGGACTTCATGAACGACCAGAACCAGCCCGGCGGCTCGGCTGAGCACGAGTACGACCACGGGGCTCTCGGCGACGCCGAGTACGCGGAGTTCATGGAGCTAGCCGCGGAAGAGGGCTTCGACATCGAGGACGTCGAGGGCGCCATCGAGGCGGCGGGCCACGGTCCGCTGCCCGTGCTCGCCGTCGTCGGCCGCCCCAATGTCGGCAAGTCGACGCTGGTCAACCGGTTCATCGGCCGCCGCGAGGCGGTCGTGGAGGACCGGCCCGGTGTCACCCGCGACCGCGTCACCTACGAGGCCGAGTGGGCCGGCCGCCGCTTCAAGGTCGTCGACACCGGCGGCTGGGAGCAGGACGTCCTCGGCATCGACGCCTCCGTGGCCGCCCAGGCCGAGTACGCGATCGAGGCCGCCGACGCGGTCGTCTTCGTCGTCGACGCCAAGGTCGGCGCGACCGACACCGACGAGGCGGTCGTACGGCTGCTGCGCAAGGCCGGCAAGCCGGTCGTGCTGTGCGCCAACAAGGTCGACGGCCCGAGCGGCGAGGCCGACGCGGCCTACCTCTGGAACCTCGGCCTCGGCGAGCCCCATCCGGTCTCCGCCCTGCACGGCCGCGGCACCGGCGACATGCTGGACGCCGTCCTGGAGGCGCTGCCCGAGGCACCCGAGCAGAGCTTCGGCACGGCCGTCGGCGGCCCGCGCCGCATCGCCCTGATCGGCCGCCCGAACGTCGGCAAGTCCTCCCTGCTGAACAAGGTCGCCGGCGAGGAGCGCGTCGTCGTCAACGAGCTGGCGGGCACCACCCGCGACCCGGTCGACGAGATGATCGAACTCGGCGGCAAGACCTGGAAGTTCGTCGACACCGCCGGTATCCGCAAGCGCGTCCACCTCCAGCAGGGCGCCGACTACTACGCCTCCCTGCGCACGGCCGCCGCCGTGGAGAAGGCCGAGGTCGCGGTCGTCCTGATCGACGCCTCCGAGAACATCTCCGTACAGGACCAGCGGATCGTCACCATGGCCGTCGAGGCGGGCCGCGCGATGGTCGTCGCCTTCAACAAGTGGGACACCCTCGACGAGGAGCGCCGCTACTACCTGGAGCGGGAGATCGAGACCGAGCTGGGCCAGGTCGCCTGGGCCCCGCGCGTCAACGTCTCGGCCCAGACCGGCCGGCACATGGAGAAGCTGGTCCCGGCGATCGAGACCGCCCTCGCCGGCTGGGAGACCCGCGTCCCCACCGGCCGCCTCAACGCCTTCCTCGGCGAGCTGGTCTCGGCCCACCCCCACCCGGTCCGGGGCGGCAAGCAGCCGCGCATCCTCTTCGGCACCCAGGCCGGCACCAAGCCCCCGCGGTTCGTGCTCTTCGCCTCCGGCTTCATCGAGGCGGGCTACCGGCGCTTCATCGAGCGCCGGCTGCGCGAGGAGTTCGGTTTCGCGGGCACCCCGATCCACATCTCGGTGCGGGTGCGCGAGAAGCGCGGCGCCAAGAAGAAGTAGCAGCCGTACGACGTGAAGGGCGGCTCCCGGAGATCCGGGGGCCGCCCTTCACCGTCCGTCCGTCACGTCCCTCGGCGCGGTCCCGGGGGCAGCGGCAGCGCCGCCGGGACATGGTGCATCCCGGTGTCCTGCTGCCGCCCGAGCGTGCCGACCCGCTGCCACTGCGGGTGGGAGTGCGACTGCTGCCGCGCGCTGTACGCCCCGGCGCTGTAGGCGCTGTACGAGCTGGTGAACGACCCCGCCCGGTGCCCGCCGTACGACCCGAGACCGTCCGGGAAGTCCCCGAAGGCGCTGAACCGCAGGTTCTCCTCGCCGCTGCGGTCACCCGGCAGCGTACGAAAGCTCTTGACCCATTCCGCGTAGAGCGAGTCGTAGATCGGCGTGGCCGATGGCCCGCCGGACCCCTCCTGCCCCGCGCGAGCGGACGGAACGGAGGCGAACGAGGACCGGCGGGGAGGGGGAGTGTCGTATGCGTGCACGTATGTCCAAACGACCGGAACCTCGAAGGGATGCGGTCACCGCGTCAGGGGCGCGGGGAGCCACGCGAGAAACCACGGACGGCCCGCGCCCGCCGGATCACGCGCAACCCCCCACCCGCCGGGCTACTGTCAGGTCCCGGCAAGGGGAAGCGCCGCCGCGACCAACTGCCCGTTCGCGGCGGCCTTGTCCAGCGCCTCCCGCAGCAGGTCCTCCCGCGGCTGCCGCCCGATCGACCCCACCGGCGCCGCGAACATCAGTACCTGCTGGTGCTTGTTGGCCGCCGCCCGCCAGCTGTCCGTCACCTGCAGCGGCTGATGCGCCTGCCACCAGGCGACCGGCTGCCCCCCGTGGGCGCCGGGCTGGAGCACCGCGTGCAGCTGGCCCACGGCGAGCAGCACCGACCAGCCGTGCAGCACCGGCGGCACCGAGGTCAGCTCGGTCACCGGCATGTAGCCCTGCTCGATGAGCAGCGGGAGGAAGTCGTCGCCGGCCCCGAGGGTGCCCGGGCGCACGATCGGCGAGGTCGGCTCGACGACGAGCGCCGGGTGCAACTCGCCCTCGACCAGGATCAGCCCGCTCGTCACGCCGAGCACCGCCTGCTCGGGCGCCGCCTGCTGCTGGGCGGCGCCGCCGAAGCCGCCACCGGCGCCGCCGATGGAACGAACGGCACCCTGCAGCTGCTCCTCGGTGACCTGGACGACCTGCGAGGGCAGGCAGCCGGCGTGGGCGAAGGCGAGGACGGCGGTCTCGTCGCCGATGAACAGAACGGTGCTGGTGCGCTCCTGCTCGGAGTCGCCCGGGGTGCGACAGGACGTGCAGTCGTAACTGCCCGGGGCGTTCTCTCCGGCGAGCAGCCGGTCGGCTTCTTCGTCGCCGATCTCGGCGCGTACGGCGTCGCTGACGTCGAGCATGCGCGGCACGGGTGGCTCCCTCGGGATGCGGTGCTGGGTCGGCCGGGTGGCTCCCGGCCGATGAGCCCCGGGGTTGCGGGCTCATGAAGAAGACAACGGACGTCCTGTGGTGGGAGTCACGCCCCGAGCCGAACCGGTTCGAACCATCCACCGCCGAGTGTCACCTTCGGTGCGGAATCGGCCACTCCCCGTCAACTCTCCGGCCAGTCAAGGGACTTGAGCGAGTGAAGTGGGTCACAGATCGCTTGAGCGGTTGGTCGACATATCACGAAATCAGCGGATGAAATGGGTGGCGTAAAATCGCCGCTACTTGCGGTAACAAGCAACTGGCCTGGAGCGAAGGGCAGTTGGTTGATTCCGGTCGCTCGTCCTCCATACATTCCTCCGCCGTGTGCAACGAGCACCGCTCGGGTACGTCCGCCGGCCGGCACAGGCAGCACGATCGCCGACACCGGCCGCGGCGGACGGGGCGGGCGCGTGGAACCGCGGTCGTCCGCGGTGAGGCGCGCTCCGCCTGGGGGAGCCCGGGTTCGTGGAGAGGGATTCACATGTCCGAATGTGCCGATACCACCCGCAACACCGCCCGTCCCGACAGCGCCCGCAAGGGCCGTACGACGGCCGCGCTCGCCGGAGCCGCACTGCTGGCCCCGCTGGGACTGCTGGCCGCGACCGGCAACGCCGCCGCGGCGGACAACGGAGTGTGGGACCGCATCGCCCAGTGCGAGAGCGGCGGCAACTGGCACATCAACACCGGCAACGGCTACTACGGCGGACTCCAGTTCTCCGCCGGCACCTGGCGCGCGTACGGCGGCACCGCCTACGCCCCGACGGCCGACCAGGCCTCCAGGAGCGCGCAGATCGCCGTCGCCACCAAGGTTCAGCGGGCCCAGGGCTGGGGCGCCTGGCCGGTCTGTTCGGCCCGCGCCGGAGCCTTCGGCGCGGCACCCTCGGCCGCTTCCCCGGGTTCCTCCGGCAGCGCCGCCTCCAAGGGCGTGACGACGAAGTCCGCCCCGGCGAGGACGAAGACGACGACGAAGACGACGACGCGGCAGCGTCCCCCGGCGCACACCGGCCGCAGCGCGTCCCGCGGTGACTACACCGTCCGCGAAGGCGACACGCTGAGCACCATCGCGGCCCGGCACGGGACCACCTGGCAGCGGATCTACGCCGCCAACAAGGCCGTCATCGGCGGTGACCCCGACCTGATCGTGCCCGGCCAGCGCCTGGCTCTCTGAGCGGCGAACGTCCGGCGCAGGACAGCCGCTGTCCCGATGAGGACAGCGGCTGTCCGCATCCGCTGGCAGACTCGGCCCCATGTTGGAGACCTCGGCACGACTGCTGCGCCTGCTCTCACTGCTCCAGGCCCACCGCGAATGGTCCGGCGCGGAACTCGCCGACCGGCTCGGCGTCACGGCGCGCACGGTCCGCCGGGACGTGGACCGGCTGCGCGAGCTGGGCTACCCGGTCAACGCCAGCCCCGGCACCGGCGGCGGCTACCAGCTGGGCGCCGGCGCCGAACTCCCGCCGCTGCTGCTGGACGACGACGAGGCCGTCGCGGTGGCCGTGGGCCTGCGCACGGCCGCCGGGCACGGCATCGAGGGCATCGGCGAGACCTCCGTACGCGCCCTCGCCAAGCTGGAGCAGGTGCTGCCGGACCGGCTGCGCCGCCGGGTGAGCGCCCTCAACGCCTTCACCGTGCCGATGCTGCGCGGCGGCCCGCCGGTGTCCCCCGTCGACCCGGCCCTGCTCACCGAACTCGCCCACCTGTGCCGGGACGCCGAGCGGCTGCGGTTCGCGTACGAGAGTCACGAGGGCGCCGCGAGCCGCCGTACCGTCGAGCCGTACCGGCTGGTGTGCACCGAGCGGCGCTGGTACCTGGTCGCCTGGGACGTAGACCGGGCGGACTGGCGCACCTTCCGCGTCGACCGCATCACCCCCAAGCCGCCGCACGGGCCGCGCTTCACCCCGCGCGAGCCGCCCGCCGAGGACCTCGCCGCCTATGTGTCGCAGGGCGTCTCCACGCGCGCGTACGCCACGCACTCCGCCGTCCGGCTGCCGGTGCCGCTGCACGAGGCCGCCGAGCGGGTCTCGCCGTCCGCCGGGACGCTGGAGGCCGACGGGGAGGACGCGTGCATCCTGCGCAGCGGGGCCGCGAGCCTGGACGTGATGGTCATCCACATCATGATGCTGGGCCTGCCCTTCGAGGTGCTGGAGCCCGTCGAACTGACCGACGCGGTCAGGAGGATCCGGGACCGGCTCGACGACGCTCTGGCCCGGGCCGGGGAGCGGCCGTAGCCCCCCAGGGGGCATCGGGCGGGGTACGGCGGTCATGTGCCGAATCCGTGAAATTCCTATGCGGCGTCAGCTGCCGGGACACCGCGGCGGATTGCCGGAGGAATCGCGCCCCCGGGCCCGCCCCGATCGCCATTGCGGCACTTTCGGCCGGGTATTTCGAGGACGCATCGCGACACGCGTTAATTCTGTTCGATTACCCCGGTAAGCCGTAGGGAAACCCCCGTACGTGTGACGCCCGCTGCGGTGGCGGTCGATGTCACCGCGAGGGAAACACGGGCCGGGAAGCTGTGACAGAAGTGTGACCGGGGGCGGATGCTTCTCTTACCCGGCCGTGCCCGGCTCTTACCCGGCGGTGCCCGGCTTCCGTCGCCGCCGGATGCGGCCTAGCGTGGCGGCATGGCACCGATTCCCACTCCGTCAGCGGAGCCCCAGGACAGTCCGGACGGGTACGTCGGCCTCGACGCCGCGCACGCCGAGCGGCTCGCTCGGCAGCGGGGGTGGCAGACGGTACGGTCGCTGCCGCCGGGCGCGATCATCACCATGGAGTACCGGGTCGGGCGGCTGAACTTCGAGGTGCGCGACGGCCGGGTGGCCCGCGCCTGGAAGGGCTGAGCCCGGCACTCGGACGCGAGCACGACGAAGGCCCCGTCTCCCTCCCGGGTGCGGGGCCTTCATCAACGGCGCGGGCTGGCTGTGCGTACCGGGCCCGCCGCCTCCTGCGTCGTCAGCCGCCGGTCAGGGGGCGGGCCGGCTGGGAGGTGCCGCGCGGGAGCCGGTCCGTGTGCGGCAGACGGTCGGCGTGCGGTGGGCGGCGGCTGCCCACGGGGGTGACCGGGGTGCGCTCGGAGCGGGCCGTGTGCGGTCCGGGGGCCAGGTGCATCGCGCCCCGGGAGACGCGTGTCGAGGAGACCGGCTCGCGCACCGGCGCCGCCTCGGCGGGCACGCCGCGCGGTCTGAGCACCACCGGCGTGACGGGCACGACCGGTTCGGCGAGAGGCCGGCTGCGGCGGGCGCGCCAGCGGTCGCGCAGGTCGAAGAGCCATCCTTCCGCCCCGGCGATCAGCGGCTCGACCCACGGCAGGGCCAGCAGGATCAGCAGGCCGGCGGCCCAGCCCAGCAGCACGTCGCTCAGCCAGTGCGTACCGAGGTAGACGGTGGTGAGGCCGACGCCGAGGGAGGTGACCGCCGAGAGCGCCGACAGCCAGCGCCGCGCTCGCGGGGTGGAGGCCAGATACGCCAGGATGCCCCAGGTGACCACGGCGTTGGCGGTGTGGCCGCTGGGAAATATATCGCCGCCGAGACCCATCTCGTTCGAGCCGATCACGGTGGCGTAGTGCGGACCGAGCCGCCCCATGCCGATCTTGGCGGCGCCGACCGTGATGTTCAGCAGCAGCAGCGAGGCGGCCAGGGTCAGCAGGGGGCGGATGGTGTGCTGCCGCCAGGAGCGCCAGCCGAGCCAGGCCGCGACCATCACGGCGGTGGGGCCGCGCTGGCCGAGCACCACGTAGTAGTCGAGGAACGCGTGGATCTGCGGCCACTGCTGGTACGGCCGGAAGAACATGACCTGCCAGTCCAGCCGGACCAGCCAGGAGGTGGTCACCACGGCCCACACGATCGCCAGGTAGAAAGCCAGGGTCGCCGAGAACAGAACGACCCGGTGCCGGCTCATCCTCGGCACATCGATGTGGGCCGGTCGTTCCGGCTCACGGTCCAGCCTGGCGAACACCCGGTCCAGACGCCGGGTGAGGTTTCGTTCGGTACGCACCCAATCGACGTTACAGCGAGTGAGGTGTGTTCCCGGTCGAAACAGGGGCTTTGTGATGACGATGTGATGTGGCAAACCTCTCAAGGGCGGTGCGAATTCCCGGGATTCCGCAATCCTGTGAGGTCCCTCTCTTCAATTCCTTTGATCATGCCGGGTGTTGTTTATATGGCGCTTATGAATGTGTTAACCCGGTCCTGGTGCGGAATTCTCCGGAGCGTCATCGGGCGAAGAAGTCGATCATGGTGGGCCGGAGCCGTTCAGCCAGAACGCCCCGTAGACCGCCGACGCGACCGCCAACCCCGCCATGACCAGCACGGATCGGGACGTGCGCAGCCGGGCGAGGGCGCAGGCGAGCGGCAGCAGCACCGGGAAGGCGGGCATCAGCAGCCGCGGCTTGGAGCCGAAGTAGCTTGACGCGCACAGGGCGAGGGCGAGCACGACACCCGTGTACACGAGCAGTTCGACCGGCTGGCGCCCGCGTGCGCCGGTGACGTACAGCCAGAGCAGCAGGGCGACCCCGACGATCAGGCCGACGCCGGCCGGAGCGGACGGGAATGACGTGAACTTGTCGGCTACGAAACGGGCGAAGGCGTACCCGCCGTCGAATCCGTTGCGCCATCCGGCCTGGACGTCAAGGTATCCGAGTGGCCCCTTGCTCGTGCGGCGGCCGACCCAGAGGACATATCCGGCGGCGCCCAGCGGAGCGAGCGCCATCCCGAGCGCGCGAGGCCAGACAGGGGCGTAGACCTTGCAGTGGGCGCCGTCCGCTGGATGCACGCTCCCCGCGCGTGCGCTGTGCTCCTGCGCCGGGGCGTGTCCTTCGGGGTGCGCGCCAGGCGCGCGCCGCGCGCTTCGCTCTCGCACGAACGAGACCACGGCCGCCACCCACACCGCGGCGACCACCGCCGCCCCCACCGGCCGGGTCAGTCCCGCGAGCGCCGCCAGCAGGCCCGCGCTCACCCACCGCCCGGTGAGCACCGCGTACAGCGACCAGGCCGCGCACGCCGTGAACAGCGACTCGCTGTACGCCATCGACTGCACGATCCCGACCGGCAGCACCGCCCACAGCAGCACCGCGCAGCAGCCCGCCCGGGGGCCGTACACCCGGTCGGCGACGGCGAAGATCCCGGCCGCCGCGGCCAGTGAGGCGAGCAGACTCACCACAAGTCCGGCATCCGCGTACGACAGCGGCGCCACCGCGTGCAGCAGCCGCTCCAGCCACGGCAGCAGCGGGAAGAACGCCAGGTTGGAGTGGACGTCGCCGTTCGGCAGCCGCACCTCGTAGCCGTACCCCAGTTCGGCGACCCGCGTGTACCACAGCGAGTCCCAGCGCGCGGTCAGCAAGGTGTACGCGCTCTTGCCGCGCGCGGCGCTCCACGCCGCCAGTACGAGCAGCCCCAGGGCGCGGACCGCTGCGTAGCCCAGGAGGGCCGGCGCCGCCCGGCGCAGGAGGGGGGCGTGGGAGGGGGCCACGCGCGTGTCAAGATCGGTCACGGGCTCGATTATCGACCGGACGGGGAACCGAACAGCCCGCCGGGTCGTGGTCAAGAGGGGGTGACGTGGTGTACGCCACACGGGTTCCCTCACGCGTGTGAGAGGTCCGCCACGTGTCCCCGCGGCGAACTCGCGTACGCTGACGAGCCACCCGCGTGGGTTTGCGCGGGCCGGAGACACCGCTCCTCTCCGGCCTTACGACAGGGAGTCCCCACCCCGTCGCTCCGCCCCGCCCGCGGGATCATCTGGGAGGTACGTACATGTCCGGGACGACCACGGCTGCCGTACGGCCGCGCCGTCGGGCGGCCGGGGCCGGTGCCGACCGCTGGGTCGTCCTCGTCGTCCTCTGCATGAGCCTGCTGCTCGTCGCCCTCGACGCGACCGTGCTGCACGTGGCGGTCCCCGCCGTCACCGAGGACCTCAGGCCCGGCGCCATAGAGCTGCTCTGGATCGTCGACGTCTACCCGCTGGTCTGCGCCTCGCTGCTGATCCTCTTCGGCACCCTGGGCGACCGCGTCGGCCGCAGACGCGTGCTGCTGCTCGGCTACGCCCTCTTCGGCGTCGCCTCCGCCGTGGCCGCCTTCGCGCCCAGCGCGCAGACGCTGATCCTCGCCCGCGCGCTGCTCGGCGTCGGCGGCGCGATGATCATGCCCGCGACCCTGTCGATCCTCCGGCAGGTCTTCCCCGACCGGCGCGAGCGCGCACTGGCCATCGGCATCTGGAGCGCGGTCGCCGCCGTCGGCGCGGCCGTCGGCCCGCTGCTGGGGGGCTTCCTGCTGGAGCACTTCTGGTGGGGCGCGGTCTTCCTGGTCAACATCCCGCTGATGCTGGTCAGTCTGCCGGTGGGCCGGATCCTGCTGCCCGAGTCCCGCGGCGACGGCACCGGTCCCTGGGACGTGACCGGCGCGCTGATGGCGGCGGGCGGACTCTTCGGCGTCGTCCTCGGGGTGAAGCGGCTGGGCGGCGGCGAGGGCGCGGGGAGCCCCTTCACCGTCCTGCCGTTGCTGGCCGGCGCGGCCCTCCTCTTCTTCTTCGTACGGCGCCAGCGCCGGCTCCCGCACCCGCTGGTGGACCTGCGGATGTTCCGCCGGCCCGCCTTCAGCACCTCCGTGGGCTGCATCGTGCTGGCGATGCTCGCGCTGGTCGGCCTGGAACTGATCGCCGCCCAGTACCTGCAACTCGTGCTCGGCCTCTCGCCGCTGCAGACCGGCCTCAGACTGCTGCCCCTGACCATCGCCGCGATGGCGGCGGGCCTGGCGGGCGCACGGATGCTGCGCCGCTTCGGACCGCGCCGCATGGTGTGCTTCGGCTTCTGCCTGACGGCGGCCGCGGTGCTGACCCTGACGGCGATGGGCGACACCGACGACGCCCCGCTGCTGCTGGCCGGTTTCGTGCTGCTGGGCTTCGGCCTGGAGACCACGCTCTTCGGCGCCTACGAGTCGATGCTCAGCGAGGCCCCGGCGGACCAGGCCGGTGGCGCGGCGGCGATCGGCGAGACCTCGTACCAGCTCGGCGCCGGCATCGGCATCGCGCTGCTCGGCAGCGTGATGAACGCGGCCTACGCGCCGGGGCTGCGATCGGTTCCGGGCGTTCCGCGGCGCGCGTCGGACGCGGCGGGGCACTCGCTCGGCGAGGCCTACGAGATCGCCGGACGCCTCGGCGGCTCCGCCGGGGACGCGCTGCGCCGGGCGGCACGGGACTCCTTCGTGCACGGGCTGCATGTGACGCTCCTGGTGAGCGCGGGGCTGTTGCTGCTGGGCGCGGTGATGGCGCTGCGGCTGCCGTGGATCATGCAGTGCGGCGAGGAGCCGGACGGGGCCGAGGTGGGGCTGCCGGCGCCGCGGGAGGCGGAGTCGGCTGCCGAGAAGCCGCGGGTCTCCGCCTGACCTCCTCTGGACGTGCGGGACACTGCACCGTAACGTCGGCCGGAGAGCCGTAACTAGCGCTGCTAGTTTTTCCGAGTCCCGTGTCCGGAGGGTGTTCCATGTCCGCGTCCGCGAAGCTGCCCCCGTTCGACCCCGCCGATCCGCTCGGGATCGACGACCTGCTGGACCCGGAGGACCTGGCCGTCCGGGACACCGTCCGCAGCTGGGCGGCCGACCGCGTGCTGCCGTACGTCGCCGACTGGTACGAGAAGGGCGAGCTGCCGCAGATCCGGGAACTCGCGCGGGAGCTGGGCGGCATCGGCGCCCTCGGCATGTCGCTCACCGGGTACGGCTGCGCGGGCGCGACGGCCGTGCAGTACGGCCTGGCCTGCCTGGAACTGGAGGCGGCCGACTCGGGCATCCGGTCGCTGGTCTCCGTGCAGGGCTCCCTCGCCATGTACGCGATCCACCGGTTCGGCAGCGAGGAGCAGAAGCAGGAGTGGCTGCCGGGCATGGCCGCCGGCGAGGTGATCGGCTGTTTCGGCCTGACCGAACCCGACCACGGCTCCGACCCGGCCTCCATGCGCACCTACGCCAAGCGCGACGGCGACGACTGGGTCCTCAACGGCCGCAAGATGTGGATCACCAACGGGTCGGTCGCCGGGGTGGCCGTCGTCTGGGCGCAGACCGAGGAGGGCATCCGCGGCTTCGTCGTCCCCACCGGCACCCCCGGCTTCTCGGCGCCCGAGATCAAGCACAAGTGGTCCCTGCGCGCCTCCGTCACCAGCGAACTCGTCCTCGACGACGTACGACTGCCCGCCACGGCGGTCCTCCCCGAGGGCACCGGCCTGCGCGGACCGCTCAGCTGCCTGTCCCACGCCCGCTACGGCATCGTCTGGGGCGCGATGGGCGCCGCGCGCAGCAGCTTCGAGGCGGCCGTGGACTACGCGAAGACGCGGGAGCAGTTCGGCCGGCCCATCGGCGGCTTCCAGCTCACCCAGGCCAAGCTCGCCGACATGGCGGTCGAGCTGCACAAGGGGATCCTGCTCGCCCACCATCTGGGGCGGCGGATGGACGCCGGCCGCCTGCGTCCCGAGCAGGTCAGCTTCGGCAAGCTCAACAACGTCCGTGAGGCCATCGAGATCTGCCGCACGGCGCGCACGATCCTCGGCGCCAACGGCATCTCCCTCGAATACCCCGTGATGCGGCACGCGACCAACCTGGAGTCCGTGCTCACCTACGAGGGCACCGTCGAGATGCACCAGCTCGTGCTGGGCAAGGCGCTCACCGGGCTCGACGCCTTCCGGTGAGCCCCCGAGGGAGGCAGGGCCGGCGCGCGGCCCTGCCTCAGCTCTGATTGAAGAAGCCGTCCTCGCGGCGTGCGGCCGGCTCGCCGCTGATGATCTCCGTGTTCGCGGGGGTCAGCAGGAAGACCCGGTTCGCGACCCGCTCGATGGTGCCCCGCAGGCCGAAGGTGAGCCCCGCCGCGAAGTCCACGACGCGCTTGGCGTCGGCGGGCTCCATCGCCGTGAGGTTCATGATGACCGGGACCCCGTCCCGGAACAGCTCGCCGATGGCGCGGGCGTCCCGGAAGCTGTCCGGGGTGACCGTGCCGATCCGGCGGCCCTTCTCCTCGGCCGTGTCCGTGGCCACCTTCACCCGGGGGTCCGTGACCCAGGCGTCCCCGGACTCGGTGCCCTCGGAGTAGTCGTCGTCGTAGTAGCGCTCGTCATCGTTGTCGTCGACGAGGCCGAGCCACGCACTCGCCTTGCGTACCGATCCCATGGACGCCTCCTCTCACAGCAGTCCTTCTTGCTTTCCGCATCCCTATGGTCATCCATGATGCGGACGGCGCGCCAAGTGGATAGACGCCGCGCGGGGGGTTTGTGACGGTACTGGTGCACAGCCGATCCGTCGAGAGTCCTTGTGCCCCAAGGGTCGCGACTCATACGGCTGCTGACTGAGAGTGAAATATGATTGTCGTCGGCAGACGGGTGACGCACGGTGCGTACGGGTGAACGTCAACGTCGTACCACAGTACGGGGGATCGGTGTGTTCGGAATTGTCAGACCCTGCTCTCATCGGCTCGGCGAGAGCCTGAAGGCCGAGTGGATGGCGCACTTGTGCGGGCTCTGTCTCGCGCTGCGCCGCGACCACGGACAGTTCGCACGTATTGTGACGAACTATGACGGTCTTCTCATCTCGGTCCTGACGGAGGCTCAGGCCGGAGTGGTGGCCGGCGCCCGGCGCACGGCCGGGCCCTGCGCGCTGCGCGGGATGCGTACGGCGTCCGTCGCGCAAGGAGAAGGAGCGCGGCTCGCCGCAGCGGTCTCGCTGGTGCTCGCCTCGGCGAAGGTGCGTGACCATGTCGCCGACCGGGACGGGCTGCTGGCGCGCCGGCCCGTGGCGGCGGCCGCCCGCCGGGTCGCGGCGGGCTGGGGCCGGGCCGGTACCTCCGGCGGAGCTGCGGTCGGGTTCGACACCGGTGTGCTGGTCGAGGCCGTCGACCGGCAACTGGGCATCGAGACGCTGGCCGGGCCCGGCACCCCGATCCTGACGGTCACGGAGCCGACCGAGACCGCGACCGCCGCGGCCTTCGCCCACACCGCGGTGCTGGCGGGGCGGCCGGGCAACGCGGAGCCGCTGACCGAGGCGGGCCGTCTGTTCGGACGGCTGGCGCACCTGCTGGACGCCGTGGAGGACCGGCATGCTGACGCCCTGTCGGGTGCCTGGAACCCCCTCACCGCCACCGGCACCTCCCTGGCGGAGGCCCGCCGGCTCGCCGACGACGCCCTGCACGGCATCCGGCTGGCGCTGCGGGAGACGGAGTTCGCCGACGGCAAGCTGGTGCACCTGTTGCTGGCGCACGAGCTGCGGCGGTCGGTGGACCGGGCGTTCGGAACGGTGCCGGTGTGCTCGGCGCACCAGCCGGGGCCGGGCGCGGGTCCGTACGGGCCGCCGCAGCAGGGAGCGCCGCAGGGGCCGTACGCCGGTGGGAACGCGTATGCGGGAGGCAACCCGTACGCCGGTGGCGGCTTCGGCGCCGGTGGCGGTGGCGGTGGCTTCGGCGGTGGGGGCGGTGGCTTCGGACCCCCGATGCCCGTGCCTCCCAAGGGCCGGCGCGGTTTCTGGGCGGGCTGCGGGGTGTTCCTGACGCTGTGCTGCACCTGCAAGATGTGCTGCGCCGAGGAGTACGAGGGGCCGTGGTCCCGGAAGAAGCGCAACGGATGCTGCCAGTACTGCGACTGCTCCTGCCCGGGCTGCTGCGACGGCTGCGACTGCTGCTGCCCCTGCGACGGGTGCTGAGCGTTCCCTAGAGCAGGCGGAGCCCGCCGGCAGAAAAGAGCAAAGCGAAACCCCACCAGCACAAGGCTGGTGGGGTTCGGCGCGAACGCCGTTGCGATCATCGCTCCCTGGAATCCGGGTTGTCGATGTGCGCGCGAAGACGCTCGCGCATCATCCTCCGGTATTCCCGGGGATCCGCGTCGTACAGTGCGCAGTTGGTGCGCCAGGACTGCAGTTCATTCTGGATCTCACCCAGCGACCAGACGTATTCCTGTCCGCCGCCATGGCGAACCACGCCAGGCCTGTCGGGATCCGCTACCAGATCGAATCCGTGCAGCCGCTGCATCGCGGAGCGAACCATGGGGTCATGGATCCTCTCCTCCTCGTCCATGACCCACGGCTCTGCCCAGTCATGCACGTCGTCCCTGGTGGCCGTGCCCGCGAGCAAGGCCAGCCAGCGGTCTTCGACGTCTGTGCGACCAGGACTCGGACCTTCTCCGGCAAACCCTTCAGTCACGCCTTTTCTCCCTAGGACCAACGGCCGTCCTCGAGCCTACGCTCGATCGAAGCGTCCGACATTCTCTCGATGACCGTGGTGGGCCTGCCGCTCGGATTCGACGGGTCGCGGATCACGACCCGGCTCGTGCCGTCGCCATTGCTCAGCGTCTTGGCGATCTGCCCGTCCTCTTGGATGTACATATCGCCCTTCGACCACACCTCGTCCACGTCGACATCGCGATGTGCCTGCCGGAAATTGCCGTGGATGTCGCGACCGGAAGTCGAGCCGGACGGGCAGTTGTGCACCAGAACCGGAGTCCGGCCCGCCAGCACATAGTACGTGTGGACTTCGCTGACGCTCAGGTCGTGGGTGATCTGCTGCTTGGTGAAGTGGCGGACGGCCGTGACCTTGACCTGACGGCCCTCGTCGGTGCGCAGGGTCATGCCGGGCCGCAGGTCGCCGGCGTCCACCCAGATCCGCTCCGAGGGGGACCAGAACGGGTGAGTGACGGTGGCGATCAGCGACTCACCGGGGCGGTCGCCCTCGGCGGCTTTGAGTGTGAGGCCGACGAACTTCTTGTCGTCCTTCGTGAGGATGGTGTCGACGACCTTGTGAGCGGTCGTCCGCCCGCTCTTCGGATCGGTGGTGAGGGCCTTGTCCCCGACCTTCATGTCCTCGATGCGCTTGGTGCTGCCGTCTGCCAGCAGGACCCGTGTCCCGTCCAGGAAGCTGTGGGTACAGCCCGCCGCCCTGCGGACTCCTTGCAGTGCCGTGGCCGCCTCGCCGGCGAGGAGGATCGGAACGAGTTCCGACGTCTCCTTCATGGCCGCGTAGGCGCCCGCGTCGACGTTGCACTCCTTGCTGTGGGTGATGCAGTACGTCGCCGCTACCTTCTTGGCCTCCGCGAGGTCCTTCGTGTTCATGTACACCGCGTAGGCCTTCCGGCATGCGGTGCGTCCGAAGCACGCCATGGCGGTGCGGTCACCGTCACCGACCGGCGCGTCCCAGTAGCCGCCGCCCTGGGTGGTCCCGCCGTAGTGCGTCCACACCTGGACCAGCCGGAACTCGTCCCAGCCGTTCTTGGGCCGCGGCAGGTAGGACATGAGTTCCGCGGTGGTCGTCACGGTCGAACCGTGGCCGACGGTGCCGTTGCTGTGCGACTTGCTGCTTCCGCTGTCCGCCTTGTGCACAGGGTCGGGGTTGCAACCGCCGGTCTGGTAGCGGCAGTCACCGCCTCCATCGAGCATCAGGCCACTGGGATCACTGTAGGTGACCGGGTTGTTGGCCGAGTAGGAGTAGGAGTTGAGGTTCTGTGGGGCGTACGGCGTGCTCAGCGGGTCGGGGCTGAGGAACCGGCCCAGCTTCGCGTCGTACATGCGGGCGCCCAGGATCGACAGGCCCGTCGCGTCGTCCTCGGTCTTGCCCAGGAAGCCCCGGTCCGTACCCGCGGGGAGGGAGGTGCCGCCGCGCTGGGCCCCGAAGGGCAGGTAACGGCGGCGCTGCGCGGTGCCCGTGGCCGCGTCGACGATCAACTGGGTCGACGCCTGGCTGTCGGACATGATCCAGCTCAACTTGCTGCTGGTCTTGTCCACCGCGGTGCGCGAGGCCACGGCCACCGAGCCGTCGCTGTAGTAACGAGTGGCCTTCGGGTCGGCGCCAGGCGCCTTGTGAACCTCCTGACCCGAGAGGTACAGGACGACGTCGTCGGCGGACTTGCGCAGCAGGAGGCTGCCGGAGCCGTCGTAGACGTAGCCGGTGGTGCCGGCGCCGCTCGTCGAGACGACCTGGTGCAGCGCGTTCCACACGAAGTCCGTCTTCGCGCCGTTCACGGTGCGGCTCTTCATCTGGCCGGCGTCGTCGTAGGTGTAGCTGTCGGTGCCGGTGGCGGTCTTCACCGTGCTGACGGCGTGCGGGCGGGCGGCGCCTGCGGTGTACGTCGACTGGTCGGCGGAGTAGCCGGGGTAGACGTAGTCGCGGACGCTGCTGCCGGTGGCCGTGGTGCTGGTGACCTTCTGCAGGTTGCCGATGCCGTCGTAGCTGTAGTCGAGCTGATAGGGGTCCTGTCCGGTGGCCAGATCGGGCGTGAAGGGACCGGCGCAGCCGGTGGGCGCCGCCGAGGTCCAGGCGCGGCTGATCCGGTTCAGCTCGTCATAGGTGTAGCACTGGTGCTGTCCGGTGACCCGGTCCGCCAGGTCGGTGGTCTGGCCGAGGTTGTCGCGGAGGTAGTCGTCGTTCTGGACGGTTCCCTTCGTGCTGGTGGTGGCGGTGATGTTCTTCAGCCAGCCGGTGCCGTTGGCGTCGTCGTACGTGTACGAGCGGCGTGCCGTGCTGCCGGTCGTGGCCGCGGTGCCGTAGGTGCGGTCGGCCAGGCGGCCCAGGCTGTCGAATCCGGTGGAGTCGACGTAGACCGTGTTGGCGAGGTCGCTGGTGACCTTCTCGGGATTGCCGACGGCGTCGTACTGGGTGGTGACGGTCTCCTGCGGGAGGTCCCCGATGGCCGGGTAGGTCACGCTGGTCTGATCACCCGCGGCGTTGTAGGCGAACTGCGACTTGTACGTGCCCGCGAAGCCGGTGCCGTCGGCCGGGACGGTGGTCTGGGCCTCGGTGACGTTGCCGTCGGCGTTGTAGGAGTTGATCGCCTTGGTGTACGCGTA
Source organism: Streptomyces sp. NPDC031379 (assembly GCF_055569615.1). Lineage (NCBI taxonomy): Bacteria > Bacillati > Actinomycetota > Actinomycetes > Kitasatosporales > Streptomycetaceae > Streptomyces > Streptomyces sp. NPDC031379. The sequence continues at coordinate 1,850 of NZ_JBVIIT010000041.1, read as the reverse complement.
ACCGTTCACGTACGAGGTCGAGGTGGCCAGTTCACCGATGCCACCCGCAGCGGTGTCGTAGGTGTTCCGGGTCAGCACGGTGCTGCCGTTCTGCACGGTCAGCGGCCGGTTGAGGTGGTCGTAGGTGTAGGTCAGGACGGTGCCGTTGCCGTCCTCGGTCGACTGGACGTTGCCGTTGGTGTCGTACGTGGTGGTGGCGATGCTGTTCGGATCGGTGTCGAGGTCCTTGCCGCCGGTGCGTTCGCCGAGCCAGTTGTAGCGGTAGCTGGTGACGTTGCCCTTGGCGTCCGTGATCTGCGAGAGCCGGCCGCTGCGGGTGTACTCGTACGACGTCGTGTACGTGGAGGGCCCGAACTCGACGACCTTGCTGACCTGCCCGAACACATCGGTGTAGGTGTTGGTGCGCTCGCCGGTGGCGGGCATGGTGGTGGTGTAGTCGCCGTGGTAGTGGGTGATCGCCTGGCCCTGGGCCTGCGGGTCGCCGTTCACCATGATCCGGGACTCGGTGGTGCGGCCGGCGTAGTCGATGACCAGGTCGGTGTAGGAGGGCAGGCTGTCCACGGTCGGCAGCACCATGCCGCCCGTCCGGGGATCCCCGGAGTTGTAGAAGGCGGCGCTGGTGCCGGTCACGTTGCCGGAGGTGTCGTACCGCGTGGACACGACGGTGCGCCCGGTCCCGGTGGCCGCGGGGGTCTGCTTCTCCCGGGTACGGCCGAGACCGTCGAGGTACTCGTAGCTCGCCAGGCTCGTTCCGGTGGACTGCAGCGTCGTCGTCGTGATCTTCGGCGGCACGGTGGAGACGAGGTCGGGAACGCCCTCGCTGTTGTCCGTGGCCGTGAGCGTGTACGTGTACTCGATCGAGGGCGTGCTGCTGTCGATCTGAGAGGGCTTGAACACCTTCCAGATGCGCCCCACCGCGTCGAGGTCGATGCGGGTGGTCTGGTTGTTGGCGTCCAGCACCTTGGTGGGAGCGCCCCACAGCCTGGAGTACCAGGTGGTGGTGGACTGCGGCTTGGCCGGCCCGCTGTCGTCAGGGTCGGGCGTGGTCACCTTGACGCCGTCGACGGGCCAGGAAGTGGCCGGCTGGTACGTCGTGGTGGTGGTGTTCTGCCTGCCGTCGGTCACGGAGATCTGCCGACCGGCCTGGTCGAACGTGGCGGTCGTCTCACGGTGGTGAGTGGCGTCCGTATAGGCGCGCACCTTGGTGGGATGACCGTCGGTGGGCTTGTCGGTGTCGACCGAGGTGGCGTTGTCGTAGAGGGTGACCGAGTACGCGTCCTGGTTGTCGTCGGCGCGGGAGGCGCAGTCGGCGGCGTAGTGGCGGGTCTCGTCGGGCAGCACCATCCAGCGCTGCACCGGGGAGTCGGTGAAGTAGTCGGTGTTGTAGGCGCGCCCGTAGGTGGTGCACCGGTTGTCGTCGGTCGCCGAGAGCCCCCAGTCGTTGGTGCGCATCGGCAGGCCGTACTTGGTGCTGGCCGGCTCGGTGTCGTCGTACTCGTCCTTGACGGTGTGCTCGCGCCAGCCGCTGGAGGTCAGTTCCTGCGTGGTGGTCTTGGAGTCGCGGACGAACCGGGCGTCGGGCAGGCCCTCGTACTGGGCGGTGTCGTGGGTCCAGTACTCGTGCCAGACGCGCTTGTGCGACTGGCCGGAGCCGTCGCGGTCGCTCGTCTCCAGGGTCTTGCCGTTCAGCCAGGCGGAGTCGGGCACCGCCGCGCTGCCGCTGTCACCGTCGTCGACGGTCACGGAACGCGTGGCGGACGGGTCGTCCTTGCTCGTGCGGTCGCCGTCCATGCCGCGGTACAGCCAGTAGTAGGTGGAGGCCGCGTTGGACTTGGTGCCGGTGTGGACCT
>NZ_JBVIIT010000040.1:0-60750 GCF_055569615.1 Streptomyces sp. NPDC031379 | reverse complement strand
GGTGGTGGGGGCGGTTCCGTGTCTGTTTCGCGGTGTTTGAGTCGGTGTGTCTGGTGGATCAGTAGTGTGAGTACGGTGGCGAGGAGGGCGGCGGCGGCGGCGACGGCGGGGGCGCCGGCCAGGCGGGTGAGGACTGCTCCGATCACCGCGCCGGTGATGAATGCCCCGATGATCAGGGTGTACTGCCGGGCGCGTAGTGCGGCTGCCGGTTCTTTGGCTGTCATCCACTGGTGTGCGGCGGCGAGCCCTTTTTGCAGGTTCCCGCTTTCTGCGAGTGTGGTGTAGGGGGTGTCGCGCAGGGTGGTGAAGGTCGAGAACTGCAATGCGGCTACGAACGACACCGTAACGGTGGTCACCTGTTCCGGTGTGTCGGCGGGCAGGGACGCGATCATGGCCAGCAAGAGGATCTGGATCGTCAGTACGAGCCGCAGGGGTCGGCGGACGAGGTGTTCCATCCGGGGCAGGCCCAGCATCTCCACCAGGAGCACGCCGGTGCTGAAGGCCGCGATCGGGATCAGCAGCAGCAGGGCCCGGTGCCAGTTGTGGGCGGTGGCCTCCACGCAGAACAGCAGTACGTTGCCCGATTGCAGGTTGGCGAACACGTTGTGCCGGACGTACGTGTATGCGTCCAGGAATCCACCGACTACTGCCAGAAGCACCCCGACGGTCAGCGTGTCGGGGCGGCGGTGGATCGTGGCCATGCATCACAGCATGCAGGACGCCGGGCCCGTTCCCGGGCGGTGGAACACCGCGGCCACGGGCCGGTGGCTTGGTGATCACTCCAGCAGACCACGCCGCATGGCTTCCGCGACCGCTGCGGCTCGGTCCGACACCTTCAGTTTCTCGTAAAGACGCTGGGCGTGTGTCTTGACCGTGCTCGTGCCGAGGAACAGTTCCTGGGCGATCTGCGGAATGCTGAGGCCCCGGGCCATTCCGTCCAGGACCTGGCGTTCCCGCTCGCTGAGGGAGGGCGCGTTCTGGGAGCGCCGCATACGGATTTCTTCGGCCAGTCCTCCTGTCACCTCGGGTGGCACGACCGTCTGGCCCCGGGAGATCGCCCGTACCGCTTCCACGACTTCTGAACGCTTGCTGTCTTTTGTCAAAAATCCCGCGGCGCCTTCTTCCAGGGCGCGGTAGACGGAAGAGGAGTCAGTAAAAGCGGAGAGCAGGAGAACCCGTGTATCGATCTGGTCCCGGACCAGGGCGTGGAGTACCGCGATTCCGTCGAGATCGGGCATGCGCAAGTCCAGCACGGCTACTTCCGGAATTTCCCGGCGGACGATCTCCAGCGCGTCCCGGCCGTTCTCCGCCTCGGCCACCACATCAATGAACCCACTCAGCTGCAACGCGCGTGAGATTCCCTCCCGGAACAAAGGATGGTCGTCCGCGATCACCACTCTGATGCGGGCAGGACTCGGCGTTGCCACAAAAATCCCGACCTTTCGTCCGCGCTGTGCTGTTCCAGGGGCGTCGGCAGATTTTCGATGACTCCTGCCCAGCGTATGCGAGCCCTTGCCCCCCGGCCAGCGAACCAGGGCGCGCCCCCCGGCCGCTACGGCTGCCCCCGCTTCTCGGCTGCTACCGCCGCCGGGCCGCCTCTCTGTCCCTGGGCGTCGGCCGCTACGGCTGCCCCCGCTTCTCGGCTGCTACCGCCGCCGGGCCGCCTCTCTGTCGCTGGGCGTCGGCCGCTACGGCTGCCCCCGCTTCTCGGCTGCTACCGCCGCCGGGCCGCCTCTCTGTCGCTGGGCGTCGGCCGCTACGGCTGCCCCCGCTTCTCGGCTGCTACCGCCGCCGGGCCGCCTCTCTGTCGCTGGGCGTCGGCCGCTACGGCCGCCCCGCTGCTGCCCGCTGCCCCCACCGCTGCTGCCCGCTGCCCCCACCGCCGCTGCCCCGGCCTCTAGTGCCGCCCCCGGCCCGTACTGCCGCCGCCCTTCCGCTACTGCTGCCGTCCCCGTCCCCGTCCCCGTCCCCGTCCCCGTGCCCGTGCCCGTGCCCGCCGGCGGGGCCCGGGCACATACCCCGCGGCGGGGCCCACCGGTCGGCCCGGCCCGCCCGGCCGGCCCGGGTGGGCTGGGGTGGGCCGGGGTGGGCGTCATCCCAGCGGTACGACGGCCTCGACCGTCGTGCCGCCCGAGGCGTTGGTGTGGAGAGTGAATACGCCCCCCATGCCCTCGATCCGCGCACGATGTGAGGCGATCCCGATATGGCCCGACGACAGACTCCTTGCCATGGCTTCCCGGGATATCCCTACACCGTCGTCCGAAATCGAAAGCCGTACGCTTTCCGGATCGCATTCCTGGAGGGACACGACGACGTTCTTCGCCTGTGCGTGCTTCACCACGTTCTCCAGGATTTCACGGGCCAGCCAGTAGAGCGGCCGGTCCGCAGACCCCGCAGTGGTGATACCGGAACGGACCTCTGCATGAAATTTGCCTCGCTCGGACGCCTGCTCGGTCAGATGCTTCAGGGCGGGTACGAGTCCTCCTGAGACAAGGACCTCGGGATGCAGGGTCCGCACGGATGAGCGCAGTTGCTTACTCGCCGTCCAAAGGGCTTCATCGGCGCGCTGCAGCGAATCGGTCACTCCGGGACTGCACACCGCCTCGTCAACGAAATGCCGGGCCGCCAGAACGTTCTGCAACGCCCCGTCGTGCAGCACCTCGGCGATTTTACGCTGTTCCCTCTCCTCCGCCGCCATCATGCGGTCCAGCAGCCACAGGCGATGCTCCGCCAACTCCCTGATCGACCTCACCCTGTGCTGCTGGACGTCCGACAGCAGAACACAGCCCGCGCAGACCACGAGAATGAACAGAGCGTGTACGAGTATGAAATGCCAGTACGGTTGCCGCAGATGCCCCAGGCCGGTGCCGATGGTATAGCTCGCCGCGGCCAGCACTCCGGATGCCGCAGTGAGAAACGGCCGCATCTGAAACGAGGCAAGAACGGGTATGAAGAGAAAAATGTCGGCGGATACCGGCGAACTCCAATTCGGGTCGGAGAAGTTCCCGGAAACCGCCATCAACGCGGTGAGCAACGTCAGGTCGACCAGCGGGTACACCCAGCTCGGATACGGCCTGTGCGACCTCCAGGCCGCCCACAGCGTCCCCAGGGTCCACAGCGTGTAGACGGCGGCCAGCGCCACCGAAAGCGGCAGCTGCTCGGACGGCGGAAACACCGCCAGGTCCGCCGTGAACGCGATGACGATGGCCATGCGGAGCATCGCCTGCCACCGAAACGCCCTCTGCAGGTGCAGGGCAGGCATCTCGACCGCGCCCCCCAGATCGGACCTGCCGCTTTCGGGAGCGGCCTGCTGCGCGTCCGGAAGCGTCATGTCACCCTCTCACCGGCTGTCGCTCCTACCGGCTGTCGCCGCATCTGCCCGGAGCACCTGTGCCTGGACCGGCCATCCCGCGATACCAGAGGCTTCACCTCCCCCCATACTCCGAAGAGCCCGACGCCCCGCGCAACCGGGCCGCCCCCGCCGCGCCCGCATCCACTGCCTGCCCCCCCCCGCGCGGGGCAGGGCGGCCGCATCCACTGCCTGCCCCCCCGCCGGTCCCCGCGCCCGCACCCACCGCCTGCCCCGCGCGGGTCCCGGCGCCCGCATCCACTGCCTGCCCCCCCGCGCGGGTCCCGGCGGCCGCATCCACTGCCTGCCCCCCCGCCGGTCCCCGCGCCCGCATCCACTGCCTGCCCCCCCCCGCGCGGGTCCCGGCGGCCGCATCCACTGCCTGCCCCCCTCGCGGGTCCCCGCGCCGCAGCCGGCCGGCACCTCGGCCGATCCCCCTCCCCCTGCGGCCGACCGGCACGTCAGCCTCCCGCTCCACCGGTCAGGGGACACACGGCAGCGGCCGGACGAGCTGAACTTAATGACGCAAGCTCCTCCACCCCGGAACTGAGAAATAGAGGTTTCCTCATGCTTAACGCTCGACGTCACATGGCCCGCATCGCCGGTATTTCCTGCATCGCCGCACTGGCCGCTGGAGGCTTCGGTGTAGCCAGCGCCACGGCCGCGCCCATGAGCAACCACCACGCGGCTGCGCATTCTTCCAGCCACCACCAGCACCACCACAACAGCTCCTCCCAGCACAGCAACTCGTCCAAGAACAACAGCAGCTCGTCCAAGAACAGCAATTCGGCGAAGAACAACACCATGCCGAAGGGCGGCAACACGCAGGGCGGTACGCAGGGTGCCGGGAACGGCAACACGCAGGGCGGTACGCAGGGTGCCGGGAACGGCAACACCCAGGGCGGTACGCAGGGCGGCGGGAACGGCAACACGCAGGGCGGTACCCAGGGCTGACGATTGAGGAAGTCGGCATCCCGCGGAGGGCAACCTCTGCGGGATGCCGGCTTCGCTTGCGTACGCCGCTCCGCCCGCCCTTCCGGCTCCTACCGCGCCGTGGCCGATGAGACACGGCGCTCCCGCACCGCTCAGCCTCCTCCACCAGCCGACCGGCACGTCAGCCTCCCGCTCCACCGGTCAGGGGACACACGGCAGCGGCCGGACGAGCTGAACTTAATGACGCAAGCTCTTCCACCCCGGAACTGAGAGATAGAGGTTTCCTCATGCTTAACGCTCGACGTCACATGGCCCGCATCGCCGGTATTTCCTGCATCGCCGCACTGGCCGCTGGAGGCTTCGGTGTAGCCAGCGCCACGGCCGCGCCCATGAGCAACCACCACGCGGCTGCGCATTCGTCCTACCAGCACCATGACCAGCACGACCGGCACCACCAGGACAGCTCCTACCGGGACGACGGCTCCTACCGGCACCACCACGACGACAGCTCCTACCGGCACCGGCCCGACGACAGCTCGTACCGGGACGACGGCTCCTACAAGCACCACCACGACCATGACGGTTCGTACAGCGACAGCTCGTCCAAGCACGACAACTCGTCGAAGGGCGGCAATACGCAGGGCGGTACGCAGGGTGCCGGGAACGGCAACACGCAGGGTGGCACGCAGGGCTGATGGCGTCGCTGACGTACGTGGGCCGCGCGGCGAGTGCCGCGCGGCCCACGTCGCTTTGCCACAGCCGTGTGCGGGCTCGAAGGAACAGCCCGATGAAAAGGCCCGATGAAATGTCGGCCGGTGATGTCGAGAACGGGGGAGCGGCTCCGTCCCCGGGGTGAACGCGATCACCATGGGTCGGGTCGGCACCGAGGAGAGACACGATGGCCACGTACCTGCTGCTGAGGCATGACCGGGGTGCTCCGGCTCCGGTCGACGACGTGCCCATGGACCGGTGGACGCCGCAGGAGATCTCGGCGCACGTGCAGTACATGCGTCACTTCGCGGGCCGGTTGGAGCGGAGCGGGGAGTTCGTCGACGGGCAGGCGCTGGCGCCGCAGGGGGCGTGGGTCCGGTACGACGGGTGGGGGGCGCCCGCCGGTGACCGACGGTCCGTTCGCGCCAGACCAAGGATCTCGTCGCCGGCTGGATGGTGATCGACGTCGACAGTTATGAGCGGGCCGTCGAGCTGGCCGGGGAGTTGTCGGCCGCCCCCGGGGCGGGTGGGGGGCCGATCCACGAGTGGCTCGAGGTGCGTCCCTTCCTGGCCGCCTCGCCCACCGTCACGGAGTGACCCCGCACATGGACGAACCCCTGCTCCGGAGTCTCACGCGGGGCGTCCTCGCCGTCCTCGTCCGCCGCGGAGCCGACTTCGCGGCGGCCGAGGACGCCGTGCAGGACGCGCTGGTCGAGGCGGTCCGCGTCTGGCCGGCCGGCCCGCCGCGGGACCCGAAGGGCTGGCTGGTCACCGTGGCCTGGCGCCGGTTCCTCGACGCGACCCGGGCGGACGCCACCCGGCGCCGGCGTGAGGACCTCGTCGACGAGGAGCCGGCGCCCGGGCCCGCCCCCGCGGTGGACGACACGCTCCGGCTCTACTTCCTGTGCGCCCATCCGTCGCTGACGCCGTCGTCCGCGGTCGCGCTCACGCTGCGCGCCGTCGGCGGGCTCACCACCCGCCAGATCGCCCAGGCCTACCTGGTGCCCGAGGCGACCATGGCGCAGCGCATCAGCCGGGCCGAGCGCACCGTCTCCGGCGTGCGGTTCGACCGGCCCGGCGACGTCGCCACCGTGCTGCGCGTCCTCTATCTGGTCTTCAACGAGGGCTACTCCGGCGAGGTCGACCTGGCCGCCGAGGCCATCCGGCTCACCCGTCAGCTCGCGGCCCGGGTCGACCACCCCGAGGTGGCGGGGCTGCTCGCCCTCATGCTGCTCCACCATGCCCGGCGCGCCGCCCGTACCGCGCCCGACGGCAGTCTGGTGCCGCTCGCCGAGCAGGACCGCGGCCGGTGGGACACCGAGTCGATCGCCGAGGGCGTCGAGATCCTGCAGGGCGCCCTCGCCCGCGACCGGCTGGGCGAGTTCCAGGCCCAGGCCGCGATCGCGGCGCTCCACGCCGACGCGCCCACCGCCGAGGAGACCGACTGGGTGCAGATCGTCGAGTGGTACGACGAACTCGCGCGCCTGACCGACAGCCCGGTCGTCCGGCTCAACCGGGCGGTGGCCGTGAGTGAGGCCGACCGGACCGCGCGCGGGGCTGGCGGCGCTCGCGGCGCTGGACGACTCGCTGCCCCGCCACGCCGCGGTGGCGGCGTATCTCCACGAGCGCGACGGCGACCTGGCGACGGCGGCCCGGCTGTACGCCGAGGCGGCCCGGAAGGCACCCGACCTCGCCGAGTGCGACCACCTGACGCGCCAGGCCGCCCGGCTCAACGCCCGCCGGCGCCGGTGACCACCTCAAGTCGGCCTGGGGGCGAGCCGGTTCACGCTATTCAGGTATATGAACAATGCACATGTGGGTGTACGCGAAGGCCCCAACCGTGCCAGACTCGCTCAACGTCCTTGCGGCATTGATCAGTTGGAGGACATTCATGAGCATTTCCCGGCGTACTGTGCTGGCCGTGACAGCCGGAGCCACGGCAGCCGCGGCCTCACCGGCGCGGGCTGCGGGAGCGGCCGGTGACCACGACCCGGCGTCGGCTGCCCGGGTGCTGCGTGCGACGGCCGACTACGCGACGGAGAAGTTGCGCGCCGTCGCGCCGGGCGTGAGCGCCTTTCCCGTCGGGACGAAGTTCGAGAAGTGGGTCTTCTCCCAGAACGGCGACTGGGTGGGAGGGTTCTGGCCGGGCACGCTCTGGATGGCGTACCTCTACAGCAAGGACGACGCGTTCCGGACGCTGGCTCTCGACTCGGCCCGCAAACTCGCTCCCCGCCGGTACGACGCCACCACCCACGACCTCGGATTCCTCTTCTCCCCCTCCTGGGTCACCGCCTGGCGGCTGACGGGCGACGACAGCTGGCGCGCGGGTGCCGTGCAAGCGGCCGAGTCGCTGATCCGGCGATACAACCCGCGCGGCCGCTTCATCCGGGCATGGGGCGCACTCGACGACCCCCGCAACGCGGGCCGCGTCATCATGGACACGATGATGAACCTCGATCTGCTGGTCTTCGCCGGCCGGCAGACGGGTGACGAGAAGTACCTCGAGGTCGCCATGGAGCATGCCAGGACGGCGCAACGGGTCTTTCTCCGCCCGGACGGCTCGACCCCGCACGTGTACGACTTCGACCCCGACAGCGGCGCACCGATCGGGCCGAACACCGTCCAGGGCTACAGCCCCGCCTCCTGCTGGTCCCGCGGGCAGGCCTGGGGCATCTACGGGTTCACCACGATCTACCGCCGGACGGGAGACCAGCAGTTCCTGTCCACGGCACGCAGACTCGCCGACTTCGCGGTGGGAGCGCTCGGTGCGGACCACGTGCCCGTCTGGGACTACCGCGCTCCGCAGCAACCCCACGACATCAAGGACGCGTCGGCGGGCGCCGTCATGGCCTGCGGGCTGCTCGACCTGTCCGCCGCGACGGGCAGGCCCGAGTACCGCCGGATCGCGCTGCGGATCCTCGTCGCGCTGTCGGAGACCTGCCTGACGCGCGCATCGGCCCGCGCCGACGCGATCGTCGCCCGCTGCACCCGCAACCGGCCGGCCGAGGACGGGATCGAGATCTCCCTCCCCTACGCCGACTACTACCTGCTCGAAGGCATCCTGCGCGTCCTGCAGCCCCAGGACGTCGACCGGGCCATCGACCTGTCGACGCTCTGACGAACGCACCGCGCCTCCGGCACCGCGGCCCCCTCGGCATCGGGGCGGCCGCGGTGCCGGACAGCGGGCATCAGGCCGTCCGGGCGAGACACCCGCCTCGCTCGGCGGCGTGGATCAGATACCGAACGGCGCCGCGTAGTGGACGGTGCCGCCGGGCAGCGGACGGGCGTCGTCGAGGGTCAGGGCCATCAGGGCCTCGTCCGGGACGTCGATGCTCAGGCCGATGCCGTGGGCCGAGGCCCGGCCGAAGCCGAAGCGCGGGTAGTACGCCGGATGTCCGAGGACGACGACGTGGCACTCGCCCATGTCCCCGGCGGCCTTCAGTGCTGCGCGGACCGCTGCGGAGCCGGCACCGGTGCGCTGATGGGCGGGGTGCACGGCGACGGGCGCCAGACACAGCGCGGGGGCGTCACCGATGTGGCAGCGGGTGAGCAGGGCGTGGCCGACGACGGTGCCGTCGCCGTCGGTGCTGAGGAGGGAGAGGCCGTCGATCCAGGAGGGGTCGGAGCGCAGGGCGTCGACGAGGTCGGCCTCGGCCGGAGTGTCGAAGGCGGCCCGGATGATCTCGCGGACGGCGGGGATGTCGCCGGGCGTCTCGGCGCGCGTGATCCAGTGGTGGTGCATGCGGGCGTGATGCATGGCAGAGGGAAACCCGTTTCGAAGATGTCCGTTGTGGGATGCCCGGCGGACTCACGCTCCCGGCCAGGGCGTTTCAGGACGAGGTCAGGCCACGGCCCGGGACGTGAGGGAGACCCGGACGCGACAGACGGTGGCCCTGAGCGCGGTCATCGACCTCACCTCCCTGATTCCTCGACTCCAGCCGGCACACGAACATCCGGAAGTCTACACAGGGCTGGGCTCTCCGCCTCGGCTGTCACCGATCCGGCCGCTGCCCCGTCCTGCTGATGTGCGTGTCGCGCACCGGGTCCGGCGAGATCGCCGGTATCCGTGGGAAAGAACCAGTCAGCGAAACGGAGACAGTGATGAAGATCGTGGTCGTCGGCGGTACCGGGCTCATCGGCTCGCAGGTGGTGGCGCTTCTGCGCGACCGTGGTCACGAGGCGGTGGCGGCCTCCCCCTCCACGGGCGTCGACACCCTCACCGGCGAGGGGGTGGCGCCGGCCCTCAAGGGCGCGGACGTGGTCGTGGACGTGTCGAACTCCCCGTCCTTCGAGACCGAGGCGGCGCTGGACTTCTTCACCCGCTCGGCGCGGAACCTGTTCGACGCGGAGCGGGAAGCCGGTGTCCGCCACCACGTGACGCTCTCCATCGTCGGCGTCGACCAGGTACCCGACTACGGCTACTACCAGGCCAAGGTCGCCCAGGAGGACGCTGTGCGCAGCGGCGGCGTGCCCTACAGCATCGTGCGCGCCACCCAGTTCTTCGAGTTCATCGCTCCGGTGATGAACATGTCGGCCCAGGGTACGGAGGTGCACCTGCCTTCGACACGGCTGCGTCCGATCGCCTCCGCCGATGTCGCCGCCGCCGTCGCCGAAGCGGCGCAGGGTGAACCGTCGTACGGCGTGCGCAACATCGCGGGCCCCGAGGTGCAGCGGCTGGACCGACTCGGTGAGATCACCCTGGCGGCGAAGCCGGACGGCCGCTCCGTCGTCACGGACGAGTCCGCCGGGCTGTTCGCGGGCATGCCCGACGGGGTCCTCGTCGGCGACGACACCGTGCACGTCGCTGCCACACGCTACGAGGACTGGCTGCAGGAGAACTGACCCGGCGCCGTACGCGGACCGTGCGCGCGTGTCGTCCATGCCCTGCGCGACATCGCCGCGCGAGCGGCCGGGGCTCGTCCATGTCGACCGTCGTCCCGTCCGACCGGCGTGCCTCCGGCGCGCGGACATCCGCCGGGTGCGCTCCTACGGCGGTCACGCCGGGAGAACCCGGTACGTCTGCCTCGCGGCCGCCTCGGGTCACGTCCGGGAGGCGAGGTGCTCCAGGAGGGACTGTCCCGCCGCGCGGTGCTCGGCCGCCCCTGCCGGGTCCGTCTCCTCCAGCACGGTCGCGATGCCTTCGTGGGCCAGGGCTTCCGCGTACCGGTTGCCCAGCCTCGGGGCCAGCTCCAGGGCCTGCCGGTGCAGCCGCAGGGCCTCGTCGGGGAGGCCGGCGAGCCGGCAGGTCTCGCCGTAGCCGTTGAGGAAGTGGATCTTCCAGTGTTCCTCGAACAACTCGTCGAGCAGCGCGAACGCCTCCCGGTGGCCGGCCAGCGCCTCCTCGTACCGGCCCATCTCCCGCAGCGCGACGCCCAGGCAGTTGAGGCACCACGCCTGGTTGTGCAGGTGTCCGTCCTCGCGGGCCAGCGCCAGCGCCTGGTACAGGTGCTCCGCCGCCTCGTCGCCTTCCCCGCGGGCGATGGCCACGCCGAGCGTGATCCGGGCCGTGAGAGCGGGCGGCCAGGCGGGGTCGGTGTGGGGGACGTCCAGCACCTCCCGGGCCCGGTGCGCCGCCTCCTCACGGTGTCCCAGCTGGAGCATCGCCCAGGCCTCCGACGCGGCCGCGTACGCCGTGCCCGTCGGGCAACCGGCCTGCTCGTACAGTTTCCCCGCCTGCCGGAAGAGCGCGAGCGGCTCCTCGACAGCTCCCGTGTCCCAGCTCAGGTAGCCGCGGCGCAGGGCCAGCTCGGCTTCCGCCCGCGCGTCGCCCGCCTGGGACAGCCGGACTCCGGCCGCCTCGTACGCGGCGGCGGCCTCGGTCATCCGGCCCGCGTTGTACCGCGCGAAACCCAGATCGCTGTGCGCCTCGGCCAGGGACAGCGGATCACCGAGGCGCTCCGCCGCGGCGAGCGAGCGCTCGAAGAGGACGTTGAGGTGCGTCGTGCCGCAGCGCCGGGCGAAGTAGGCCCGCAGGAAGCGGGGCAACTCGCACACGTGGGCATCGGCGCCGACGGCCGCCGCCGTCTCGAAGGCGGCGATCAGGTTCGCGTACTCCGCGACGAACCAGCCGAAGGCCGCGTTCCGGTCCGTGAACCGCGGCAGTTCGGCCGGGGGCCGGCCCGCGGAGGCGGCACGGCCGGGCGACACGAACGGCATCGCGGCGTCGGCGGCGGCCGCCGCGTGCACGTAGTAGTCGAGCACCCGGCCCAGCGCCCGCTCCCGCTCGGCCGCCGGGTCCTGTTCCGCGGCGGCCCGGCGCGCGTGCTGGTGCACGAGGTCGTGCAGCCGGTAGCGGCCCGCCGTCGGCTGCTGGACGAGGTGGGCGTCGAGCAGGTCCTCCAGCATCGCCCGGGCGCTGTGCAGCGGCACGTCCGCCAGGGCCGCCACCACGTACTCGTCGAAGGACTCCCCGGGCAGCAGGCCCAGCATCCGGAACAGGCGGGCCTGGGTCCGGTTCAGCTGCCGTACCGACATGCCGAACGCCGCGCTGAACGCGGCGTCGAACTCGCTCGCGCCCTGCGCCATCCGCTCGACGAGGATGCCCACGGTCCACCCCGGCCGGTGGCGCAGCCGTGCCGCGGCCAGCCGCAGGGCCAGCGGGAGACGGCCGCACAGCCGCAGCACCTCGGCGGCGGACTCCGGATCGCGGGCCAGCCGCCCGTCGGGGCCGCCGGGGTCGCCGCTGGCACGGGCCAGCAGCTCAGCGCTCTCCTGCGGGCTCAGCACGTCGAGCGAGACCGGGGGCACCTCGTCCAGGCCGAGGAGCCGGTTGCGGCTCGTGATCAGGGCGACGGAGGGGCCGGCGCCGGGCAGCAGCGGGCGGACCTGGTCGGCGTCGGCGGCGTTGTCGAGGACGACGACGACCCGTCGGCGGGCCAGTTCCGACCGCCAGCAGGCGGCCAGTTGCTCGATCCCCTCCTGCGGGACCCGCTCGGACGGGACGTCGAGCGCGCCGAGCAGCATCCGCAGCGCCGAGTCCGGGTCGAGCGGGGGCCGGCCCTCGGTGAACCCGTGCAGGTCCACATAGAGCTGGGCGTCCGGGAAGTCGGCGGCGAGGCGGTGCGCGGCGTGCACGGCAAGGCAGGTCTTGCCGACGCCCGCCATGCCGTCGACGGAGACCGCCCGATGGCTGTCGACCGCGGTGAGCACGGCGGCGAGCTGGGCTTCGCGTCCGGTGAAGTCGGGCGCGTCGCGCGGCAGATCGTTGCGGGGCACCGGCCGGAACTGGCGGCTGCTCTTCGGCGGCGCCGGCAGGGGGTGGGAGGTCCGGTCCCACAGCGGGCGCAGGGGGCGGGGGTCGCGCTTGACGAGACGGCAGAGGGCGACCACCGCGGGCCAGGGCGGCACGGTCTGCCCGTTGAGGTAGCGCGAAAGCGACGAGGAGCTGAGGCCGGTGTCCCGCGCGAGGGCCCGTACGCCGAGCCCGGACAGTTCCTGGAGCAGCCGCAGCCGGGCCGCCAGCTCTTCCTGTGGGGCGGCCTTCGCCGTCCGCGCCTGCACGTCCACCGTTCCCCCGCCTTCCGTCCCGCCGCGGCAGCAGTCTCCCGAGCCAAGTAGCCCCTGGTCAAGGTCGTTTCAGCTGTCCCAGGGTGTCCCATCGCCGTGGTCGTGGCCGGCCGGCCCGGCTGTGATGGGGTCACGCCCCGACGGAACGGGGCACCGCCCCTGAAGAGGAGAGATCCGAGATGCAGTCCCGTATGCAGAACCCCGCCGTCGTCCTGTCCGACGCCATGCAGCCGATCCAGCAGCTTCTCAAGTCCGCGCACTCCGGTGGCGTGGACGGACAGACCCTGGAGCTGGTGCATCTGCGGGTGAGCCAGATCAACGGCTGCAGCGCCTGTGTCGACGGCGGCGCCAAGACGGCCCGCAAGGCCGGAGTCGGCGACGAGCGCCTGGCCACGGTCGCCGCCTGGCGGGAGGCCCCGTACTTCACCGAGGAGGAGCGGGCGGCCCTCGCGCTGGCCGAGGCCGCGACGCGGCTGGCCGACCGTCCCGACGCGGTGAGCGACGAGGTCTGGGACACGGCCGCCACCTACTTCGACGAGAAGCAACTGGCCGCGATCGTCCTGATGATCGGCGTCACCAACCTGTTCAACCGGCTCAACGCCACGACCCGCCAGATCGCCGGCGCGTGGGGGTGATGTTCCGGCCCCTGACCCGCCCGGCGATATGACATCCAGATCCGCGCAGAGGAGAAACCGGTCATGACGAACGCACGGAAGCCCGCCAAGACCGCCACGGCGACCGGCAGGACGTCCGAGAGCTTCACGCACGAGGAGCGCGCCGCGATGAAGGAGCACGCCCAGGAGCTGCGGGCTTCGGCGCGGCGGGGATCGCGCGCCGGCAAGGCGGCCGAGGACGAGGCCGCCGTGCTCGCGAAGATCGCCGAGATGCAGGAATCGGACCGGGTCATCGCGGAACGGCTCCACGCCGTCGTCAAGGCGAGCGCGCCGGACCTCGCGCCGAAGCTCTGGTACGGGATGCCCGCGTACGCCGAGGACGGCAAGGTCGTCTGCTTCTTCCAGAGCGCTCAGAAGTTCGGCGCGAGGTACGCGACGCTCGGTTTCAGCGACCGGGCGAACCTCGACGACGGCACCCTGTGGCCGACGTCCTACGCCCTGACGCGGCTGACCGCCGACGACGAGGCGAGGATCGGGGCGCTCGTACGGAGGGCGGTGCACTGACCTGCCACTTTCTCGCGACGGAGAGCCCACGGACCAGGCTCTCCTCGCGCCCTTGCGGGCGGCGACCGCACCGGCGTGAGCGCCCCCCGTCGCGAGGGGCACCCGGGCCGCGGCCGGTGCGGCCCGAGATGCTGGGTGGTCGAAGGGCGGCTAGCGTGTGAGGAAAGGGCCGCGTTCCGGGGGGTACGCCCGCCGCCGCAGGCGAGGGCCCTGCTCATCGGGTCCGACAGCCCGCGTACGCGAGCCGTACTTCCCGTCCCGACACGGCGGCACCCACAGCCGTGTCCTCCCTTGTGCGGCCCCGGTCATGCCCCTCGATTCGTAACCCCCACGAGGGGTGGAAAGAAGGTAGGCCCATGAAAGGTCAGCGCGTCAGGCGTCTTTTCGCCGCGTCTGCGGTCAGCGTTCTCCTGGCCGGTGGCACCGCCGTCGGCCTGGCAGGCACGGCCTCGGCAGCCACTCCGGCGAACGCCCCCACCAACAACGGCTGCTTCAATCGCGGTGGCTGGTGGTTCGGCCACTGCGACGGCTTCGGCAACCGTTTCGACCGTGGAGACTTCTTCCGCAGCGGCTTCCTCAACGGTGGCGTCGTGGTGATCGTGGTGGGCTGAAAGCGGTAGGAAGGAAAAGCAGCAGCACTACGTCCGCCCTCGCCGCGCCGCACGGCCCCTACCGGCCGGCCCGGCGAGGGCGGCAACCGCTGTGGGCACAGCGTCCGTCGTACGTCCGGGGCGCGTCGGCGTCCTGGGACGTGGCCGTCGGCTGCCGAAGAAGGGACACCACAGGGGGGAAGGGGTGTCCGCCGAGCAGGGAGTACGGCATGACGGGTGGCAAGGCGCGGTTCGACGACATCTACCGGCGGCCGGACCCGCGCGCGTACTTCACGCGGCTGGCCCCCCTGGAGTACGAGATACCGCACCACGCGCAGCCGGTCTTCCGGCGGGTGGCCGCCGAACGGGCCGCAGCCTACGACGGCCTGCCCGGCCGGCCCGTGCTGCTGGACGTGTGCTGTTCGTACGGCATCAACGCCGCCCTGCTCAATCACGACGTGACGCTCGCGGAGCTGTACCAGCGGTACACGTCCGAGGCGGCCAGGAAGCTGACGACGGCGGAACTGGCCGCGTCGGACCGGGAGTTCTACGCCGTGCGGCGGCGGCCCGACGCGCTGCCGGTGTACGGGCTGGACGTCGCCGGGCCCGCGGTGCGCTACGCCCAGGAGGCCGGCCTGCTGGAGGACGGCTTCACCGACGACCTGGAGCAGGCACCGCCCGGCCCTCGGCTGAGCCGCGCGCTGGCCGACGTCGGGCTGATCACGCTGACGGGCGGCGGCAGCTACGTCACCGAGCGGACGTTCGCCGCGCTGCTGGACGGGGCGCGGCGCCCGGTGTGGGTGTGCGCGTTCGTCCTGCGGACGGTGGCGTACGAGCCGGTCGTACGGACGCTGGCCGGGCGCGGGCTGCACACCACCGTGGACACCTCCCGCACCTACCCGCAGCGCCGGTTCACGGACGAGCGGGAGCGGCGGTTCGCGATCGAGGCGGTGCGGGAACTCGGCGGTGATCCGGCCGGACGGGAGGAGGCCGGGCGGTTCCACAGCACGCTGTACGACTCCCGCCCGCAGCACGCGTCCACCGGCTCCTGAGCCGTCCGCCCGGTCGACGGCTCCCTGGCCCCCAGGCAACGGCTCCCTACTACCGCAATAGCTTTACTTAAGTCTTGACTTAACAGGCGAGCGTTGCTTGGATCCACGGATCGAGGAGACAGGAGACGCTGTGAGCCGTTCCCTCACCGCCGCCACCGCCCTTGCGGTCACGACCCTGACCGCGCTGCTGGGCACGGGCCCGGCCGCGCACGCGGACAGGGCGGGGGCCGCACCGCACGGACCCGGACAGCTCGTGACGGGCACCTACTCCACCGGCGGCGCACACGCCTGGCAGCCGCTGCCGAGTGTCCGGATGACGGCCGGCACGGGCGGCGCCGCCGACGCCACCGTCGTCGTCGACACCGGTGCGGTCAGGCAACGCTACGCGGGCATCGGCTTCTCCCTGGACGAGACGAGCGTGTCCAACCTGTGGAAGCTCACTCCCGCCAACCGGGAGAAGGCCATCCGGCTGCTGGTCGATCCCCGCCACGGCGCGGGACTCGACCGGTTCCGGCTCACGATCGGCAGCCCCGACCTCATCGAGCACCTGCCGTTCTGGTCGGAGGACGATCTCCCGGCCGGCGTCGACGAGGACTTCGGCCTGAAGCACTTCTCCGTCCGGCGGGACATCGACCTGCACATCATCGACACGATCAAGCTCATCCAGCGCTACAACCCGAAGGCCACGTTCTTCGCCTCGGCGTGGAGCGCACCGGCGTGGATGAAGACGAACGACCGGTTCACGGGCGAGGTCGCGCTCAAGCCCGGCAGCACCACGGACTACTACCAGGTCGGCAAGTTGCGCGACGACTGCATCGACGTCTTCGCGCGCTACTACGTCAAGTTCGTCCAGGCGTACGCCCGGCACGGCATCCAGGTGGACGCCCTGACCCTGCTCAACGAGCCGGGCATGGACGTGGTGTACCCCGCCATGGACATCAGCGTCGCCCAGCAGCAGAAGCTGGCCCTGGCGATCAAGCGGGAACTCCGCGCCGCCCGGCTCGACACCCAGCTGTACGTCCATGACTTCAACTTCTGGGACTGGCGCGACCCCGACAGCACGGCCACCAAGAACTACCACCGCATCTTCGACGACGCCCCCGACGGATCGGTGACCGGCCAGCAGGTCCGCGGCGCGGCGGACGCCATCGCCTTCCACCCCTACTGGGGCGACCCGCGGGTGATGCGGGACGCCTACGAACAGACGGGAAAGCCGGTCCACCTGACCGAGACCAGCGACCTGTCCCCCGCCACCGTGCTCGACGACTTCCGTCTGGACGCCGCCTCCTACATCTTGTGGGCCCAGACCACGGACCAGGACGGCGGGACCCTGCACTGGACGCCCGCCCGCGACAACGACATCGACTGGGCGAAGGTCGGCGCCACGACCAAGTGGCCCGACCGGCTGGTCACCGTGGACACCACCAGCAAGGACTTCACCGTCCGCGACGAGCTGTACCAGCTGGGCCAGTTCGCCAAGTACCTCTCCCCCGGCGCCGTACGCCTCGAGTCCAGCGCGGCGGAGCACGGAGTCGGCAACGTCGTCTTCCGCTCGGGCGCCCACGCCTTCACCGCCGTCGTCGGCAACAGCACCGACGCCGACCGCAGGGTCCGCGTCGTCGTCGCCGACCGGTCGTTCGTCGTGACCGTTCCGGCGGGCTCCTTCGCCACGTACCGGTGGAAGTGACGCACGACCACCTCATCGTGAAGCCGGCGCATCCTCCCTCGTCCCCCCACCTCCGTACGACAGGAGCGACACGTGCACACTGGCAGAGCGTCCTCCCCCTCTCCCATCCCCTCCCTGTGCCTGCGGCTGCTGCTTCTGCTGGCCGTACTGACCGGCCTGGCCGCGGCACCGGCACAGGCCACGCCCCGGGCCGCCGCCGCTCCCTGCAAGGTGCTGGCCCTGTACAACGGCACGTGGGACGCGGCGCACATCAGCTTCGTCAAGGAAGCGAACGAGTGGTTCCCGAGGCAGGCCGCGGCCAACGGATTCACCTACACCGCCAGCAATGACTGGAACCTGCTCGCCGACGGCGGGGTGAACGCCTACCAGGTGGTGCTCTTCCTCGACGACCTGCCGCAGACGGCGGCCCAGCGCTCCGGGTTCGAGCAGTACATGCGCTCCGGCGGGGCCTGGATGGGCTTCCACGTCTCGGCGTTCACCACGAACGCCTCCGGCTGGCCCTGGTACCACAACCAGTTCCTGGGATCGGGCGACTTCAGGTCCAACACCTGGGGCCCGACCACGGCCGTGCTGCGCGTGGAGGACCGCACCCACGCCGCTACGCGGAACCTGCCGGTTACCTTCACCTCGTCGGTGAGCGAGTGGTACAGCTGGTCCAACGACCTGCGGCAGAACCCCGACATCAGGATCCTGGCCTCCGTCGACCCCAGCAGCTTCCCGCTCGGCACCGACCCCGACCAGACGTGGTACGGCGGCTACTACCCGATCCTGTGGACGAACACCAAGTACAAGATGCTGTACGCCAACTTCGGCCACAACGCCATGGACTACGCCACCGACACACCGCTGTCCTCGACCTTCGCCAGTGAGACCCAGAACCGGTTCGTCCTCGACGGACTGAGGTGGCTGGGCGGAGCGGCACAGACCGAGCCCCCGTCGGGGCCCGTCTCCGAGACGTCCTGGTACACGCTCCGCAGCAGCGGCAACGGCACCTGCGTGGACGCCCGCGCCGCCGCCACCGCCAACGGCACCGTGGTCCAGCAGTACACCTGCAACGGCACGACCGCCCAGCAGTACCAGTTCCGCTCCACCGACAGCGGCTACTTCCGCATCACCAACCGCGGCAATCCCCAGCAGGTCGTCGACGTCACCGACCGCTCCACCGCCGACGGCGCCCCGCTGCAGCTCTGGTCCTACTCCGGCGGCCAGAACCAGCAATGGCGTGCCGACCGGCAGCCCGACGGCACCTATCACCTCGTCGCCCGGCACAGCGGCCGATGCCTCAGCGCCGCCGCCACGGCCGCCACCGGCGTCCAGCTCACCCAGCGGACCTGCGACAACTCCGCCGCCCAGAGCTTCGGCCTCGTCGAACAGCCCTGACCCTGCCGTCACGGGGGGACGTTCAAGGGTACGGTCGGTCCCGATGGATGAGACCAAGCCGCTGTCCGCCGCGCGCGTGTCCGCTCACGCGACCGTGGGAGAACGGCTCTCCCTGCTCAGCGACCGCAGGCTCGGCGCTGCGCTGGCCGCCGCGCCGATGCTGGGTTCGGGCATCGGTGGCAGACGGACGGAGATCGAGGTCGCGGGGACACCCGTGTTCGTCAAGCGCGTTCCGCTGACGGACATCGAGTTGCGGCCGGAGCATGTGCGCTCGACCGCCAACCTGTTCGAGCTGCCTCTCTTCTACCAGTACGGCGTCGGGTCGGCGGGATTCGGAGCCTGGCGAGAACTGGCCGCGCACCTGATGACGACCGCGTGGGTGCTGAGGAACGAGTACACGGGTTTCCCGCTGCTGTACCACTGGCGGGTCCTGCCGGACCAGCCTCCCACCGGCTTCGCCGACGCGTTCGGCGGCGTCGAGGGGGCCGTCGCGCACTGGGAGGGATCGCCTGCCGTGCGCCGTCGGCTGGAGGCCATCGGCAGGTCCTCCTCCAGCCTGGTGCTCTTTCTGGAGCATGTGCCCCTCACGCTCGGGGCCCGGCTCGGCGAGACCCGTGCAGCGGCCTGGGCGGAGCCGGGAGGCGACCGGTCCTACCGGTGGGCCGAGGACGCGGTGCTGCGCGGGACCGCGTTCATGAGTGCGCGGGGGCTGGTTCACTTCGACACCCACTTCGCCAATCTGCTCACCGACGGCCGTCAGGTGTACTTCGCGGACTTCGGGCTCGCGCTGAGCCGCGACTTCGCGCTCTCGGCGCAGGAGGCCGCCTTCCTCTCCGACCACCTGGTGTACGACCGCAGCCACGCGCCCGGCCACCTGCTGCGCCACCACCTGCCCGAGGCCGTGCGCGGCGGCATGGAACACGGGGCCTTTCTGCGTGCGTGGGTCGCGGGCCACCGCCCCGACGGCGTTCCCCCCGGGATCGGCGCCCTCATCGACCGCCATGCCCCGCACGCCGTCGTCCTGGACGATTTCCATCGCCGGCTGCTCACGGAGAGCAAACGCACGCCCTTCCCCGCGGCCGAGATCCGGCGGGCCCTGGCGAGCACCTCGGCAGCGGGCTGAGAAGGGGTCGCCCCGGCTCCCTGCGCCGGGCCGCCGGGCCTTCTCCCCCACACCACGGCAGCGTCGCCCGCTTCACCGCCTCCTACCCCAGCGGTTCGCTCAGGTCGATGGCGCGCAGTGCCGACGCCAGCGCCCGCTCGTCGCCCACGTCGAGGGCGGTGTCGGTCAGTTTGACGACGTGTTCGTCGCCGTGTGCGAGGGCGCGTTCGACGACCTCTTCCGGGGTGAGGGTGCCCGGTGGGGTGTAGGCGACCGGGGTGTCGGGGGCGTACATGGCGGTCACCGCCGCGGAGGCGGTCCAGGCGGCGTGCAGGCCGGGCACCCACAGGGCGCGCGGGAGCGCGGGCAGGGTCCGCAGTACGGCGTTGGGGGCGGTGGCCGCGTGGACCAGCATCGTCTCCTCGCCGTGCCCGTGGGTGGCGTACCGGTGGGTGGCCGCTCGTACCAGTTCGGTCAGCCGTCGGTGCGCGGCGTCCGGGTCCGTGACCGCCGCCGCCCACCGAGGAAGGCTGCGGACGCGGGCGAGCCGTGCGGGGAAGCCGCCCTCCCGTGCGGCGACGGGAGTCACCGCGTCCAGGGCGGCGGTGGCGCTGTCGGCCGCGGGCAGCAGGGCGATGCCCGTGACGGGGCGGTGGCGGGCGGCCCAGTAGCCGAGGCCGTGGGCGAGTTCGGCCAGGCGCGGTTCGGTGCTCTCGCCGGAAAGCAGGGTGCGCACGGCATGGCCCACCCGGATCACCGGATGGGTGGAGCCGCCGTACATGCCGGGCAGCAGTCGGGGCCACCACCGCGCGAGTACGTCGCGCCAGGGGTGCGCGGCGATCTCGCGGTCGAAGAAGCCGATCCAGTCGGCCGCGCGGCGGGGGTCACCGAGCGCGAGACGCCAGTTGGCGGCCGTGACCGGCTCGACGCCGGACGGGAACTCCTCGAGCTTGCGTGCGTACCGGTCGAGCCACGAGTGCACGGCGTGGGCCTGTCCGCGCGCGGCGAGGGCCTCGACAGCCATCGGAGCGTGATTGGTGAGCCGCCCGAGCCGCTCGGGTCCTGTGCGGTGCAGCCGCTGGAGCGCCTCGTCGAGGGCGCCTGTCGTATCCATGGCGGGGACGGTAGGCGGAACACCGCGTCGGCGTAACCGGCCAGGGGCTTAGGTCCCGGCCTAGGTCCGGGCCATGGTCCCGGCCTGGACAGCACCGCCGGGCCCGGGTCCCGCCCCGGAAGGGCCGGGCGGGCGTCCCGCTATCCCGGCCCTCCGCGACGCGGGTCAGTCACTCCTCCGCCTGGCGTGCCGCCCCGCTCTCCGGCGCCCCGGCATGTTGGACTGCCGTGGAGGATCACGACTGAAGCTGTGAGGCCATGCCGGCACACGGGCGCCGGCCCGGCCGGAGTGAGGCGCCCATGAGTGCGGAATTAAGACGTGTGGCCGTCGTCGGCGACTGCCCGCTCCTGCGCAGGGGCGTGGCCCATGTCGTCGAGGACGCCGACGGCCTTGCGCTCGCCCTCGCCACCCCGTCGGCGGACGAGGCCGCGCGCGAACTCGGCCGGGGTGACATCGTGCTCGTCGACCTCACGGTGCCGCCCTCATGCCTGTCGGAGGTGGTGGGACGGCTTGCCGCCCACGGCGTCTCGGTGCTGGTCCTCTGCTCCGGCCTGGACGACGCCGCCCTGCCCGCCATGCGCGCCGGAGCCCGCGGCTGCCTCAGCCGACAGGCCGACGAGCGGGAGCTGCTGGCGGCGATCCGGCTCGTGGCCGCCGGCTCCTCGTACGTCTCCGCGGATCTCGCCGTACGCCTGGACACGGAGCCGTGCTGCCATGTCACGGACCGCGAGCGCCAGATCCTGGAGCTGATCGCACATGGGGAGACCGACCACGGCATCGCCGTCCGGCTGGGCATCAGCGAGCACACCGTGCACTCCCACCTGGACCGGCTGCGCGACAAGATCGGCTCCCGGCGACGGGCCGACCTGACCCGCTTCGCCATCACGCACGACATCATCCCCGTGGCGTCCTGGCAGGGGTAACGCTACCCCTGCCCGGCGTGGGTTCTTCTGCCCTGTGCGGCTCCGCCCCCGCCCTTCACACTGAGGTCGAGCCCCCTCGTGCACCGTTCCGGGAGGTACTTGGCGATGAGTGGCATCTTCGGGGACACCCTGACCTTCAGCCAAGAAGAGGGCGGCGGTGTCGAACTCGTCGCCTTCGGCGACGACAAATACGCACGATACGAGACCGTCGACGGATACTCCGCCGTCTACGACGCCGACTACGGCGCCTACTGCTATGCCGAGACCGACGGCGCCGGCGCCGAACGCCGGTTCGTCTCCAGCGGCATACCCGTCTCCCAGCCGCCGCCCGAGGGGCTGCCACGCCATCTGAGAGAGGGGCAGGTCTACCGGAGAGAGGTGGTCAAGGGCCGGGTCCTGCAGATGATCCCGGAGGAGGAACGGGCCACCACCGACCCCGACTCGCTGCTCACCTTCGGCCCGGTCAAGGGCCTGCTCCCCGGCTTCGCCCTGACGAAGGGCGACGTCACGGGCCTGACGATCCTGGTCGACTTCCCCGACACACCGACGCAGGTGACGGTCGACGAGGTCTCCGCCCTGCTGAACAGCCCCCACTTCACGGCCAACGGCAACCGCTGTTCCGTGAAGGAGTACTTCCGCACCATGTCGACGGACAAGCTCAGATTCACCAACACCGTCGTCGGCCCGTTCCGCATGAGCCGGCCCCGGCTCGCGTACGGGCT
This sequence comes from Streptomyces sp. NPDC031379, assembly GCF_055569615.1. Lineage (NCBI taxonomy): Bacteria > Bacillati > Actinomycetota > Actinomycetes > Kitasatosporales > Streptomycetaceae > Streptomyces > Streptomyces sp. NPDC031379. The sequence continues at coordinate 38,503 of NZ_JBVIIT010000040.1, read as the reverse complement.
GGCGCGCAACAGGGGCAAACTCGTACCCGAGGCGCTGCAGGCGGCCGCGGACGCCGGTGTGGACTTCAGCCGCTTCGACTCCCTCGGGCGCGGTGTCGTCGACTCCGTCTGCATCATGTACGCGGGCCAGACGGAGTTCCGGGAGGATCTCTGGCCGCACAACTCGCGTTTCCCCGCCGAGATCGACGGCGTGCGGACGGACTTCTACACCATCACGAGCATCGGTGACACGGCGGCCGATCTCAGGATCGGCACCTTCTGCCACGAGAGCGGGCACCTGCTGTGCAGATTTCCCGACCTCTACGACTACGGAACGGTCGAACGCGAGGGTGACGACTTCACCAGCGCGGGCATGGGCACCTACTGCGCCATGTCCGCCGGCGACCATCTGGGCGACGGGTTCCTGCCGTCCGCCGTCTGCGTCTACCTGCGCCGTCTGGTGGGCTGGACGCGGGACGTCGACATCTCCGCACCCGGCTCGTACGACGCCAGGCAGGGCGAGTACGACACGGCGCTGATCTACCACAACCCGCAGCGCAGGGACGTCGAGTACTACCTCGTCGAGAACCGCAGCCGGCTCGGCTTCGACTCCGCCCTGACCTCCAGCGGGCTCGCCGTCTACCACTGCGACATCAAGGGGTCGAACGAGTTCCAGCAGGGCAACTCGGTACGCCACTACCAGTGCGCGCTGCTGCAGGCGGACGGCCACCTCGATCTGGAGACCGGCGGGAACTTCGGCGACGGCTCGGACCTGTACGGACCGACGGCCGGCACCGCGGTCTCGCACAGCAGCCGCCCCGCGTCCCTGTGGTGGGACGGCAGCGAGGCCGGGCTCACCATCTCCCGCATCGGTCCTCCGGGTGAGGTCATCAGCTTCCGCACCGGCGAGCAGGGCGTTGCGGGCACGCTGGTCAGCGGCCGGTCGGCCGCGGACGCCGCGATCCCCGACGAGGAGGTCGGCGGTCTGACCGACGCGATCTCGCTCGAAGGCGAGGGCACGGTCAGGGACCTGACGGTGACGATCGACATCGAGCACGGTCGCATCGGCGATCTGCGCGTGGTGCTGCTGGCTCCCTCGGGCCGCCGGGCCGTGATCCACAACCGCGCGGGCGGCGATACCAAGAACCTGCGGCTCACTCTGACGTCGACCCCACCGTCACTGCTCGCCCCACTGGTCGGTGACGCGGTGACGGGCAGCTGGAAGCTCAAGGTCACGGATGCGGTCCAGTCCGCCGCCGGCACCCTGCGCAGCTGGGAGATCGCCATTCACACCAACACCTGACCGTCCTGCGCCGGGCGCGTCGGGGAGAGCCGACCGGAGTGAGCCCCGATGGACCGAAAGAGACTCGAGGAACTCTTCTACGGGAAAGGTCCGAGACCCGTTCCGTGGGCGACGGACTGCCCGGTACGGTTCGACGCCCTGCTGGCTCTCGCCCATCCTCCCGAGACGGGTCCGGAGTCGCGGGAGGATCTGATCCTCGCCATCAACGAGGAACACGGTGTCCTGCGGGTTCTCGAGCGCTTCAAGATCCTGAACATGATGCTCGACTGCCAGCCGATCGCCTCCGGCAGCTTCGTGGCGGCGAAGCTGACGCTGCGCGAACTCGTGCAAGGCGTCCTGCCGATGACCAACCTCTACGGCGTCATCCGCGACGGGCAGGAGCTGGCGAGCCGGCAGGGGGGTGCCGGCATCCAGGACGCGCTCCGGGAGGACCCCCGGACGGTGCCCCGGCCCAGCGACATCCCCGACTGCTCCGAGCGCCGTCACGAGCGCAACCGGCACCTGCGGTGGTTCCTGAGACTGATGGCCGTCATCGTCGCGGAGTCGGATCCGGCCCGACGAGGCCCACAGCAGGCCGGTCCGTGGATCAGCGCACAGGTGTCCGACATCCTGATCAAGGTTCACCTGGACCCATCGGTGAAAGGGCCGCCGAACACCGCGGCCAGGGTCGTCATCGACCGCAGACAGCGGTATCCGGTCATGTCCGTGACGACCAACCGGCAGGCCTCCTCGGCGGTCACCCGGTCCCGTGCCACCATCAAGGCCGACGCCGCCGAACAGGTCTTCTCCGTGGACTGCAGCTCGATTGGCTGGGCCGTGGTCGACAGTGGCATCGACGCGGAGCATCCCGCGTTCTACGACTGGGACACCACCGCCACGCCGGAACCCCTGCAGCTGCAGTCCCGCATCACGCGCGCCTTCGACTTCATCGGCGTACGCAAGACACTGTCGCTCGACGCCCTGGACGACGACGGGCGCGTCGACTGGCCACGCGCCCTGCCGTACGTCGAGATCGCTCTGCCCACGGCGCCCGCCGCGGCTCAGCATCCCGGGATCGAGCGGCACGTGGACTACAAGACCCCGTCCGACCAGCACGGCACCCACATCGCCGGAATTCTCGGCGGCTGGTGGCCGCGTCCCCACCGTGACTTCCGTGGCATCTGTCCGAGGATCCAGCTGTACGACTTCCGGGTCCTCGACGACGAAGGGCTGGGATACGAGTTCTCCATCGTCACCGCCCTTCAGGCCATCCGGTACATCAACGAGCAGGCGGGACGGTTCGTCATCGCCGGCGTCAACATGAGCCTGTCCGTACCGCATGACGTGGCCAGCCACTCGACCGGCTGGACGCCCGTCTGCATCGAATGCGACCGTCTGGCGCGCTCGGGTGTCGTGGTCGTCGCGGCGGCCGGGAACTCCGGATACGCGGGAGCCGTACGCACCCTGGGCGAGGACTACCGCGGTACCAGCATCTCCGATCCCGGGAACGCGGACTCCGTCATCACGGTCGGCTCGACACATCGCTCCAATCCGTACCGCCATGGCGTCAGCTACTTCTCCAGCCGCGGTCCCACCGGCGACGGGAGGCCGAAGCCCGACCTCCTGGCGCCGGGTGAGGACATCGACGGCCCCGTTCCCGACCGGGGCATCGCCGCCCTGCACGGCACCAGCCAGGCGGCGGCGCACGTGAGCGGAGCCGCCGCCATGCTCCTGGCACGCAACCGGGAACTGCTGGGGAGGCCGGAACGGGTGAAACAGATCCTGTGCGGGACGGCGACGGATCTGGGCCGGGAGCGGCACTTCCAGGGGGCCGGGCTGGTCGACGTCCTCCGTGCGATGCAGTCCGTCTGAAGCGGGAGGGGTCCGGAAGGGACCGCGCCATGTTCACTTTTGACTTCCTCAACGCCCTGCACGGAGACTGCTTCCTGGTGCGGTGGGGGACGGCGAAGGAACGGGTCATGCTCGTCGACGGCGGGCCGAACCCGGTCTACGAGACATCGCTGCGCGACCGCTTGTCACAGCTCGCGCCGGGCGCCGACGGCATCCCGAGGATCGACGTGGTCTGCCTGTCCCACGTCGACGACGACCACTGCGCCGGACTGCTCGCCCTGCTCCGCGAGATACAGCACGCGAGGGACGACCAGGAACCCGATCCGTTCACCGTGAAGAGGGTGTGGTTCAACTCGGTGGACGAACTGGTGGACCACAACTCGCCCGGGCTGAGCGCCTCGACCCGGCAGGTCGTCGACCGTGCCGCGGAAGGGAACTCTGCCGTCAGGGCCAGTTACAACCAGGGACGTGCCATCCGGGACGCGGCGGCCGGACTGGGGCTGGAGGGCAATCCCTCGTTCGACGGGCCGCTCGTCTCGGGCGGGGAGGCGACCCTCGACCAGCTGCACGTCACGGTGGTGGCCCCGGACACCGAGGCCCTGGGGCAACTGGAGGAGCGCTGGCTCGCGGCACGCAGACGGGGGGACCCGGACGTCATCTCGGCGGCCTACACGGACGGCTCCATACCGAATCTCTCCAGCATCGTTCTGATGCTGACCCACAAGGGCCGCACCGCACTGCTCACCGGAGACGCCCGAGGTGACCGCATCCTCGCCGGACTGCGCGCCACAGGGCTGCTCGACGGCTCGGGGCCGCTCCATGTCGGCCTCCTGAAGCTGCCCCACCACGGCAGTGACCGCAATGTGGAGAGCGACTTCTTCGACAGCGTCCACGCCGATCATTACGTGATCTCCGCGGACGGGGTCAAACACCACCATCCCAGCGAGGAGACGCTGCGCATGCTCGTCGGTTCGAGAGACCGCGACGACGAGTACACCATCCAGCTGACCAACCGGATCGGCTTCGCCGACGACACCCTCAGGAAGCTGCGGAAGAACCGGCACTTCACCGTCGAGGTCCGGCCGCCCGCGGCTCCCGCGCTCGTCATAGAGATCGGTGATGAGTCATGAACCCGTCCCACCGCGTCGGAAGGAGCCGCTGGGCCGTGGACTCCCCCGCCGTGGGCACCGGCCTGCAGGCCCGGCCCTGCGGTGACACCCTGCGTCCGGCCGCGCCCGCCCCCGTGGACGACCCGGTCGCCGTCGCGCTCTCCGGAGGCGGCTTCCGGGCGACGCTCTCCGGGCTGGGCGTCGTACGACTGCTCGCTGACGCGGGCATCCTGTCCCAGCTCAGTTACGCGTCGTCGGTTTCCGGAGGGTCGATCGCGGGCGGCTTGCTCGCCACCGCCTGGCCCGCGCTGAAGAAGCAGGGCTGCACCACCGCGGCGGTCGACGAACTCGTCGTCGAGCCGGCCGTCAGGCGGATCAGCTCCCACTCGCTCAGGAAGGCACTCCTGCGGGGGCTGTGGCGCACGGCGGGCCCGCTGACCCGTACGCAGCTCCTCGCCCAGCTCCTCGACGAGTGGTTCTTCGACGGAGCCGTGCTGGAGGACCTGGACCCGCAGGTCCGCTGGATCCTCAACGCGGCGAACCTGACCACCGGTGTCCGGTTCACCTTCGAACGCGATGTGTGGGGCGACTACACGATCGGGCTGGCTCCGACGGCCGGTACCGGACTGAGGCTGAGCGTCGCGGTCGCCGCCTCCGCCGCGGTGCCCGGGGCGTTCCCGCCGCTCGTCCTCGACCCCGCGAGCTTCCCCTGTGCCACTGACGCGCCCGCCCTGCTGGACGGAGGCACGTACGACAACACCGGCACGGAGTCCATCGACGGCGAGCGCTACCGCGATGTCTTCCTGGTCGTCCTCAACGCCGGCGGCCTGCTGCGCCCGGGTGTGTACAGCGGGATTCCCGTGATCCGTGACCTCGCGCGCGCCAACTCCCTGTTGTACCGGCAGAGTACGGCTCTGCGCACCCGGCTGATCGTCGAACGCTTCCGGCGCGGTCGGGCCGTGGGCGCCGACGAGCCGTTGCCGCCGGGTGCACGCAGAGGAGTCCTCGTGGGCCTGGCCACCGACTTCCCCGAGGACGCCTCCGGGCGGCTGGACCTGTGGCGGGGGACTTTCACCGAGCACCGGACGTACGACGGCCATGACCTGTCGCTCGTACCGACCGTCTTCGACCGGCTCGACGAATCGCTGTGCCGCGCACTGGTGTACCGCGGCTGGTGGCTCGCGGGCGCCGCGCTGGCGGCCTACCATCCCCACCGTCTTGCGGACATCACCTCGCTCCGGCCGCCGCCGCTGTGAGACGACGGGTTCGCCCCGCGTATCGCGCCGTCAGGGACCGCCGGGTGCGGTGTGCCTCCGGTACCCGTGCGAGGTTCGCGCCGACCGGCACCGCTGTCAGCGGCGCGCCGCGTGGTGCACGTAGTGCAGCACGAGCAGGGCGATGTCGTCGGTGCGCTGGCCGCCCGGGCCCGCCTGCCCCACCAGGGTGTCGATGAGCGCGTCGAGGTCCCGGTCGTCGGCGTGGGCGAGATGCCGTGCGAGGGCGTCGATGGAGTCGTCGAGGTCGACTCCCGGGACCTCGACGAGTCCGTCGGTGTAGAAGGTGAGCATGAGCCCGGGGGTGAGCGGGATCTCGGTCATGGGAAAGACGGCGTGCGGGTCGATGCCCAGGAGCGGTCCGGGCGGCACCGGGAGGGGACCGGTGCCGCCGTCGGGCAGACGCAGGATCGGTGGGGGGTGACCACCGCTGGCCAGGACCGCCCGGCGGCCGGCGAGGTCGAGGTGGGCGTAGAGGCAGCTGGTGAACAGGTCGGTGCCGAGATCGATGAGGAGCCGGTTGGTCCCCGAGAGCACCTGGTCCGGGGTCGTGCCCAGGGCCGCGTGGGCGTGGACGGCGGTGCGGACCTGCCCCATCAGAGCGGCGGCGGCCGCGTCGTGGCCCTGGACGTCGCCGATCACGGCCGCGACGACGCTGTCACCGAGCGGGATGAGGTCGTAGAAGTCTCCGCCGATGTCCATGCCCCGGGTGGCGGGCAGATAGCGGGCGGCGACCCGCAGGCCGGTGATCGCGGGCAGGGCACGCGGGAGCAGCGCCTGCTGCAGACCGTGCGCGAGGTCGTGCTTGGTGTCGTACAGGCGGGCGCGGTCGAGGGCCTGGGCGATGAGGCCGGCGAGCGAGGTCATGACGGCGCGGTCCTCGGCCGGGAAGGGGTGGGGCCGGTTGTAGGACAGGATGCAGCAGCCGACCGGACGCCCGGAGACGACCAGTGGCAGGAACGCCCAGGCCTGCTTTCCGCTGATCAGCGGCGCCTCGGGGTAGACGCGCCGCATCTCCTCCGCGTCGTCGAAGAACGCCGGGACTCCGCTGCCGAGGACCTGCCCGGCCGGAGTGAAGGCGGTGTCGAGGGGCAGGCCGTCGAGACGCTCGATGGTGTGGGGGTCGTAGCCGCGGTACCCGGTGATCCGCAGGCGACCGCCCTCGGCGGTGGACAGGACCAGGCTCTGGGCACCGAACGCCGGCATGATCTGGTCGGCGACCAGATCGATGACGTCCTGGACGCTGACGACCTCGGTCAGCGCGGCGGCCAGGTGCATGAGCTGGTAGAGCCGGCCCGCGCGGGCCGGTGTGGCGGTGCGGCTGGTGCGCCGGGAGGCCGGTGTGGGCGGACCCTCGCCTCCGCTCGGGACGATCCGGACACTGATGCCGCTGGCGTCCGGGTACATGTGGAAGTCCAGCCAGCGGTCCGGCGGGCGGCACGCCGTGAACGCGACGGGCTCGCGGCTGATCACCGCGGCGCGATAGCTGTCCTCGTAGACCGGGTCGTCGAGCCAGCGCAGGGCCTGCCACGGAACGGTGCCCAGCAGGTCACCGGCGTCCCGGCCCAGCAGCTCGCAGGCGCATGCGCTCAGGTAGGAGAAGCGCCCCTCGAGGTCCAGCGCGCAGCTGCCGCCGGGCAGCCGTTCGATGAAGTCGGCGGCGGCCATCGCCGGGCTCGCGGAGCGGCGGCCCCTTCCCGCGGGGAGTACGCGCGGCCGGTCGGCGGGGGCGGCCGGCGTTCCGTTCTCCGGGGCTTCCTCCAGCAGCCTGGCGAGCTGGCCGCAGCTGGCCGCGACGTGCCCTCGCTCCCGCTGGGTCATGTACGGCGGACGGGTGGCCGGCCACATCAGCACCAGGGCTCCCCACCGCCGGACGCCGGTGACCGGTGCGGCGACCAACGCCAACGGGTACGGCAGCGCCATCGCGGTGCGCGGATAGGTGCGGGCCAGCTCCTCCTGGCTGCCGACCCACACCATGCGATCGTCGCGTACGGCTTCGGCCACCGGCACCGGAGCGCCCAGCGGAATCGTCGCCCACGGCGCGGCGAAGTCGGTCGGTACCCCGCACATCACGTCCAGCAGCAACTGCTGCTCGTCGGGTGCGAGCAGGTACAGGGCGCCGATGGAAGCACCCGTCTGGCGCATCGTCTCCACGAACGCGGCATCCCGCGCGTCGGTGGCCGCCTCACCCGCTCCGGTCACGCGGCACCTCCAGCCTGGCAGGGGCGTCTCCCGGCACCGTCACACGAGTCATGGGCCCGCGCCGCCCGCCGCACCCGCGCCCGGCGCACCCGACCTCGCTCATATCGGGACGCTACGCCCCCGCGCAGCGCTCGGCACGCGGTCCGGCCCGCCCCGGGAACCTCGTGGAGGATGTGAGGGTGTGCGCACGCCGAGGGCGAGGGAGAACGGGACATGACCACGCTGAGCACCGCCGCGTCCCTTCACGGCACCCCGGAAGGCCTCCTCTGGGAGCCGAGCGAACGCTGGGTGCGCGGCCGTAAGGGCGAGGTCACGGTCGTCGACAGCCGTCATCCGGTCCTCGTGTGGGAGCCGGGCGTCCCCGTGCCGCTGTACGCGTTCCCGCGCGAGGAGGTCCGCGAGGATCTGCTGCGCCCTGCGCGGAACCCGCCCACCGGCGCCCACACCGGTTCGACGGTCTTCTACGACCTCGCGGTCGGGGGCGCGTTGCTTGAGAACGCGGCCTGGACGTTCCCCGCCGCCGACCTGGCCGGCCATATCGCCTTCGAGTGGTTCCAGCGCACCGGCAAGGGCCTCGACCACTGGTACGAGGAGGAAGAGGAGATCTTCGTCCATCCCCGTGACCCGCACAAACGGGTCGACGCCGTCCCCAGCAGCCGGCACGTGCGGGTGGAGATCGGCGGCACGGTGGTCGCCGACACCCACCGCCCGGTCCTCCTCTTCGAGACGGGCCTGCCCACCCGCTACTACATCCCCCGCGAGGACGTCCGTCTCGAACTCTTCGTCCCGACCGACCATCACACCGGCTGCCCCTACAAGGGCACCGCCGCGTACTGGTCCTGGCACGGCGAGGCGGACGTCCCGCCCGACGTCGTGTGGAGCTACCCCGATCCGCTGCCCGCGGTGGCCGCCGTGAAGGGGCTGCTCGCCTTCTACAACGAGGCGGTCGACATCACGGTGGACGGCCGGCGCCTGGAACGTCCGGTCACCCACTTCATGTGAGAAGCGCTGTGCCGTCGGCCGGCGTCCGTCGCCGTCGTGCGGCCGAGGGCATCACGCCGCAGGACCCTGCGCGGGCGAGCGGCCGGCCGCGCCGCGTACGAGCAGCAGCAGGGCGTCGACCAGGTCGTCCACGGGGCTGCCCGTGGCCAGCCGCCGCAGTTGCAGGCCCATCACGAGGGCGACGGTGGTGGCGGCCAGGCGTTCCGCGTCCGGGACGCCCAGTGCGGTCAGGATCTGGGTGGCGAGGCGGTCGTAGGCCCGGAACGCCTCCGCCGCCGCCTCCCGCAGCCGCTCGTCGCGCCCGGAGTGGAGGTACAGCTCGAACGGGGCGAGTTGGGCGCTGTCCAGTGCCGTGCCGCAGGCGACCTGGCCGGCCAGGGACGCCGCGTCCTCGATGTCGAGGCCTTCCGTCTGGCACTGGTCGGCCAGCTCGGTGAAGTGCCGTGCCTCCTCGCGCACGAAGTGCAGCAGGCTCTCCCGCAGCAGATCGTGCTGGGTCTCGAAGTGGTACGTGACCGACCCGAGGGACACTCCGGCTTCCTTGGCGATCCGCCGGTTGGTGACGGCCGCGACCCCGTCCTCGCCGATGATCCGCAGGACGGCTTGGATGATGCGCTGGCGCGTCGGGGCGGCGAGGGCGGCGTTCGGCATGTCCTTCATTGTTCCACCAGCGCTCGCCGGTCCCGGATCCGGCCGGGTCGGTGGACAGGCGCTCCCGCCAGTCCCTATTGTTCGTTCGAACGAACAATAGGGACTGGAGGACAGACGTGCACATCGCTGGGGCAACTGTTCTGCTCACCGGAGTCACGGGCGGTATCGGCAGCGCGCTCGCCGCCGAACTGTCCGCTCGCGGGGCGCGCCTCGTGCTCACCGGCCGGCGGCGGGAGGCGCTGGAACCCCTCGCCGACCGCTACGGCGCGCGGACGATCCTGGCCGATCTCGCCGAGCCGGACGATGTGCGCCGCCTCGCCGAGGAAGCGGCCGGCACGGACGTGCTCATCGCCAACGCGGCCCTTCCCTCCAGCGGCGACGTGCTGGACTACACGCCGGAGCAGATCGACCGGGCGCTCGCGGTGAACCTGCGGGCGCCCGCGATGCTCGCCCGCCTGCTCGCTCCCGGCATGGTGGCCGCCGGGCGCGGACACATCTGCTTCGTCGGATCGCTGTCGGGGATGGCGGCCACCAAGTCCTCGTCCCTGTACAACGCCTCGAAGTTCGGCCTGCGCGGCTTCTCGCTGGCTTTCCGCCAGGATCTGCACGGCACGGGCGTCGGCGTCTCGATCGTGCAGCCGGGGTTCGTGCGCGACCTGGGGATGTTCGCGAAGACGGGTTCAGCGACGCCCGGCGGGGTCCGGACCGTGTCGCCGGAGCAGGTCGTCAAGGGCGTGACGCGGGCGATCGAGCGCGATGTCGCCGAAATCAACGTGGCGCCCGTCGAGTTGCGGTTCCTCACGAAGATCGCCTCGCAGTTCCCGGGCTTCGCGGAGCGGGTGCAGCGACTGGCCGGGGCGGAGCCGGTCATGAAGGCGATCGTCGCAGCCCAGCGGTCGAGCCGCTGACGGGCCGGTCCACGGCGGCACCCTGACGTCCGGCCGCCTGGGGCGCGGGCGCCGCGAGGGGTGTGCGGGCCGAGCGTGTCGAGGTTGTCAATCCGGCTGCGGCCACGCATGGTTGACGGCATGGCGATGGGGAACTGGCGGCGCGGGGACGTCGTCCTCGGCCTGTACGAGGTGCTCGATGTCCTCGACGGCGGCGGCATGGGCCTGGTGTACCGCGTCCGGCACCGTGACTGGAACACGGATCTCGCGGTCAAGGTGCCGCGCCCCGAACTCGTGGCCACCGCGGCCGGGCGCGGCGGCTTCGAGACCGAGGCGGGTACCTGGGTCGGTCTGGCCCTGCATCCGCATGTCGTCGGCTGTGCCTACGTCCGCCGGGTCGAGGACCTGCCGTGTGTGTTCGCCGAGTGGGTCGAGGGCGGCTCGCTCGCCGAACTCGTGGGCGGCGGACGGCTGTACGAGGACTGCGGGCCGGACCCGGCGGGCGTCCTCGCGCGGATCCTGGACGTGGCCGTACAGATCGCCTGGGGCATCCACCACGCTCACCGGCAGGGCCTGATCCACCAGGACGTCAAGCCGGCCAATGTCATGGTCGACACGGGCGCCGCCTGGACCGCGAAGGTCACCGACTTCGGTCTCGCGGGCGCCCGCGCAGCGGCCGGCGAGCGCCCGGTCGTGCCACCGGGGAGCAGCCTGCTGGCCAGTTACGGCGGGATGACACCGGCGTACTGCTCACCGGAGCAGGCCGACGCGGGGTACGGCGCGCCGGTCTCGCTCACCCGCGCCACCGACGTCTGGTCCTGGGCGCTGTGCGTGCTGGAGATGTTCGTCGGCTCCCCACCGTGCCGGTACGGGCAGACGGCACCCGAGGTCTTCGCGAGCTTCCTGGAGTACGGGCGGCCCGGCCCGGGGGCGCCCCCGCTGCCCCCGGCCCTCGCCGATCTGCTGTGGCGGTGCTTCGAGGTCGACCCGGCGCGGCGCCCGCGCCGACTCGACGAACTGGCCGGGACCCTGACGCGGCTCTACGAGGAGGTCGTCGGCGCGCCGTACCCGCGCGTGGCGCCGCAGGAGGCGCGTCTGCTCGCGGCGGGCCTGAACAACCAGGCCCTGTCGCTGCTCGACCTCGGCCGTACGGACGAGGCCGAGGAGCTGTGGCGCACGGCCAAGGACGTCGACCCGCATCATCTGCCCACGGTCTACAACTGGGCCGTGTACCGCTGGCGGCGGGGCTCGCTGTCCGACGAGGACGTGGTCTCCGACCTGCGCACGACGCGGGCCCTGCACAGCGAGCCCGCTCAGGTGGACCAGTTGCTCGGCCTGGTGCATGTCGAGCGGGGCGACGACGAGGCGGCCCGCGCGCTGCTCGCGGACGCGCCGGACACCCTCGAAGCGGTGGCCGCACGCGCGGAGCTGACACGCCGGGGGCCCACTCGGCCGTGCGAGCGGCTGGACGAACATCAGGGTTCGGTGCGCGCCGTCGCCGTGAGCGCGGACGGCTCGGTGGCGGTGACGGGCGGCGAGGAAGGCCGCCTGCGTGTGTGGGAACCGGCCGGCAACCGCTGCCGGTACGTGCTGCCCCTGGAGCCGGGTGACGAAGCGCTCGCGCCGGTCACCGCGGTCGCGCTCGCTCCCGACGGGCGTACCGCGCTGGTCGGGCGCCGCAGTGGCTCCCTCGAACTGTGGGACGTGGCGGCCGGAAGGCGCCTGAGCGTCTTCGCCGGGCACGCCTCGGCGGCCGTCGCGGTCGCCCTGAACGGCTCCGGCGGTGCCGTGGTCGCTCATGACGGCGGACCGGTCGAGGTCTGGGAGCTGAGTCCGGAACGGGACGGAGCGGGCGGGCAGGCCGAACGGCTCGGATGGGACGGACGTGTGGTGCGCGCGCTCGAGCACCCGCCCGCGACGTTCCAGAAGCTGGACCCGGTCACCCGACGCGTCCTGCCCGAGATCCACAGCAGCCCTTCCGTCGTCTCCGCCGTCGCGCTCACCGAGGACGGGCAGGTCGCGGTGTCGGCGTCGAACGAGGAGGGCAGCGTGGTGTCCTGGGAGGTGGCCACCGGCCGGCCGCTCGGCCGCCTCGTGAAGTCGGCCGACATGCACGGCACCGGAATCGATCTGATCGCGCTCAGCACGGACGGAACCTACGCACTGCTGAGCGGCCGCCTCCAGGCCATGGTGCGCATCTGGGAGACCCGGACCGACCGGGTCCGGGACACCGTTCCGGACAAGCTCGGCGACTACTGCCGGGTGGCCCTGAACAGTGACGCGAGCGTCGGCGTCTCCATACCGTCCGGGAGCGCCGACCGGCACATGCGTGTCTGGGAGACGCGTACCGGCCGCTGTGTCCGCACGGTCCTCACCGAGGCCGTGGTCGAACCCGTCACGGGGATGACCCTGCCGATGCAGCTCAGCGGTGTGGCCGTCAGCGGTGACGGCCGGGTCGTCGTGCTGGGCGACGAGTGGGGCGGTGTCCAGTTCCACCACCTCGCCCCCGGCGGGTACCGGGCCCCCTGGAGCTACGCGCGTCCGCGGACCGCCGTCGCCCTCACGGACGACGAGACCCGGGTCGACGGCATGGTCGAGCGCGCGGCGGAACTGGCCGAGCAGGGCAGGGTGCGGGACGCGGCCGAACAGGTGCGGGCCGCACGCGCGGTCCCCGGCTTCGAACGCCACCCGGAACTGCGGGCGATCTGGGCGCACCTGGGCGGTTCGGCGGGCCGGCGCACGGACGTGCTGAGCATCTGGCAGCGCTACGACCTCAGCGGCGGTCTCGTCCTCACGCAGCAGGTGAGCCTCGGACTGAGTCTCGACGCGGAACTCGCCGTGACCGGCGGGTCCGACGGCCGCGTCCGGGTATGGGAGCTGCAGACCGGGCAGCAGGTTCACACGTTCGCCGAGCGGGTGGCCAACACCCACACCGTGCTGATCGCGGAGGACTGCCGTCTCGCCGTCACGGCCGACTGGGGCGGGGCCGCGCACGTGTGGGACTTCGAGAGCGGCACGAGACGTGCCCAGTTGTACGGCGACCAGGGGCACGTGAAGGTGGTCGCCATCGACCGGAAGGGGGAGCACGCGCTGGTCGGCGACCAGGGCGGAGCGTTGTGCCTGTGGTACCTCCGCAGGGCCGACGCGGATCGTACGGCCGTCGCACCCCACCAGGGCCGCACCATGCTGGCGCACGACGGTCCCGTCGGGGTCGTCCGGCTGAGCGCCGACGGACGGTTCGCCGCCTCGGCCGGGCTGGAGGACCGCACCGCACGGCTGTGGGCGACGCGAACCGGCGTCCCGCTGCTGACGTGCCCGCTCGACGGACTCGACCCCGAGCTGAGGTTCTCCCCGGACGGCGGCCGGTTGTTCGTCAGCTGCGTCGGCACGCTGTCCGCGTGGGACGTACGCACCCGGCGACACCTGTACGACCGGCAGACCGGACACGGCCCGCTGGCGCTCAGCGCGGACGGACGCATCGCCGTCAGCCCGGGCCTGCTGAAGGTCGAGGTGTGGGACACCGGGTCCGGGAGAACCGTGTGCGAACTGCCCGAGCACGGCTCGACGTTCGACGTGAGCCCCGACGGGCACTACGTCGTCACCGCCGGCCACGACCGGAGCCTGCGCATGTGGGACGTGCGCAGCGGCCGGTGCCTGCACACCCTCGAAGGACACCCCGAGTCCCTCACCCTCGTGTCCTTCACCGCGGACGGCCGCAACCTCGTCTCCGCCGATCTCCGGCCGGGCATCAGGCTGTGGGAGCTGGACTTCGACTACGACTTCACGGACGGCGGCTCCACGGGCGACGGCTCCACGGGCCGCCCCGGCGCCGAGCAGGAAGGTGCCGGGGGCCGGTGACCGCACAGGTGACCGTCTCCGTGCACACTCGCACCGGGGTGCTGGAGTACGGCTTCAGCGAGCCGGTGACGTGTGAGGTGGGCCGGTCGGGAGAGTGCCGGATCCGCATCCCCGAGGACCACCGTGGCGTGTCCCGACGGCACTGCCGACTGGACCTGGACCCGCCGCGGCTGCGCGTGCGCGACCTGGGCAGCAGCTACGGCACCCATGTCAACGGCGAGCGCCTGGGCGCCCTCGTCGAGCGGCCGCTGGCGGACGGCGACGAGATCCGCGTCGGTGACGTACGGCTGCTGATCACCGTCACGGAGCCGCCTGAGGGCACGACGGCGGCCGGCCCCGAGGAGCCGGCCCGCCACGCACCGGTGCGGATCCCCGGCTACGCACTCGTCCGGGAGCTGGGTCGTGGTTCCCAGGGAGTCGTCCACCTGGCCCGGCATCTGACGTCGGGGGAACTCGTCGCGCTCAAGCAGATGTCGGCCCCCCGGCCGGTGGACGACAACGCGCGTTTCGCGTTCCGCCGCGAACTCGTCGGCATCCGCGCCCTGCGCCATCCGAACATCGTCGCGTTCCGCGGCGGCGGCGACGAGAAGAACGCGTTCTACTTCGCCACCGAGTACTGTCCCGGTGGCAGCCTCGAGGACTGGGCGGCCCGGAACGGGGGTGCGCTGCCGGTGGAGCGGGCGCTGGCCGTCGTCCGGCAGGTGCTCTCGGGGCTGGCCTACGCCCACCAGGCCGAACTGCCTTCGCCGCGGCAGCCGGACGGCACGGTCGCCCTGGCACGCGGCCTGGTGCACCGGGATGTGAAACCGGCCAACATCCTGTTGGCGGAGCCGGCCGCCGACGGCCTGCCTGTGGTCAAGCTCGCGGACTTCGGGCTGGCCAAGGCGTTCGAGCGCGCGGGGCTGTCCGGGCACACCCGCACCGGCGCGCTGGGCGGGACGATCCCGTTCACGGCCCGTCCCCAGCTGATCGGTTACAAGTACGTGGGCCCCGAGGTCGACGTATGGGCCGCGGCGGCCTGCCTGTACTGGATGCTCACCGGTGCGACCCCGCGCGACTTCCCTCCCGACCGCGACCCGGTCATGGTGGGGTTGCGCGAGCCGGTCGTCCCGATCCGGGACCGCGCCCCGTCGGTGCCCCGGCGCCTGGCGGAGGCGATCGACGAGGCACTCGTCGACACCCCGGACATCCGGGTGCGGACGGCGACCGCACTGGCCCGGTCCCTGGCGGACGCCATGTGACGCACCGTCGGCGTCACACCGCCCCCCGGCCTCGGAGTACTTCAGCCGCCGCTGTCCCGGATGTGCGCTCCGCCGACGTTCATGGTGAATCCGGTACGGCCCTGTTTCTTGAACCCGCCCTTGAACGTGAGGGCCCGCAGGGCGTCGTCGTGCACGGCCCGCTGCCTGCCCGAGAATCCGCTCCTGTCGATGTCGAGCGTGGGAACGACGGACACCAGGGCACTGCGGAACTGCTCGGAGGCCCGGGCGACGTTGGCCTCGTAGTCAGGGTCGTCCGGGTAGCTCAGCGACACCGTCACGGGCGGTTCGGCACCGAGCCGTTCGGCCACGGTACGCAGGGAGTCCGCCAGTTTCTCGAGCGCCATCCGGAGCGCTCCGCTCAGGTCCATGTCGCCGGGGGCCCGCACGTACACCGGCGGCGCCGCCTCCGGCACGACGTAGCGCACCACCACCCGGCTGTGCTGGAACCGCACGAGCAGGGAGGGCCAGGGCCCGCCTCCCTCGACCGTGAAGGCGGGGCGCTCCGGGTTGTGGTAGAGACGCAGCATGACGTGATCGACCGTCTCCATCGCCTCGGGCGGCAGGTTGTCCGGCGTGTACGGTCCCCGGCTGCGCCGCCGTAACGCGGTCTCGTCCATCATGGCGACCATGCGGGCGGTGTCGGCGTCGATCTCCAGCATCAGCGGGTCGACGGCCAGCTCCAGGATGAGGTGACGGGCCGCGTCGATCCGCGACGACACCGCCGGCCCGGTGCCGTCCGTCCGGTTCCCGCCGCGCCACCTCATTCGGCCAGGGCGACGTAGAGCGGGCTGCCCAGGAGGACCGCCCTGTCCTCGCCGGGGTACAACTCCGGGTACGGGCACGGCCCGTGGAGCATCCGCTTCGCCACGAACTCCACGAGCTGTACCGGACCGCGCAGTGCGGAGTTGGCCCGCACGACGGCGCCCAGTGCGTCGGGGCCGGGGTCGTCGTCGCCCGAGGCCAGGGTGGCCAGCTGGGGCAGCAGGACCGGCATCAGCGAGGCGCTCATGCGGCGCCCGGGCGGGGCCTCGCCCGGGGCCGTGCTCAGGACGTGCGTCGTCGAGCCCCCGAGGCCGACGATCGTCCGCTCGCTGTGCCCGCCGAAGTACACGGCGTCCCCGTCGCCGATGGGGCCCCACTGCATCGGAAGCACCCCGTGCACGTACTGGCCGGGCTCGTCGACGTCTCCCAGGTCACCGTGGTCCGCCAGGTGGTGCAACACGCGTTCCAGACGCGCGAAGCGGTCCGGGCCCCCGCTCTCGACGCTGTGCTTGGCGCCGACCATCTTCAGGCCGACGCTCAGCTCCGTGACGCGTTTGTGCGCCCACTTCGGATCGATCTGCGACAGCAGCATGTCTACTTTGACATCGCTGACGTACAGGTAATAACGGAAGGACACATCCGCCCCTCTCCCCCGAGCCGACGCCCCCGATGCTACCCGGCCGAGAGGTCACCCGAGGGCGCTGCCGGCCCGCCATCGGGCCCAGTCGACGTTCCAGTCGCCGTAGCCGTTGCCCGGCGCGACCGTCTCCTTGGATCCGACCACCTTCACCACGTCGCCGGGGATGACCTCTTCGTAGAAGCGCTTCGCCGTGCCGTCCGTCGCGAGGCCCACGCAGCCGTGGGTGACGTTCTGCCGGCCGGCGAACGTGTCGGCCTTGGGGTTCTGGTGCAGGTAGGTGCCCGAGGCGGTGAGGTGGACCGCGTAGGAGTAGTAGCCCGCGTAGGCGTCGCCGTAGCCGACGGTCCGCGAGTCCATGAAGACCTTGGTGGCCTTGTCGGAGACGACCATCGTGCCGTTCCAGGTGTCCATGCCGGGGGCGCCGGCGGTGATGGGCACGGTGCGCGTCGCGCCGTCGTGGACGATTCTCATGGTGTGGGTGCGCACGTCCACCGTGGCGACGAGCGAGCGGCCGACCGTGAAGTGCCGGGTGATGCCCGAGCCGGCGCGCACGGTGACCCTCGTGCCCGGCTTCCAGTACGTGCGGGGCCGGAAGTCGACGCGCTGGCCGTCGAGCAGGTTGCGGTCCTTGACCCAGCTCCAGGCCCCTTCGGTGTCCGTGTCGACCTTCAGCTGCCGCTCGACGTCCGCCCGCCGGCCGCTGGGAACGGGGTGGCTGAAGGTGACGGATATGGGCATGCCGACGCCGACGGTCTGCCCGTCGGTGATGTTGACGCGCGCGCCGTCGAGTCGCCTGAGCGGGACGGCCGTCGGCTCGGGCTCGGCGGAGGCCGTCGACCCGGGCCGCGAGGGTGCCTCGGCCCGAAGGTCCTCGTCCGGTCCGGCGGTCTGCGCGCAGCCCGCGAGTGCCACCAGTACGCTCACGGCCGCACCCGTCCGCGCGAGTCCGCGGCGGCGGTTCCCGGCTTGGCTGGTCATCGTGTTCCCCCTGAAGGTGTGCTTCGATGTGCGATGTACGGGACCTGTACGCACGGGGGTGGCCACCGGGTTGCACCGCGATCCCCGGAATTTCGCGAGGACTTGTGGCACGGCCATGAGCGGGCACGTGGCGGGGGCATGACCGAAGAAGAGTTCGACGCGTTCTACGCGGCTGCGTTCCCCCGACTGACCGGCCAGCTCTACGCGCTCACCGGGGATCACGGCGAGGCTCAGGACGTGGTGCAGGAAGCGTTCATCCGAGCCTGGGACCGACGCGGTGAACTCCTCGCCGACGGGGCGCCCGAGGCGTGGATCAGGACCGTGGCCATGCGGCTCGCGGTCAGCCGCTGGCGGCGGGCGCGGCGCTGGCTGGACATAGTGCGCCGTACTCCGCCGCCGGACCACATGCCGGGCCCGGATCCGGATCGTGCCGCGCTGGTGGCCGCCCTGCGCGAACTGCCCGAGGCGCAGCGGATGGCCCTGGTCCTGCACCATCTGTGCGACCTGAGTGTGGAGCAGGTAGCCTCCGAGACCGGTGCCCCCGTGGGGACCGTCAAGGCGAGGCTGGCCCGCGGCCGGGCGGCGCTGGCCCGCGAACTGGCCGCCGGCGAAGGGGAAACGGAGAGGGAGAGGGAGGACGACCGTGTCCGATGACCTCACCACGGGACTGCGCGAACTGGCCGAGTCCGGGCAGGCGGCGCCGTCCCTCCCCGGCACGGAGATCCGCCGCCGCTCGGGCGCGCGCCGACGTCGGCGTCGTACGGCCGCCGTGCTCGCCGGTGCCTGCGCCGTGGCCGTCCTGGGCGTGACGCTGCTGCTCGGTCACCCCGGTCCCGGCGCCGACGACCCTCCCGTCACTCCGGCCGCGCCCCCCACGTCCACGCCGAGCGCCCGGTCGGCGCCCTTCGCCACGGTGGACCTGACCCGGCGGGTGCTCTCCGCGGGAGGCCGCGAACTCGGCGTCTCCGCGGGCAAGTCGGGGTCCGCCACGCCGGTCGGGCGGCTGACGGTCACCGCCCGGGAGAGGTCCCTGTCGGTCTCCGACGAGACGGTCGGCTTCAAGGACGGCTACCGCCTGAAGATCCCGTGGGTGGTCGAACTCCGCGCGGCGGACGGCAGCAGTACCTTCCTGGGCGGCCTGTTCTACAACACCGAAGCGCTCGGTCGTTATGACGCGACCAACGGCTGGATCGGCCTGGCCCCCGAGGACGCTCAGTGGCTGTACGGGCAGGTGCGGGTGGGGGATGTGATCGACGTGAAGGACGGCGTGCGGCGGACGAAGATCCCGCCGCAGACAGGAGGAGCCGGCTCCGGCTCCGGCTAGAGCCTGGCCGGGCGGTCGGGGCTCGGCGACCCGGCAGGGGCGGGAACCTGGGCGTCGGAGAGCCTCGTGCCCACGTCCCACTCCCCCAGCAGCCCGGCGAACTCCAGTGCGGCGGCCAGGGGTTCGTCCGGCAGCGCCACATGGACCTTCCGGGTGGGGCCGTGCTCGAGCAGTGGTCGCAGCACCACATCGGCCGGTACGGCGCGCGCGGCCAGCTCGGGCACGAGTGTCACGCCGAGACCGGCGGAGACGAACCCGAACTTGCCCGTCCATTCCGCCACCCGCAGCCCCCTGCGCGGCGTGAACCCGGCCGCGGCGCAGGCCACGGCGAGCTGCGTGGTCCGGCCGCGCGGCGCCGCCTCGATCCAGGTCTCCTCGGCGAGGTCGCGCAGGTCGATGGCGTCCTGCGCGGCGAGCCGGTGCGTGTGCGGCAGCGCGACCAGCATCCGGTCCTCCAGCAGCAGCCGTCCCCCGACCGGCAGCCCGGCGGGGTAGTCGCTGACCACGGCCACGTCCAGCGCGCCTGCGTGGAGCCGGTCGAGCAGGGTCGCGCTCAGTGCCTCGGTCATCCGCAGCTCGACGCGTGGGTGCCGGGCCGCGAAGGCCTTCATGGCGGCGGGCACCAGATCGACGTTGGCCGTGGCGAACGCCCCGACCCGCAGGGTGCCGCCGCTGCCCGCGTGGATGGCCGCCAGTTCCTCCTTGGCGTGCTCGAGCCGGTCGAGTACGGCGACGGCGTGACGGCGCAGCGCGGCTCCGGCCGGCGTCAGCCGTACCCCGCGCGCCAGGCGCTCGAAGAGGGGGCCGCCGGCGGCGCGTTCGAGTGCGGCGACGCGGCGTGAGACCGCCGACTGGGTGTAGCCGAGCAGTTCGGCGGCGGCGGTGAAGGAGCCGCTCCGGGCGACCTCGTCGTAGAGGCGGAGTGTGGCCGCGTCAAAGACATTCAGATCATGCATGGCTGCCATGCAATCTAGTCGATTGTGGAATGCCCCGGCCGGGAGTTGACTGCTCGCATGATCGCTTTTCTTGGACAGGGACGCATGGGTGCTCCCATGGCACGGCGGCTGGCCGAGGCCGGGTACGAGGTGACGACGTGGCGGCGGGGCACGGGGGTGACGGCCGCCGAGGCCGTCGCGGGCGCGGACCTGGTGATCTCCATGCTCAGTGCCCCCGACGCGGTGCGCGAGGTGCTCACGGCGGCACTGCCGGGGCTGCGCCCGGGTGCGACGGTGGTGGAGATGTCCACGATCGGGCCGGAGGCCGTCGCCGGGCTGCGGGACCTGTTGCCGGGCGAGGTCCGGCTGGTGGACGCGCCGGTGCTGGGCAGCGTGGGCCCGGCCGCCGACGGCTCGCTGGTCGTGCTGGCCGGCGGCGAGGCCGGACCGGTGCGCGAAGTGCTGTCGGTCTTCGGCACGGTGCGCGCGTGCGGACCGCTCGGCGCGGGTGCCGCGCTGAAGCTGGCCGTGATGAGCGCGCTCGTGCCCGCTCAGGTGGTGCTCGCCGAGACGCTGGCCTATGGCGAGGCACACGGCGTCGACCGGACACAGCTGGTCGAGGTGCTGGCGCGGACTCCGCTGGGCGGCCTGGCGGCGCGGGTGGCCGATCCGGGGACCGAGACCCGTTACGCGCTCGGCCTCGCGGCCAAGGATCTGCGGCTGGCGGCCTGGCCGGGTGCGCCGACGACGGCCAGGGCCCGTGCGTGGCTGGAGGAGGCGGAAGCGGCCGGGCTCGGCGACCGGGACCTGACGGCGATCGCCCGCTTCGTCGCACTCGAGGGCAGGGCGGCGGCTGTCGCATAGACCGCAGAACGGCCCAACTCGCCCACAGGACTGTCGTACGCGCCGCAGCCCGTGCATGATCGGTCTGCGCACCGATCATGCACGGGTCAAGCACGAGGCAATACGGGGAGCGGTCATGAGGCGTCGCTGGGTCAAGGTCTTGACGATCACGGTCGTGGTGCTGGCCGTACTCTTCACCGTGGCCGACCGGATCTCCGTGCACTATGCCGACAAGGAGGCCGCTCAGCTCGCCAGGGAGAAGTACGGCTACGGCAACACCACCGACGGCCACCTGGACGTCTCGATCAAGGGCTTCCCCTTCCTGACGCAGGCGCTCGGCCAGGACTTCGACCACGTCGTCCTGACGGCCGGTCAGTTCTACGTGGACACCACGACCAACGCGCCGGGCGGTTACCTGCACATCCAGGACCTCCACCTCGACCTGCGCGATGTGACGGTCACGTCCCTGACGGCCCGCAGCGCGGAGGCGAACCTGGCCACCGGCACCCTGACACTGTCGTACAAGGAGCTGTCCGGTGCGGTGACGCGGCTGGCGGGCAACGGCGGGCCCCTCCAGGTGTCCCGGGCCCCGGGGTCGGCCGGCCAGGCCGCGCGCCTCAAGGTCACGGGCACGGTCGACGGGACGGAGCTGAACAGTACGGGCACCCTGCTCGCCCAGGGCACGGAGCTGACCCTGACCGTTCCCGGTGCCGAACGGGCCGCCGCCGTGTGGCGCGTCCAGCTCCCGGAGAACGTCGGATTCAGCGCGGCACGGGCCACGGCGGACGGGGTCCAGATCGACCTGGTCGGTCACCAGGTGAACCTCGGCTCCTCGCGCTTCACGAGGTGAGGCCGCGCGGCGGGGTCGTCGCGGGTCCGGGCGGACGCCGCTCGACGGTGAGCGGCTTGCTGTAGACCGTGGAGCTGCGCTGGACCGTCATGCCGATCCGCTCGTAGAGCGAGAGCGCGCCCGTGTCCGTGTGCGTCCACAGCGTGCAGGTCCGCTTCCCCTGGTGGTAGAAGGTGCGGAACGCCTCCCGCAGCAGCGTACGGGCGATTCCCCGGGTGCGATGGTCGCGTCGTACCGCGACCCGCTCGACGTACCCTTCGTCGCTGCCGGGGACGTCCGAGGACAGCACCACGCCGACCATCCGGCCGTCGGCGAGGGCCACGGGTGAGGCGGCCGGCCGGAACGTGGCACGTTCGACCGTGAGACGGGCCCACTCCTCGTAGGACTTGCGCCGCTGCTGCCACTCGTCGAACGCGTCCTCGGTGACCTGGTACGCCGCTTGTTCGTCACCGGCGCGGAACGGCCGGACCGTGATGCCCGGCGGCGGTTCGGGCACCTCCGGTTCGACCGGCATCGTGATCGCCAGCAGCCACTCGGTGACGAGCGGGACGTATCCACTGGAGCGCAGGAGCGCACTCGCCGCGGGATCGCTGTCGGGAACCGACTGGGACAGCCGGTCGTTCCCCAGCTGCCGGGCCCGCGCCTCGGCCCAGTCCAGGAGCGAACGGCCAAGGCCCCGCCCCCGGTGCCCGGGGTGGACATGCACCCTGGCCCGCCGCCCTCTCACCCAACCCCAGCCGGCCGGTTCCCCCTGCGGGCCGAGCACGAGCACGGTGTCGGGCTTCGGTTCCCGGTCCGGCAGGGCGAGATCGGCGGCGATGTCGTCGAAGCCGGTCACCGCGCGGCCGAGCAGCTCGCGCTCGCACTCGGTGACCAGGCGGTGAACCGCGATCGCGTCGGCCGTGGTGGCCGGCCGGCTCCGGTAACCGACCGGCCACGGCTCGGGGAGATCAGTCATGAGGTGAACCCTGCGCCATTCCGGCTGCCCTGTCGACCTGGTGGATATGGCCGAGGGTGGTACGGCGGCGGGGGCGGGGAACTGGTAGTCCCTCATAGGGACAGCCGACGCCGACGGAGACGAGGGTCATGACAACCAGGGTGAGCGGAACGAGGGCCGAGACCGCGCCGAGTCTTCAGCTGCCGGGGATCGTGCTGGGTGTGGGGCTGGGCGGGTTCGCCGACGGCATCGCACTGCACCAGCTTCTGCGGTGGCACCACATGCTCACCAGCACCGACCACGATCACATCGGCGTGAAGTACTACGACCCGCACACCGTCTCCGGCCTGGAGATGAACACCGTGTGGGACGGAGTCTTCCACACCGTGTGCTGGATCGCCGTTCTCGTCGGCCTGGCGATCCTGTACTCACGGGTGACGACCGACCGGCGCCGGGTGTGGGCCTCACGGGTCCTGTGGGGCTGGATTCTGGCCGGTTGGGGCATTTTCAACCTTGTCGAGGGCATCCTGGACCACCAGATCCTGGGCATCCACCACGTCCGCGGCGGGCCGCACCAGCTGTGGTGGGACATGGGCTTCCTCGCCTTCGGGGCGCTGCTGATCGCGGGCGGCCTGCTGCTCCGGCGCGGTGCACGGCCGGTCGCTCCTACGGCCCCGGGCGACGGACGCACCGGGCGCGGCGCCTGATGCACGGGGGCACACCGCACATGCATCACCCGGCGGACGGCGGCCCGCCGGCGATCCAGGTCCTGCTGTCGTCGCTGGCCCTGCTGGTCTGTGCCGTCGGCTATGTGCTGCTGGCGCGCCGAGCGCGGCAGCGCAACCCGGCACGGTCCTGGAGTCGCTGGCGTGAGGCCGGATTCCTCTCCGGCCTCGTCCTGTTGTCCGTGGCGCTGTCGCCGCCCGTCGCGTCCCTGGCCCACAGCGACTTCCGCGGCCACATGGTCCAGCACATGCTCATCGGGATGTACGCCCCCCTCGCGCTCGTGCTCGGCGCCCCGGTCACCCTCCTGCTGCGCGTCCTTCCCGCGCCTCGCGCCCGCCGTCTGACGGCCGTCCTGCACAGTCGCCCGGCGCGTTGGCTCACTCACCCGGCCGTCGCCCTGCTGCTGTCCACGGGAAGCCTCGCGGTTCTGTACTTCACACCGCTCTTCACCATCGTCATGGCCCACCCGGCCGGACACCGGCTGCTGCACGCGCACTTCCTGCTGTCAGGATGCCTGTTCGCCCATGCCATCGCCGGTACCGACCCCGCCCCGCGCCGCCTCGGCGTGCGCGCCCGGCTGGTCTTCCTCGGCTGCGCCATCGCCGGGCACTCCGTCATGGCGCAGCTGATGTACGGCGGGTTCTGGGTCGACATCCACGCCCCCATCCCCGAGGTCCAGGGGGGCGCGGAGATCATGTACTACGGC
Organism: Streptomyces sp. NPDC031379; assembly: GCF_055569615.1. Classification (NCBI taxonomy): domain Bacteria; kingdom Bacillati; phylum Actinomycetota; class Actinomycetes; order Kitasatosporales; family Streptomycetaceae; genus Streptomyces; species Streptomyces sp. NPDC031379. The sequence continues at coordinate 14,445 of NZ_JBVIIT010000040.1, read as the reverse complement.
GGCGACATCGCCGAACTCCTCCTCGCCGTGGCCCTCGTCGCCACGTGGCGCCCCGCACCTGCCGCCCGCCCCGCCGCGACGGCGTCATCCTCCCGCGGCCCGGCACAGGCATGACGCGCACCCCTCGCCCAACGCCCGGCCGACACGCCCTCCGGTACGAGGAGGAGCAGTTGCTGCCCACGTCGCCGGGACCAGGGTCTGTAGGGCCGTGCCGAACGCCGTGCGCCCGGGGGTTCTTCACCTCTGTTTCGCCGTCCGTCATGGACTTCGCCGATCACCGCGCATGCGGCGGCCCCGGCCCTTCCTTCAACGCTGCCGGAAGTGGCTCGGTCTGCCCTCGACGGTCACCAGCTCGCCGAGTCGCGCGGCACGGGCACGCGGCAGCAGCGTCCACGATCCGTCGGCTCGCTGCACGGCGGCCGAATGCCATGGCGTGGTCCAGACGTCCGGGGCGTCGAGGAGACGCATGCCGAACTTCGCCGCGCCGACCGGCTGGGGATGGATGGACAGGCGGACGGCGGACGGGTGGTGCTCGGCGATCAGGTCGCCCCAGGCGCGGCTGCGCTGGATGACGCCGTACGCCCGCCGTCGGCACGCCCGTTGGAGTGCGGAACGGCTGCCCGGGAAGTCTGCCGTGTCCTCGACGAGGAAGCGCGTGATGCCCCGGTAGAGGGCGCGGGTGTGGTCGTCGGCATGTATCTCCGCGCGCAGGGAGTCGAGCGTGGGGGCGTAGCGCCGCTGGACATGCGCACGTCGGGAGTCGTGCGGGACGTCCCCGAGGACGTCCCGCAGATCGAGGACCGACAGCCTGCCGAGGCCCAGTCTCCTTATGAGGAGGCGCAGTTCGTCGGCGTAGGCGTCGATGTGCGGGTCCGGGACGTGGATGAGGTCGCCGAAGACATGGCCGTCGGAGCAGATGACGATCCGGGCGCCGGGCGGATAGACCCGCTCGATGTCCCTGCACAGCGCGTCCAGAAAGCCGAGGGAGAGGCGTTCGCCCTGGTCAGGGAGGTGACCGAGCACTTTGGCCGGATTGGGTGACTTGCAGGGAAAACCGGGGAGCGTGAAGACGACGGGGGCGTCGTCGCGTACGAAGCGGGCGATGCGGCGCAGTTGAAGGGGGAACGCCTCCGCGCGGGCGGTGGTCCGGTCGGTGGTGCGGTGGTGGGGCAGGAGCAGGTTCAGGACGGCGGCGCCGATGCGTGCGGGGCGGGTGTCCTGCGGGGTCGTGAGGGGCATGGCGGATCTCCTGGTGGCGTGGGGGCATGACGGCATGACGGCATGGCGCCGCGGCGGATGTGGCCGGGCGCCGTCGCTTCTTCGGCGTGCGCTTCCTGTGCGTGCGCACCTCTTGGCGGACCCGCTTCCTGGCGTGCGCACCTCCAGGCGTGCGCTCTTCCTGGCGTGCGCGCCTTGGGCAGGCGCGTTTCCCGGGCGGGCGGCCGGGGCGGGTGTCGTGCTGCCCTGGTGGTCCGGTCGGCCGGGTCCGGCTGTGGTGCTTGCCCGCGTGGGCCCGTCAGCCGGCCGGCGGTGTCAGAGGCGTCGGTCGTAGCCGACCGGCAGGTGGTTCGTGCCGCGGCCGAGGACCGCCGGGATCCACTCGATGTCCTCGTCACCGATGGCCAGGTGCAGACCGGGCAACCGGGCGAGGAGGGTGCCGAGGGCGATCTGGAGTTCGGCGCGGGCGAGGGCGGCGCCCGGGCAGAAGTGGATGCCGTGCCCGAAGGCGAGGTGCGGGTTGGGGCTGCGGTCGAGATCGAGGGTGTCGGGATCGGGGAAACGGCGCGGATCGCGGTTGGCGGCGCACAGGGAGACGATCACGGAGTCCCCGGCCGGAACCTCGGTGCCGTGCAGGTCGCTGTCCTGGGCGAAGAAGCGCCAGGTGGTGAGTTCGAACGCGCTGTCGTGACGCAGGAGTTCCTCCACCGCGCGGGGCAGCAGAGCCGGGTCGTCGCGCAGCCGGACGAGCTGGTCCGGGTGGCGGAAGAGGGCGATCAGCGCGGTGGTGAGCTGGTTGGTGACCGGTTCCTGACCGGCGACGAGGAGCTGGAAGATCATCGAGTCCAGCTCCTGCTGGGACAGTTCACGCCGGTCGCGGGCGACGACGAGCCGGCTGAGCAGGTCGTCCTCCCCGTGGGCGGACTTGTGGGCGACGACGTCGGCGATGTAGCTCTGCAGTCCGTGCAGCCGCGCCTCGTACAAGGGGCGTCCCGGGTCGGTGGGGCCGACCGGCTGGACGACCTTGCCCCAGTCGCGGTCGAAGCGGGCGGCCAGGTCCGCCGGGAGGCCGATCACCTCGGCGAGCACCCGGAAGGGGAAGTGCGCGGCGAAGCCGCCGACGAGGTCGGCGGGCCCGGTCTCCGGCAGGCCGTCGACGAGCTGGTCGGCCAGTTCCTGGAAGCGGGGACGGAGTTGTTCGACCCGGCGCGGGGTGAAGGCGTCGGTGACGTAGCGCCGCATGCGCGTGTGCTTCGGCGGGTCCTGGTGGAGGAGGTGGACCTGGAGCTGTGAGTGCTGCGGCTCGGGCATGATGGAGGCGCGGGCGCGCCAGCGGTCGTTGCCCCGGTCGTGGTTCTTGCCGAGCCGGTCGTCGCCCAGGGCGGCGTGCGCGGCGTCGTACCCGGTGACGAGCCAGGCCTGTACGCCACTGGGGAACAGGACGCGGTGGACGGGTCCCCGCTCGCGCATCCGCTCGTACAGGGGGTAGGGGTTGCTCTTGTAGGGGCAGCCCAGCAGGGGGACGGGGTCGGGGAGTTCCTTCTCCGACAGTGGCTCACGGGTGGTCAACGGGTCTCCTCAGAGGCTGAGTTCGGGCTGGTGGTGGTCCAGCCACAGGGCGAGGTCCACGACGCGTTCGAGACGCAGGCGGTGGCCCCACCGCAGTCGGTCGGGGGGAGTGTCGAGGCAGGGCTTGAGGCGGGTCTCGTCGGCCAGTGCGCGGACCTGGGCGGTGGCCAGGGCGGCGCGGGCCATGTCCTGCAGGCCGCGGTTGTAGTCGGGGTGGTGGGTGGCCGGGTAGTGGTTCTTGGGCCGCAGGAGGACCGAGTCGGGGGCGAGTCCCGCGCCCATGGCCCGCAGCAGGCTCTTCTCCCGGCCGTCGAAGCTCTTCAGCGACCAGGGGACGTTGAAGACGTACTCGACCAGCCGGTGGTCGCAGTAGGGCACACGCACCTCCAGCCCCTGCGCCATGCTCAACCGGTCCTTGCGGTGCAGGAGCTGGCGCAGCCAGCGGGTCAGGGACAGGTGCTGCATCTCGCGCTGCCGGTGCTCGGCGGGGCTCTCGCCGTCCAGGTGGGGGACGGCGGCGAGGGCACTGCGATAGGTGTCGTCGCGGAACTCGGCGATGCGCAGGTCCAGTTCGGGGTTGAGGGGCATGGCGGCCTCGTCGCCCGTCACCAGCAGCCAGGGAAAGGTGCCGGCGGCCAGCGCCTCGGGGTTGTGGAACCAGGGGTAGCCGCCGAACACCTCGTCCGCCGCCTCGCCGGACAGAGCGACCGTCGAGTGCCGGCGGATCTCGCCGAACAGCAGGTAGAGCGAGGTGTCCATGTCGCCGACGCCGATCGGCGAGTCCCGGGCCACGACGACCGCCTTGCGGTGCTCGGGGTCGAGCAGGGCGCGCGGGTCGAGGACGACCGTGCTGTGGTCGGAGCCGATGAACGCGCCCGCTTCGACGGCGTACGGGGTGTCGTGCCCCGTACGCAGTTCGTCCCCCCGGAACCGCGTCGCCTGGTCGCTGTAGTCGACCGCGTACGAGCGGATCCGGGCGTCCGGGCCTTCGCGCAGCCGGAGTTCGTCGGCGAGCAGAGCGGTCAGCACGGTGGAGTCGATGCCGCCGGACAGCAGGCTGCACAGGGGCACGTCGGCCTCCAGCCGGCCGCGTGCCGCGGCGCCGACCAGGTCCCGGACCCGGTCCACGGTCGTGGTCCGGTCGTCGGTGTGCGGTGCGGCCTCCAGCTGCCAGTAGCGGCGCTCGCGCACGCCGTCCCGGTCCAGGACCAGCAGCCCGCCGGGCTGCACCTCCCGCACTCCCGTCCACACCGTCGGCCCGGTGTTGAACAGCAGGCTGTACGCCTCCCGCAGCCCGTCGGCGTCCACCCGCGGCCGTATCTCCGGGTGGGCGAACAGCGCCTTCGGCTCCGAGGCGAAGGCCAGCCCGCCCGCCACCCGCGCCCAGAAGAGGGGCTTGACCCCGAGCCGGTCCCGCACCAGCACCAGACGCCCGGCACGCTCGTCCCACACGGCGAAGGCGAACATGCCGTCCAGGTGCTCGGCCACCGCCTCGCCCCACTCCGCGTAGCCGCGCAGCACCACCTCCGTGTCGCTTCGGGTGCGGAAGTGGTGCCCGCGGGCGCGCAGTCGGGCCCGTAGGTCGTGGTGGTTGTAGATCTCGCCGCTGTAGGCGAGGACGAGGGCCGGTTCGTCGGGCCGGTCCGTCATGGGCTGGGCGCCGCCCTCGAGGTCGATGACGGCCAGCCGGCGGTGACCGATCGCGGCCCGCTCGCCGAGCCAGACGCCGCCGGCGTCCGGCCCGCGGGGCGTGAGCGTGGCGGTCATGGCCTCGATGACCGGGACCTGGGGGCGGGCGTCGCCGTGGAAGGACGCCCAGCCGGTGATTCCGCACATGGGGAACTCCTGGGTCAGTGGGGGACGGTGTCGGTGGTGTCGCCGGTCACGGTGGCGTGGCGTCCGCCGGATCGCGCGAGCAGGGGCACGGCCAGGCATGCGGCGACGGCCGCCAGGGCGAGCGCGGCGGATGCGCCGTGGGCGGGTCCGGCGAGGCCCCAGACCGTGGTGGCGAGGGCGGGGCCGAGGGCGAAGCCGAGGCTGCGGGCGAGCTGCACGGTGGAGCCGACAGCGGCGATCCGGTCCGGTGGGGCCGCGCCCATGACCAGCGCCTGGGTGGGGCCGCCGTTCAGGCCCATGCCGATGCCGGCCAGTCCGAGCCGCCAGGCCACCTCCCACGGGGACCAGCCCTCGCCCAGCGGGAACAGCAGAAGCAGTCCGGCCGCGGTGAGCGCGGCGCCGGTGACGGCCACCGGCCGGGCGCCGCCGAGTGATCCCGTGCCGGCGCGGGGCCGGGCGGGGCGGAGGTCGGCGAGGCGTCCGCCGAGGGGCCCCGCAAGGCCCATGCCGAGCGGGAACGCGAGCACCGTCAGCCCTGTCGTGGTCGCGCTGAAGCCGCCGTCGCGCTGGAGGTGCAGGGCGACGACGTAGTGCATGGCGGCGAAGCCCGCGGCCAGCGCCAGTACCGCGCCGTGCGCCCGCAGCAGCCCCCGGGCGCGCAGCATGCCGACGAGCGGCCGGGTGCCCGGGCCGCGCGCCCACCACCACAGGGGCGGGAGGGCGGCGACGCCGAGCACCAGCCGGACCGGGTCGTGCGCCCCCAGGGTCAGCGCCAGCAGGAGCAGCGCCACCGCGGCCGCCCCGCAGCCGGCCTCCGCCAGGGACCGCCGGTCGTACGGGCCCGGCCTGCCCCCGTGTCGCGGTGTGCCGACCGCCTGCGGTCCGCCCTCCCCCGCCGTCGGCCTTCGCACCGACGGGATCGCCATCAGCGCCAGGGCGAGCGCGCAGAAGGGGAGTTTGACCAGGAAGACGGAGCGCCAGCCCAGGTGGTCGAGCAGCAGCCCGCCCACGGCCGGTCCGATCACCGCGCCGAGCGGCCCGAGGGTGGCCGGCACGCTCATCGCCCGCCCGCGCAGCTCCGGCCGCACCGAGCGGATCGCCAGCACCGGCATCAGCACGAAGAGCACGGCCCCGAAGGCGCCCTGCGCGAGGCGGGCGGTGATCAGCCAGGCCGCGCCGGGGGCGGCGGCGGCCAGCGCGCTGCACAGTGCGAAGCCCGCCGTCGCCGCCGGCACGGCGGTCCGTGTCCCCACCCCGTCCAGCCAGTGTGCCGCGGGCAACAGCAGGGCGACGACCGGGAGCTGGTAGGCCAGTACCGCCCACTGGGCGGTCGCGGCGGGCACCCGCAGTGCCTCGGCGATGTCCGCGAGGGCCACGTTCACGATGTTCATGTCGAGCATCGCCACGAACGACAGCAGGCCCGCCACGGCCACCTGCGGCCAGTTGTTCCCGCCGGCGGGCGGGTGACCGGGCTGTCCCGTCACGGGACTGTGCCGGTGCGGTCTCCTCAACACGGTGACGGTGCCTCGCACTTCGCGTCGGCCGGTGCGCGGTGGTCGAACGCGATCAGCGGGTCGCCGGTGAGCGGGTGGTCGACCACGGCCGCCCGTACCCCGAACACCTCCGCCAGCAGCGCCGGCGTGAGGACGTCGCGCGGTGCCCCGGAGGCGACCACGGAGCCCGCGTGCAGGACGTGCAGCCGGTCGCACACGGAGGCCGCGGCGTTGAGGTCGTGCAGCGAGACCAGTGTCGTACGACGCTGGGCGCGCAGCAGGGCGAGAAGGTCGACCTGGTGGCGGATGTCGAGGTGGTTGGTCGGCTCGTCCAGCACCAGCACGTCCGGGGCTTGCGCGAACGCGCGGGCCAGCAGGACGCGTTGGCGTTCGCCTCCGGACAGGGCCGTGAACCGCCGCGCCGCGTGGCCGGCCATGCCGACGTCGGCGAGGGCGCGCGCGACGACGTCCCGGTCGGTGGCGTCCTCGCCCGCGAACGCCCGCTTGTAGGGCGTCCGGCCCATGGCGACGACCTCGCGCACCGACAGTTCGAAGTCGCTCCCGCGTTCCTGCGGCAGGGCCGCGACGTGCCGGGCGGAGCGGGCCGGGGCCAGCTCGCGGATGTCGGTGCCGGCCAGCAGGACCCGGCCCGCCGAGGGCTTCAGGTGCCGGTAGACCGTGCGCAGCAGGCTGGACTTGCCGCTGCCGTTCGGGCCGACCAGGCCGGTGATCTCGCCCTCGGCCGCCACCAGGTGCGCGGCCGCCACGACCGTACGTCCCGCGTAGGCGACGTGCAGGTTCTCGATGTCGATCCTCAACTCGTGCTCCCCAGGCGTCGGTCCAGCAGGTACAACAGGACCGGCGCCCCCAGCAGGGACGTCACCACGCCGACCGGCAGCTCCTGGGTGTCCATGGCGGTACGGCAGACGAGGTCGACCACGACCAGCAGCAGGGCTCCGGCCAGTGCGGAGAGGGGCAGCAGGCGCCGGTGGTCGCCGCCGACCAGCAGCCGGCACACGTGCGGCACCATCAGCGCGACGAACGCGATCGCACCGGAGACGGCCACCAGGACGCCGGTGAGCACGCTGGTCACCGCGAACAGCTCGCGGCGCAGCCGGGTGACGTCGACGCCGAGCCCGGCCGCCGTCTCGTCGCCCATCAGCAGGGCGTTCAGGCCACGGGCGCGGGCCTGCAGCCACAGCCAGGCGCCGGGTACCGCGAGGGCGGGGAGCACGAGCAGGCGCCAGTCGGCACCGCTCAGGCTGCCCATCAGCCAGAACAGCACGCTGTGGGTCTGCTGTTCGTCGCCCGCCTGCAGCACCAGGTAGCTGGTGAAGCCGGACAGGAACTGGCCGACGGCGACCCCGGCCAGCACGAGGCGCAGCGGCGCGAAGCCTCCGCCGCGCCGGGCCACCGCCCACACCAGTGCGAAGGTGCCCAGCGCTCCCGCGAACGCCGCGCCGGACAGCCCCAGTCCCAGGGCTCCGCCCGCGCCCAGGCCGAGCACGATGGCGGCGACGGCGCCGAGGGAGGCGCCGTTGGAGATGCCCAGCAGATAGGGGTCGGCGAGCGGGTTGCGCACCAGCGCCTGCACCGCCGTGCCCACCAGGCCGAGCCCGGCGCCGACGAGGGCGGCGAGCAGTGCCCGGGGTACCCGGAGCTGCCAGACGATCAGGTCGTCCGTGCCGGTCCGCGGAGCCTCGCCGCTCAGCCGGCGCCAGACCACGCTCCACACCTCGGCGGGCGGGATGGACGTGGACCCCCGGGCCACGGCCGCCGTGAGCGCCACCAGGAGTGCCGCGCCCAGACCGAGGGCGAGTACCGCGGCGCGCGGACCGCGCACGTCCTCGGCGGCGACGGTCTCCTTGTCGCGCCGCGGGAGCCTGCGCTTCCTGCCCGCCGGGACCGTGCCCTCCCCTTGCGGCGTGTCCGCGCCTTTGCGGCGTGCCAGGTCGGCGCGCACGGCTACTTGACCTTGCCGGGGTAGAGGGTCTTGGCGATCTCGCGGACCGTGTCGGCGTTCGCCACGCCGGCGATGGTGGTCCGCTCGGAGCCGAGACGCAGGAAGTGGCCCTCCTCGACCGCCTTCAGGCCTTTGGTGGCGGCGTTGCTCCGCAGCCACTGCTCGGCCTCGTCGAACGCCTTCTCGTTCGCCGCCGCACTCCCCCGGTCGCGCACCCCGAGCTGGATCCAGTCGGGGTTCTCGGCGATGACGTCCTCCCAGCCGACCTGCTTGTGGTCGCCGTCGCAGTCGGCGAAGGCGTTGCGGGCGCCGGCCAGGGTGATCACGGCGTTGGCGATCTGGCGGTTGCAGACGACGGTGGGCTGCTTGGTGCCGGCGTCGTAGTCGAAGAAGAAGTACGTCGGCCGCGCGCTCTGGGGTGTACCGCCGACCGCCTCGCGGACCGCCTCGACCTTCCGCCGCATGCCGGCGACGAGGTGCTCGGCCCGCGTGCTCGTGCCGGTGACGGCGCCGAGGGAGGTGATGTCGGCCTCGACCGCCGACAGATCGGTGACCGGCTTCTCGCTCTGCGCGGCGCAGGCGGTGGACTTGAGGAAGACGTGTCTGATCCCGGCCGCCTCGAACTCCTCCTCGGTCGGCGCGCCGCCCATCCCGCCGCCGCCCATGCCGCTCATGGCAGCGAAGGTGTCGATGTAGAGGTCGGCGCCGGAGCCGAGCAGTTTCTCCTTGGGGATGACGTTCTGGCTGAGCACCTTCACCTGCTGTGCCCGCGCGTCCAGCGCGCCGGGCAGGGTGCCCTTGCCGGGCGGGAACCCGGTGCCGACCACCTTGTCCCCGGCGCCCAGACGCAACAGCAGTTCCAGGCTGGAGGCGTTGCTGGTGACGATCTTCCGGGGAGCCTTCGAGAAGGTGGTCCGGGCGCCGGCGCAGTCGGTGACGGTCACCGGGTAGGCACCGGAGACGGACGCCCCCGTGCCGTCGTCCGCCGCGTCCTCCTTCGTACCGCCGCCGCAGCCCGCGGCCAGCAGGCCGCCCAGTACGACGGCCGCCGTACCGCCCCACACACGAGAACGCATCGAACAACTCCCGGAATCCACTCGGTACGCGGGCGAACCTCCGTCACCCGGTCCAGTAGTCGGGGCGCAGCCGCCGGGAGTTCCCGCGCGCCGGCGATCCGGCTCGGGGTGGCGGCGCCGGCGTGCGGCGGGCGCCGCCACCCTCCCCTGATGTGCGACGGCTCAGGCCGCCAGCGCGGCGGGGGGCTGCTCCGCCGCGGCGAGCAGGTCCATCAGGGCCGCCCGGGCACGGGCCACGCGGGAGCGGACGGTGCCGACGGGGCAGTCGCTGAGCCTGGCCGCCTCGGCGTAGGGCAGGCCGAGCAGTTGGGTGAGGACGAACGCCTCCCGGCGCTCGTCGGGCAGACAGGCCAGCAGGTCCAGCAGGGCGACGCCGTCGTCGAACCCGGGCAGGCCCCGCGGCTGTGCCGACTCGACCGCCAGTTGCCAGTCCGGCACGTCGGACAGCTTGGGCCGGGCGGCCGCGTGGCGGTAGCTGTCGATCACCGCGCGGCGGGCGATGGACAGCAGCCAGGCGCGTGCCGAGGAACGGCCCTCGAAGCGGTGCAGGCTGCCGAGGGCGCGCAGGAAGGTGTCCTGGGCCAGGTCGTCGACGGCCTGGGGATCGGTGCACAGGTGGGCGACGTAGCGCTGGACGTCGCGGTGCAGGGCACGGACGAAGTGCTCGACCGCGTCGGGGTCGCCGCCGCGGGCGGCCAGCGCCCAGGCGGTTATCGACTCGTCGGCGGATGCCGTCCGGTCGTACGCGGTCCGCGCTGCGGGCAGGACAGGAGTGATCACCTGGTGTCCTTCTCGGGTCAACCGTGACCGGGCCGGGGCACACGTGAGCGCGGGCGGTCCGGTGAATGAGGAGACGGCCCTACGACGCGCGGCGCGGCGGCGCGCAGCCGCCACGGCACCGCCGGAGCACCGGGTCCGGCGCTACGGGAGTGTCAGGGCGTGGTGACGCCACGGCAGGCGCGCGGTCGTACGACCGTGGCCCGAGGCGCACAGGGGCGGCCCCGGGATACCGGCTGTCTTCAGACGACAGCGGTCCCCACGGGCGGCCCGCGCGAGGTGATCGCGTGGATGAGCAGATCGAGGGTCGGCACCCGGTCCGAGCGGGGCCGGCGCGGCCCGGGGTCCGGCCGGGCGCCGGCGACGGGCAGGGCCAGCAGCAGCCGCAGCGGCGCGGCCAGCCTTCCGGCCACGGCCCGCAGGATGCGGAAGGCGGCCTTCTCGCCGTACGCCAGCCAGAGGCCGGTGAGGAGCGCGGCCAGCAGGTGAGCGGCCGGCATCCCGTACGAGGAGCCGCCTCCCATGGCGTGCCCCACGTCGTGCATGTGTCCCATGCCCATGTGGGCCATGCCCATGTGCCCCATGTCCATGGAGTCCATCGGCATCGATCCCATGTCCATGGACATGGCCGCGTGCCCGGACGCGCTGGACGTGGTGCCGTCGGACACCGACTGGGCCAGGGAGAACGCCGAGTGCAGCGCGGTCTGGGCGGCGACCACGAGCGGGACGATCAGCGCCGGTCCCCGCTCACGGCCCGTCAGGCACCAGCCCGCGCCGCCGGTCGCGGCGAGGCCGGCGGCCAGCGCCCACGCGGGTACGTCCCGGCCGGACATCATGACGTGGCCCAGGGCGGCGAGCACGACACAGACGGCCGCGAACACCGCGGCCCGTACCGTGCGCGAGCACCACCCTGCTGTCATGGCGCCCCATCCTCCCATCCCGGCCCCGGTCGTCATGCGGAGGTACGGAAACTTCCCCTGCCCCGCACTCATGCGCGCCGCGGTGATACAAGTCACGGCCACAGCCCGGGAACTGAGCGGGACCCACATCCGACATCTGCGGGAGGAGGGCCCTGGCGAGTGGTCGTTTCCGAGGCGGCACGGACCCGCGGAGCGCTCAGGACGCACGGTCGCCCGGACGGACCACGACCGCCAGAACTCCGACCGGGCCGCTGTGTTCGAAGTGCAGGGTGAAGGGCACGAGGTCGCCCGCCCGCCATCCGCGCTTCGCCCGCAGCGTCACGGCCGTTCCGCGCGGCGACATGGCCACCGCGCCGCCGGCGGGGACGCGGATCGACCCCACGTCGTCCCGGTAGGCGGCCGCCCGGCCGCTCATCCGGTGCCGGCTGAGACCGAGGTCCCCGCCGGTGCCGGTGGACGTCACCCCGACCAGCCGGTCGTCCGCGCCGCCGGTGTTGGAGACGAGGAAGTAGGCGGCCGTCTCCGCGGTGTCGCCGTAGGGCAGGAGGACCCGGCCGGACGTGACGGCGATCCGGGCCGGCCGGCCCGCCTTGCCCGCCGTCACCCAGGTGGTCAGGCATGCCAGCGCGATGGCGCAGGCGGCGACGGGTACGAGGGCGGCGAGCAGCGCGTCGGCCGCCCGGCGGCGCGTCGGGCGCCATGACGTGCGGGTGGTCACAGGGCGGCCTTCCGGGGGCGGGGCGACGGCTGCCAGGCGCGCAGGCGCAGGCTGTGGCCGACGACGAGCAGGGAACTGGCGGACATGGCCGCCGCGGCGAGCATCGGTGTGAGCAGACCGGTCATGGCGAGCGGTACGGTGACGGCGTTGTAGCCGAAGGCCCACCCGAGGTTGACGCGGATCGTGCCGAGCGTGCGCCGGGCCAGCCGTACCGCGTCCGCGAGGGCGTCGATGTCCCCGCGTACGAGGGTCACGTCGGCGGCGCCGATCGCGACGTCCGTGCCGCCGCCCAGGGCGATGCCGAGGTCGGCACCGGCCAGGGCGGCGGCGTCGTTGACGCCGTCACCGACGACCGCCACGCGGCAGCCCTGCTCCTGCAGGGTGCGGACCAGTTCCGCCTTGCCCTCGGGCGTGCAGCGGGCGTGCACCTCCTCGATCCCGAGAGCCGTCGCGACGGCTGCGGCGGGCCCCTCCCGGTCTCCGGTGGCGAGCACCGGCCGTATGCCCAGGCGCCGCAACCGGTCCACGGCCCGGTAGCTGCCGGAGCGTACGACGTCTCCGGCCTCGATCAGGGCCTCGGCCACGCCGTCCACACGGACGAGGACGGGCGTGTGGCCGGCGCTGTCGGCGGCGCGCAGCGCGTCGGCGAGTACGGCGGGCAGTTCCCCTTCCGGAGCGACGACTTCGACGAGCCGCCCCTCGACCCGACCCCGTACGCCGTGCCCCGCCACGGCCCGGAATCCCGTCACCTCAGGCACCGCGACGCCCTGTTCGACCACAGCGGCATCCGCGTCTTCCCGCGCGCCGGGACCGAGATCGCGCACGCCGAGAGCCGATTCACCCCTCGGTCCGGAACCGCGCTCACCCGCGCCGAATCCCCTCTCCTTCCCCCGCCCGCGACCGCGTTCGCCCGTGTCGGGTGCCGGTTGCGTCCCCGGACCGGGTGGGCTCGGGCGGGGGTGTGCGGCGATCGCGCGGCCCAGGGGGTGTTCCGAGCCCCGTTCGACCGCCGCCGCGAGCCGTAGCACGGTCTCCTGGCCGAGTCCGCCCGGTACGGCGGTCACCCCGGTCACGGTCATACGGCCCGTGGTGAGGGTGCCGGTCTTGTCGAGGACGACCGCGTCCACGTGCCGAAGTCCCTCCAGGGCCTGCGGGCCGGTGACGAGGACGCCCAGCTGCGCGCCCCGGCCCGTCGCGGCCATCAGCGCGGTCGGGGTCGCCAGCCCGAGCGCACAGGGGCAGGCCACGACCAGCACGGCCACGCACGCGGTGACGGCCGCCTGCGGATCGGCCCCGGCACCCAGCCAGAACCCCAGGGTCGTGACGGCCAGCGCCAGCACCACCGGCACGAAGACACCGGCCACCGCGTCGGCGAGCCGCTGCGCCCGCGCCTTGCCGGCCTGCGCCTCGGTCACCAGCCGGGTGATGTGGGCGAGTCGGGTGTCGGCGCCGACCGCGGTGGCCCGTACGAGCAGCAGTCCGCCGCAGTTGACCGCGCCGCCGACCACGGATGCGCCCGGACCGACCTCGACGGGCTCGCTCTCCCCGGTCACGAGGGAGAGGTCCACCGCGGAACCGCCCTCCGTCACCTCCCCGTCGGTGGCGACCCGCTCGCCGGGACGCACGACGAAGACCTGTCCGACTCCCAGCTCCTCGACCGGCACGAGCCGTTCGGCGTCCCCCTCCCGGATCGCCACCTCCTTGGCCGCGAGCCGGGCGAGCGAGCGCAGCGCGGCGCCGGTGCCGCTGCGGGCCCGCGCCTCCAGGAAGCGGCCCGCCAGCACGAACAGGGGGACGCCGACGGCCGCTTCGAGGTAGAGGTGCGCCGCGCCCTCCGGCGCGGACGGGACCAGGCTGAACGGCATCCGCATCCCGGGTTCTCCGGCTCCGCCGCGGAACAGCGCGTACGCCGACCAGGAGAAGGAGGCCGCCACTCCGAGCGACACCAGCGTGTCCATGGTCGCGGCCGAATGCCTCAGCCCCCGTACCGCGCGTACGTGGAAGGGCCAGGCTCCCCAGACGGCGACGGGCGCGGCGAGGACGAAGCAGAGCCACTGCCAGTTCCGGAACTGCCAGGACGGCACCATCGAGAGCGCCAGCACCGGCACCGCCAGGAGTGCGGTGATCAGCAGCCGGTGCCGTTCCCGCACGGCGGCGGTCGCATCCTCGTCGCCGTCGTCCTCGCGGCGCCGTCCGCTCACCGGTGCGGGCAGGGTGGCGGTGTATCCGGCCTTCTCGACGGTCTCGACGAGTTCGGCGGGTGTGATCCGCGGGGGGTGGTTCACCCGGGCGCGTCCGGTGGCCAGATTCACGGTCGCCGTGACGCCGTCGAGCCTGCCGAGCTTCTTCTCGACGCGCCGCACGCAGGCCGCGCAGGTCATGCCGCCGATGGCCAGGTCGGTCGTCACCAGGGGCGCTGCCGCCATGCCCGTCATCGCGCCGCCCCGTGCATGCCGCCCATGTCCGTGCCGCCGTCGCCGTCGCCTTCCCGGCCGGCTCCGCTGCCGTGCATGCCGGGCGCGACCGGGCCGGCGGCGGCACCGACGGCGTACGCCACGGCGAACAGCGCCGCCAGCAGCAGGAGGAAGCCGCAGAGCGCGGGCGGCGGTACGGGCTTGCGCCCCATGCCGCCCGCGCCCGAGGAGGTGTGCCGGGACTCGTCCATCAACCGCGTCTCCTGGTCGTGTCGTGCGGCGTCGGCCGGATCGCGCCGCAACGTCTCAGGAGTCGGGTCGGGCAGAGGTCGAGTTCCAGGCGGTCACTGTGGTGCCGGTCACCACGTCAGCGGGTGGTCAGCAGGCCTTCCCTGAGTCGCTTGAGGGTGCGGGAGAGCAGTCGTGACACATGCATCTGGGAGACCCCCAGACGCTCGCCG